>CAJUDQ010000014.1:28836-81748 GCA_910585215.1 uncultured Lachnospiraceae bacterium | reverse complement strand
GAGTGACTGGAGTTCAGACGTGTGCTCTTCCGATCTTGTTGATTCAACAATAATTTTAATTAACTATTAGATGTAATAATCATTAAAAAGTTATACTGTTTAAATATAATAGTATCCCCCAAATTTTTTATATCAATATTCATCATAAATAAACATTCTAAAAACTTTATTAATAAAAACAATCAAAAAGAAGAATATTCTTTTCTTACAAACTATATAAAAACGTTGGTACTTATTAACAGTACTTCTGCCAGAGAGAAGTGCTGCTAATTTAGTATCACTGCGTTTCAGGTCATCAGGCTTTAACCTAAAGACATAGAACCAGAGTGCAAACGATGTCTGAAAGAAAAGTATATTCTCCTCTTTGGTGTTATGTATTCTATAATATTTAACTAATTCTTGATTTTTATGATTATTTTCACTGTCAGTTTTAAATATAAAAAATTTCTAATATTTTAAGCTAATATAACATCAGATGATATCCACTAATTTTCTTAGTTTTACAGTCTAAATAAAGAAAAATAAAATAATCTGTTTTTACTTCTGATATATATACTAATACAACATGCCCATTCTCTTCTTTAACAGTAGGCTTCTTTTTTAAATCTATATTTTGATAAAATATTTCTGTACTCATATTTTCATATTTTGTCAAATATCTATTTACAGCTTCAATAAATAACTTTCTATTATTTTCAAACTCATTAAATTCATGCCCCATAAAATACAAATCTTCTGTATTTTTAAAACTCTCTCTCACATATTGAATCGCCTCCATTCCTTCATACTCCATATCCGTCACATAACGAAACGAAAAAATTTCCCCACTCATGTTAACCATTGCAAACAAATAAATTCCCTCAATCTGAATCTGATTCCATACATAGTATTCTTTATCATCATCAGTCAATAACCTGCGGGATTCGGCATACAACAGTGAAACCGCACTCTCCTTGTCCTGAATAAGAATACTATCATAATTCACCATATCCACCATACATTCCGCTACTTTTTTCCCTTGCAAAAATTCATTCTGCTCCCGTGATAGCTCACGCGTACTATATTTATGATATTCATTCCATGGATAAATCAACAAATCCGGCACTCTCTCCCATAATTCCGGCGGAGATGAAAGTGTAAAATCTTCAAAAAACTTTGTTTCCGCTTTTTCAAAATCATGCTGAAGTATAGCCATCAAAGCAACCACTGCTGTAAGTATAACTACTGCTGTTATCACAATAAAAGTAATCGCTGTATTGAGCTTTTCCTGCCCCGTATAACCAACCTCCTTTTCTGTTTCTTTGTTTTTCATACAAATCTCCTTTCCTGTTTTTACAGACCTCCCTCAAAAACATATCTGTATACAACTTATTATAAAACAAAAACATCAAAAAGTTGTCAGGAAATTGTGAACATTTCACTTTTTCGATATTTTCGTCATTTTGCACAAATAATTCACAATAATTACCAAAAATACTATTATTTTGACGAAAAGAAGTGAACATCTATCCTATAGCATCTTCATCAGTCTGAAAAATAGAGCTTTCTGCAAACGACATAACTATATCTCATCGTTAAAAGCTGTCCAAGTCATATTTTTCAGGCTCCCTTTTAATTCCTTTATCATAATTGTAAATACATATTCTTTTATTTTTCTTCTGCCCTGCTTGTTCATAAAGTCTTTTACAATTTTCTCTTTTTTCTCATATTCTCCATCCACATCCATAATTACACTCTCGCCCTCTTCCTCTCCTGTAATTACAAATCCTGCTGTCTCTCCATTTCGTTTTCTTATTAAATACATTCCTCCTCCCTCTATTCTGGCACGGCAGATTCTGTCAGCAAGATAGTCTTTGTCACGAAACGGATATATGCCAGAAGAAGATTTTTCCAGTCCGTTTATTTCCTGATAAAGCTCATCATAAAACTCAAAAACCTGCTCAAAATTATATTCTGTCATTTCAGCAGGTTCTTCTGACAGCTCCCACATCCGTATTTCTCCCTGTTTTACGGTATGAAAACCATATCTCTCATACAGAGCAGGACTGACAGGAATAAGATAAAGAAACTCTGTTGTACTGTCTTTGGCATAATAAAGAGCCTGCTTCATTAACTTATCCATACAGCCCTGTCCACGGTACTGTTCTTTTGTTGCAACTCCATACACATATAAAGCATCTATGATATTATGATCACAAACCATGCGTTTTGGAATCAGAAAAAGCTCAGATATTATTTTGTTATTTTCCTCCATTGCAAAACAGATTCCATCTTTTTGGACCTTTTTATAAAAATACTCCGTATATTCTCTGGAATCTTGAAATACTTCTTCATATAATGCACGCGTTTTTTGAATTTCTTTCCCTTTTAAAATTTCTATTTTCACAGTCTGTCCCTCTGATTTATCTTTTATTTAAGACATAGATTTCTTTATATTATACTATTTTTCAAATACTATTTTTCATATATATTAAATTTTTTTGCCATATAACAAGGATTATAGGACATTTTTGCCTTTCTCAATCCTTCCAGCCCCATATCGTCCTCCCTGTTGACAAGTTTTGCCGTAGGAAAACATTGTATCAAAAACTGCTGGTTGATAAAAGGATATAATCCTCTGATTTCAGGATTTGCCTTTTCCACATGAATATAGGCGGTTTCTTCTCTTTTCAGATAAGTTCCAAGTGTAAATGCCTCCAGTTTTCCGTCAATAAAAACACCAAACATATCCATATTGATATTTCCACTGTGAATCACCAGTTCTTTAATGCCCCGAAGTTCATATTCATCTCTGTGATACTCATCTTCAATTTCTCTCATGCCATGCCATTTATCAAGATATGCACTGATAAGTTTTGCATCACTTTCCGTCATGATTCTGCACTGATATCTGCCGTCATATTCCTTGTGAAATGCATTGACATGATTCTTTTTTTTATGATATTTCTTTCCTGACAGCATACGAAGAGCCTCTGCATCATAAACATAATCAAAATACCGCCTGTCTTCCTCCACAGTATACTGACTTTCTGAAAGCTTCAGCTGTTCTACCAGCTTTTCATCTACCGTATACATTACCAGCTTTTGCTTTAATTCCTGATTAAAATATTCCTTCGCCATCAAAAAATATTTTTCCACATTTTTATCACTGCACACCGGCGATGCCGTAAAATATTCCCCCTGAAGCTGATAAATCCAGAACAGCCCTTCTTTGTCTGTCACATATCTTGCCTTATAATAATCTTTCCAAATATAACTGTTTGTAATAATATTTTCGCAGGTCTGCGCATATCTTAATGAAAACAGCTTTCGAAGTTCCCAGTAATCTTCATACTTTACTTCCTTTAACTCATACCTGCTCATAACTCGCCTTCAGCCTTTCTTGTACAGCCCAGACAATTTATACAATTTCTTTTTGCAGCTTCTTCCTTATCAGTCATAACATCTGACAGATTATAATCATACATATAATTTTCCACTGTATTTAAAAGAACTATCGCCTGAGCAGCCATTCCTTCTCTTCTTCCGGTAAATCCAAGACCTTCCTCTGTAGTAGCCTTGACGCAAATCTGATGTTCTGATATCTTCAATGCTTTGGCAATATTCTTTTTCATCTGCTCTCTGTAAGGAGCAAGCTTTGGCTTCTGTGCAATTACAGTCGCATCGATATTTCCTATAATATATAAATGGTCTTCCAGCAGTTTTCCTACATGTTCCAAAAGCAGAATACTTGATATCCCTTTATACTGCGGGTCCGTATCGGGAAAATGCTGTCCGATATCTCCCAGCGCGGCAGCTCCCAAAAGAGCATCCATAATCGCATGAATCAGCACATCTGCATCTGAATGTCCCAAAAGTCCTTTTTCATAAGGAATTTCCACTCCCCCTAAAATCAATTTTCTACCCTCTGTCAATTTATGAACATCATATCCCATTCCAATTCTCATAATTACCTCTTTTCTATCATTATTATGATTTGTAAAAGCCTTTCTTCATTTTAAAAAATATGGAGATTTTTTTATAACAAAAAACTCCCAGGAACAACACTGTTCCGGGAGCCTGAAACCTGGCTAAGAAGGGAGTCGAACCCCTGACACCACGGGTATGAACCGTGTGCTCTAGCCATCTGAGCTACTTAGCCATATTTGTCCATCGAAGAAAAAAGGAATGGGACCTATAGGGCTCGAACCTATGACCCTCTGCTTGTAAGGCAGATGCTCTCCCAGCTGAGCTAAGATCCCACATCTTTTTGCGCCTCAATCGGACTGCTTTAACAGTATATACCAGCAAAACAAATTTGTCAACTACTTTTTTACTTTTTTCTCAAAATTTTTTTCATTTTCACATTTCCTGAAATCAATTAAATCCAAATATTTTATTCGCCATATGATAACCAAATATTGAAAGCTTTCTGCCTGCTTTTCCTGGAAGATTCATCCATATGCCAAGCAATGAATAGCGAAATCTTTTATACAGGCCCTCATCTTTTTCCTTCAGCCAGAGCCAGAATTCCTTCTTTTTCTCTAAGTCCTCCTCTTTTCCTGATAAAATCAGCATAATGGAGCCAATACACATCATCATATTCAAATACTGCAACATATAATGATTCAAATTTTCACTTTTTACCTCCATACCGAGGTAATCCTCTATCATAAGCTTTGCCACTCTGATATGCTGGTCGATTCTCGATATCATCACCTTTTCATTGACAGACTGGTCTTCTCTGCCGATAAAATAATGATACAGGTTTACGTCAATATAGCACAGCTTTTTAACGTAGGGAAGCGGATGAAAGACAAAAATATTATCCACATAAAAAGTATGCTCAGGCAGACGAAGTCCACAGTCCTTTAACATCTGTGTTCTATATATGACAGAATGCATAAGAATATACTGCGTCAACCGGAAATGTACATGTCCGTCCCAATGAGTAATTCTCTTTGTACGAAAAATATTTTTATATTTCATCACTTTTTTGCGCCTGACACCCAGTTTGTCATAGACAAAATTTGCCAGCAGCATATCCAGCTCCTTTTTATTTTCCACCATATATCGAAGTGTATTCAAAACCTTGCGAAATGCTTCTTCATCTACCCAGTCATCACTGTCCACCACCTTGAAAAAAATACCCTGTGCATGTTCAAGACCAGTATTGACAGCCCCGCCGTGTCCTTTATTTTCCTGGTTTACATATTTTACGATAGAAGGATATTTTTCACTTAACATTCGTGCTATATTATGTGTTTCATCCTGTGAACCGTCATTTATAATAATGACTTCCACTTCCTCTCCTCCGCTGACAAGCGTCTCAACACAGTGTTCCATATAATCCTGTGAATTATAGCATGGTACGGCAATACTTAATAATTTCATTTTATTTTCCTCAACTTTTTTTCAATCAAATTTCCTCCAGATATTTAAAGATTTCTTGCAGCCTTTAATGCGCGGGCCACAATAGCGTCAATATTATAATATTTATATTCCGCCAGTCTTCCGAGAAGATACATATTTTTATAGTTCTGCGCCAATTGTTTGTATCTTTTATATAACCTGTTATTTTCCGCATTGGAGATAGCATAATACGGTATTTGTCCTTTTTCCCCTGTATACGCCCTTGGGTACTCTCTCATAATGGTAGTCCCGTTTGCTTTTTGCCCCGTAAGCTTCTTAAATTCCGTAATCCTTGTGTAATCTTCACTTACTGTATAGTTTACCACAGCTTTCGGCTGATATTCATCTTTCTGTAAATATTCAAGCTCAAATTCAAGGCTTCTGTATGGCAGCCTTCCATATTGGCAGTCAAATAATTCGTCGATAGGCCCAGTATAAATAACCGTTCCGTTAAATACCCGTCCATTATACAATATTACTCCATCTTTTCGAAAGCGGAGCACCGACAGCGCATCAACTCTTGTCCGCACTTCGATATCAGGATGCGACAGCATTTTTTCAAATATAGGCGTATAGCCCCTTAACGGCATTCCCTGATAAGAGTCCTGAAAATAGCGATTATCATGGGAAATCAGCACAGGTACTCTTCCTGTTACTGCGGGGTCTATTTCTTCCGGTTTCTGTCCCCACTGTTTCATGGTATATTTTAAAAATATTTTCTGATAAACAAATTCTGCAATATCCTGAATATCCTTGTCCTTATTTTTTCTCAACTCCAGAATCGGCACTCTGCTTCCTTCTCCATATGCCGCCTTTAACTTTTCTTCCAGTATTTTGGCTTTTTCCTCTCCATATACCTGTCTTAAAGTATTCAGATTAAATGGAACAGGCATATATTCTCCATCGATATATCCCTCTACCTCATGAGAATACTCATACCACTCTGTAAACATGGAGAGATACTCATATACCTCTTTGTTATCAGTATGGAAAATATGCGGCCCATACTGATGAATCAGTATGCCGTGTTTATCCTCCACATCATAGCAGTTTCCCCCAATATGAGAACGCTTTTCCAGCACAAGAACCTTTTTCCCTTTTTCTCTTGCCAGAATATCCGCCGCCGTGGCTCCTGCAAATCCGCTTCCTATTATAATACAATCATACATTTGTCGTCTTCTCCTCTTCTTTTTCTTTCTCTTTTTGCTTTAAACTGTATAACATCCATGTAAAAAATGTCATACCGGCCAACTCCAGAATAATAACCACAATATTTAATATCAATCTGTCTGTAATATACTGGCTGACCGGAAAGTGCATCATAATCAGTGATGTTGTATTACACGCCATATGTACAAATATCGGCGCTGCCAGACTTTTGCAGGAATCATAGACAAAGCACAGCAAAACTCCCAGAATCAGAGCATAGACAGCCTGCACCAAATTTCCATGATAAATTCCAAAAAGAGCTGCGGTAATAATAACTGCCATCACTTTATCTGTATATTCAAGAAGTCTTCGATACATTACTCCCCGAAATATCATTTCCTCGGCAACTGGAGCTGCAATACACAGAGTAAGTATCTGAAACACGGGAGAATTGTTTGCAAATTCTTCTGAAATTGCCTGATAGCTGCCTATAATATTATCCATCGGCAAAACCTGCACCAGTCTGCCAAGCCCTGATGCAATAAAAATTCCCATACACCCGAAAATCAGGATTTCTTTTTTTCCAATAGTTTCCCATTCTGAAAAAACAGTATCTCCAAATTCTCTTTTCATCATAAAAGATAAGATGCAAATTGTCGGTACAGCGGCCAGAAGGAGAACGACCAAACTGTGAGTATTGATATATTCCTCTGTATTATCCAGAAAATTATATGCCAGAATATAACCGGCGCTGTCGCTTCCTTCAATATCCCCGAATTTTTTTATCATGGCATAGATACCGAAAAAAGTCTGCACCACAAGCTGTATGCCGTAATAAATCAGCAAAGGCAGCGCCACACGAATTATCTTCAGTTCCAGACTGTCATTTCTTTTCATGATTTTTTCCTATTTCGACATAATATGTCCGATATTCTTGATTAGCATGGATATCGTTCCGTCTTCATTTGTCATAAATTCAATAGTATCTGTGCTGTTATATTGTTCCATAGGAATTTTTATCTCTATTCCTGTATCTGTGGTCAAATGCTGTTTGGAGAATTTTTTAGTAGTGGTTTCATTTTTGGGTTCAATCACACTCTCTTCTGAAATATTATATTTTTCTATTTTTTCCTTAAATTTTTCATGCATTGCCTCATTGTTTTCAAATACCTTTGCTGCAACCTCCTGTATGCTGATACTGCCCTGCTGTTCTATTTCATTATGAATAATGCTTTTTGCCTTCATATGCTCTTCAAACTGCTCTGATTCATTTAAAAATTCCTTCTGTACGGACTGCACTGCCTTTTCCACTGCCGCAAGTCTGGCCTTCTGGGATATCTCAGTACTGCAGCCAAGAAAATGCTTTGAAAAATAGTTTTCCTTTACATTGTTTATCTCATATTTTTTTTCTAAAAGACGAATCTGAAAATCGGAAAGATTGATAATCGCCGCTTCGGAAAGCTTCTGATTGCCTGCCGGAAGTATGGAATGATATTGAACAATACGATTCACATTCTTATGTTCTTTTGCCTCCGTAGCGTGTGTATAGCCTGATTTATAGTTCATTTTTAAGATGGCAAGACTTGGCACTGTATTTACTTCAAAATACACAACTGCGACATCTGCCGACGGAATATCGATATTTTCTTTCAGAATATGATAGAGCATGCCGCACAGTTCTTTGCTCATGGAAAGAAAATCTTTTTTCTTTGCTACTGTTTCCTGCAATAATGCATACACAGAGGAATCTTCCAAAAATCTGCAATTCTTTATATCATCGCTCTGATATACTCTGTAAATATGCTCCCTTAAAAAATCTCCAAAATCAGAGCCATATTCTGGTTCTTCATCTGAATATATTGGTGTTCCAAGACTGGTATCCAGAATATGCACCACAATGTTTTTTATTTGTATTTCACTTTTATCCATAATTGTCCTCATATTTTTTATCCGTTTATTTCTTTGGCATTAAAGATAATTCTAGCATATCCCTTTCCAAACTACAAGGAGATTAAATGAAAAAAAGGTAAAAAATACTTTATTTATTTGTAAAGATGTTATATAATTTATATGTTTTAAAATCCAAATATTTATTAAAAAGAGGAAGGTACTATGAAATGAGTCAGGAAAAAATTGATAAGCGAAAAGCAGAAAAAATAAACAGAAAGAAACAACTTGCAAAAAAGAATAAAAAACGTATGATGAATATTGTTGTTTCCATATTTGCAACAGCAGCCTTTATTGCCGTTATATGCCTTGCTGCCATGCAGCTCAGCGGCAAACTGGACAAACCGACAACTACTCCAACTGTCAGCTACAGCGAGCAGGAACTTGCAAGTATCCGAAACGCACTCGGAATTACGACAACCGCTGCTGAAGGTGAAACCAGCACGGACTCTTCAGATGCCACTACTGCTCCTGCGGATGAACCAACATCTGAGGAAGCTACATCAGAAGAAAACGGAGAAGGAAATGGAGAATAATTTATGAAAAAATTATTGGAACTTATGTCTGAACAGTTTGAAAAAGCTTTTTCTGATTGTGGATATGATAAAAAATATGCAAAGGTCACAGTTTCAAACCGTCCTGACCTCTGTGAATATCAATGTAATGGTGCTATGGCTGCCGCAAAGGAATATAAAAAGGCTCCTTTTGTTATTGCAGAAGAAATCACAGCAAAATTGACAGACAATGCCATGTTTGAAATGGTGGAAATGGTCAAACCAGGATTTATCAATATTGTGATAAGTCAGAGTTTTCTGGCTGTTTATGCAGAAGAAATGATAGCTGCAGAAAAGCTTGGATTTGTACACAGCGAAAACCCAAAAACAATCGTGGTGGATTATGGCGGAGCAAATGTGGCAAAGCCCCTTCATGTCGGTCATTTGCGCCCTGCCATTATTGGTGAAAGTATAAAAAGGCTGTGCCGTTTTGTCGGAGACACTGTAATCGGTGATGTACATCTTGGTGACTGGGGGCTTCAGATGGGATTGATTATTGAACAGCTTCACAGTGAACATCCTGAACTTCCATATTTTGATGAGAATTATATTGGAGATTTTCCGTCAGAGCCGCCTTTTACCATTGATGAGCTGGAAAAAATCTATCCTGCTGCAAGCGCACGGTCAAAAGAAGATGCTGCTTTTAAAGAGCTTGCCCACACTGCCACCTTGAAACTTCAGGAGGGATATGCACCTTACCGTGCATTGTGGCAGCATATTTTAAATGTCTCTGTTGCCGATTTACAAAAGAATTATAAACGACTGAACGTATCTTTTGATTTGTGGAAAGGGGAAAGCGACGCAGAACCTTATATTCCTGATATGATTAAACGTCTGATTCAATCGGGACTTGCATATGAAAGTCAGGGAGCATTGATTATTGATGTAGAAAAAGAAAATGATACCAAAACAATCCCTCCATGTATTATAAGAAAATCAGACGGAGCCTCTCTCTATGCCACTTCCGATTTGGCTACCATGATTCAGAGGACACAGGATTATCACCCGCAGGAAGTTATTTATGTGGCAGATAACCGTCAGGATATGCATTTTACACAAATTTTCCGCGTGGCAGAAAAAGCAGAAATTTGTCCAGACACAAAACTTATCTTTCTGGGCTTTGGTACAATGAACGGAAAAGACGGTCGACCGTTTAAAACCAGAGACGGAGGCGTTATGCGTCTGGAGGAACTGATTGCATCTATCTGTGCTGCTGTTTATGACAAAATTATGGAAAACCGCACGGTTTCCGAGGAAGAAGCGAAGGAAGTTTCTGAAATTGTAGGATTAGCCGCACTGAAATATGGTGATTTATCCAATCAAGCTTCAAAAGATTACATGTTTGATATCGAAAGATTTGCTTCCTTTGAAGGAAACACAGGCCCTTATATTCTATATACAATTGTGCGTATCAAATCAATCCTTGAGAAATATGAATCGTCAGGGCAGGTTTTATCCGCAGAAGACGAGCATATCAACCCTGTCCAGACAGAAGCTGAAAAGGCACTGATTATGGAAGCTGTCCGTTTTAATTCCATGATAGAATCCGCTTATTCCGAACTTGCACCGCATAAAATATGTGCCTATGTTTATGATTTGTCCAATGCATTTAATAAATTCTATCATGAGACAAGCATTATAGGAGAGACTGATAAAAAACGGCAGGCAGGATTTATCGTTCTGCTGAAGCTGATAAAAAGAATATTGGAGACATCCATAGATTTACTGGGCCTGTCGGCGCCGGAAAGAATGTAATATAAAACAGTCCAAACAAAGTACTTCTTAAATCAAAAAGAAAGGAACATTTCTTAATCAGAAAGCTTCCTTTCTTTTCTGCTATTGAATAAGATGTCTGTCAGGTTGTAATAAATGTAGGATATCCCGCATCTCTGAGCCTGTTTTCCATAGCTGCTGCATTGGACAAATTTGCATAAGCTCCAACCTGCACTTTATACATTCCATTCTGATAAATAACATAAGGGTCAAATCCACGTGCCTGAAGGGCACTTACCAGTCGGTCAGCATTATCTTTATCTTCATAAGCTCCGACCTGCACTTTATACAGAGGTCTTTCTGTAAGCGAGCCCATGTCGAGGGTCTCAAGTATCCCTTCCGCGATAGCCGCCGCGACCTCATTAAACTGCGCATCAAATTTCTCATTATCCTTTTCATTATCAATAAACCCCGCTTCTATAAGTAATGCCGGCATTTTTGTCCTTTTCAGAACCACCAGATTCGGCCGTTCAATCACTCCACGGTTTAAAAATCCCAGATTTGCCAGCTCTCTGTTTATGTTTCTTGCCATCTCGGCTTTTATTCCACTGTCATCATAGACAAGCGTTTCTATTCCTGTAGATTTCTGTGGAACACCAGTTGCATTTCTGTGAAACGAGATAAAAAAATCTGCTCCTGCATTATTGCCCATCATCGCTTTTTCCAGCGGAGTATTATAAACATCATCTGTTCTTGTATACTCTACATTAATTCCGTTATTTTCCAGAATCCTTCCTACTGCCAGAGCAAGATTCAGATTGTCATCCTTTTCTTTTCTTCCCTCATAGGCAGCTCCCCAGTCGCTGCCGCCATGGCCGGGATCAATCACTATTGTATAAGCCATAATATATCCTGCCTCCACCATCCTGAAATGGTAAAATCAATTTACTATATTATATTAAGATCCCGGCGTTTGGTTACAGTTTTTCATTTTGAAACAGCAGATTTCTTTTTCATCCGCCTGTTTGAATTTATCTGCTTCTTCCGTTTCCTGCGTTGTTATTGTTATTATCTCCATTTCCATCAAGGTCGTCAATACCATCCTTAATGTCATCTCCGATATCATCAATACCATTTTTGATATCATTTCCTACACTGCCATTATCATTTCTTCCGTTGTTACTTGTTCCATTGCTGTTGCTTCCATTATTTGTACCATTACTTTCATGATTATTGCTGGTTCCATTATAGTTGCTTCCACTGCTGTTATCCTCTTTATTGCCAGAGCTGGTAGTCTTTTTATTGTCGGTAACATTGTTTACTTTATTATCGCCTCCGTTATCCTCTGACGAACATGCCGCCAGTCCAAAAACCATAACCAGTGTCAGTATACCTATAACTATTTTTTTACGCATAAGAAAATCTCCCTTCATACTTAAAGTTATTTCTCTAACAGTATTTCCGGGAGACTTTCCAAATATTCATAATAAACTGTTTATTTCTCTGTCATTTTTTTCAGTTGTGCCATTGTTTCATCCAGAATTCTTTTGTTTACAAGAACATCTGTCACTCCGTTTACAGTAGCCTGATAATAATTCATATCATACTCTGTATATTCCACTACTGCATTTCCATAATAATCATCCTTGTTTCTGTTGTACGTAATCGTATAAGTCGGCTCCTTATCTGTTACTACAGTAGATTTATCATAAATAATTCTTTCAATCCACGCTTTGGAAAGTATGCCCAGATAGAAATTCTCCACATCATCTTCTTCCATAAGCTCACCGTTTAAATAATAAATATCTTTTTCTGTTGTACCGTCTTCTTTGAGCACAGACTTATTTTCCAGTACAAACTGACCATCCGGTGTGTCAAAGGTCATATTTCCATTTTCATTCGCCACATCTGTAATTTTTACAAAAATAACATATTTATAAATATAATCAAGCGGGTCTATACCAAGCAGTGCATCTACTCCTTCTCTGCTTATCAGATAAACATTACTTGACACTTCTTTGACATTTCCTCTGGTTTCTATCATTCTTGCATAATAACATTTCGTTTCCTCATCATAGTTTCCAAAATCCACTATTCTTGCACAATCCACAGTAACACCTGTTTCCTCATCTTTGGATTTATAATTAATAATATACTGCCGCTTTACATCCAGCAGTCCATATCGCTCTAAATCCTCCTTACTTGGATGATAATTTGCAAGCTTTGCAAACTGAAGTTTATCTATCACATCAGATTTTAAATCATTTATTTTATTGGTTTCAGCTGAACGATAGTATGAAAACGGCGTCTTAAAAAACCACCGACATTCTCCGATTAAATCTGTTTCATATCCGTCTGTAAAATAAGTAAATTCAATTTCTATGTCATCATTTTTAAGTACAATACCGTTCAAATCTGCCTGTGAATAGGTTGGAAAGGATTCAATTGTCGCATAGTCATAAATATCTGCACGACACATATATATCAAATCTGTACCTGTCGTATATATTTCATCGCTGCCCTCTATCTTGAGATAATATTCCCGAATCATGGAATTATATTCACCCAGATAAAGGGTTTCTGTTTTTCCACTGTCATTCTCTATACGCACTGTCAGATATGGGTCCTCTAAACCATAATTTTGTTCATCATCCTGCTTTGCAAGCTGTCTGCTTGTAGACAATTGGACTATCTTTTCAACAAAATTATTGGCAAACGCAGAGGAGGCAAGTGGAAAATCCTCATCGTCAGCATTGTACCATGTATCCTGAACCATTTTATAATTTACCCATTCTTCTCCACGATACTGATAAGATACCTTTGAAATTTCATTTTTCTTAAAAGATGTCAATGAAACGGAAGATTTTACCAGCCGCTTGTCAGAATTTCTGTTATTCTTGGAATTTATAAACTGAACAGCAGCAAAAACTCCAATCAGAAGCACTACAACGGCAACCATAATCATTAAATTTCTCTTGTTTTTTGCTCTCATATACTACTTCTTTCTTCTCCTGTACCACACAATTCCGCCTGTCAATAACACTGCTGCCGGAACGCCCAGTGTAAGATAGCCAAGCTTGACATCTACATCATGCATATATACAAGTCTGTTGTAAGATTTTGACTTTTTATCTACATATATGGTATCTTCCTGTCCAGTAAGCCATTTCATACAACTGATAACAAATTTTGTATTTGCTGCTGCAAGTGTATCGTTTACCTTACTTTCCACATATTCTCTTGAAAGCAGCGAATAGGAACTGCTGTAAATCATTTTTGACTGTTTGCCATTTTCCATTGTTTCCACTGCTGCCGCCATATACGTAAAGGTCCCTGAAGGGTCTGTATTCAATTTTGCCAGCGAACCGTCTTCCTTTGATTTATAATAAGCAGTACCTGAAGATTCCAAAAGCGGAATAATCTCTACATTTTCCTTTTCGGAAATATCTATCTTATCCGGTGTAACCATAAGAAGCTCGGTTCCTGCTTTCTTAAAATCATCCGTGATTTCATGACTTCTCAATACCGGCTTCACCATAAAGTTATAGCTGGTATCTCCTGTATAATAATAGCTGCTGTTCTGTTCCAACACGGTTACATGTTCCACACTCATTCCATATCTTTCAAGTAATGCATCATAATTTGGCAAAACGGTTCCGGTTTTGATACTGAGTGCTTCCTCTGATATAAACATCGTACCGCCATTATTCAGATATTCCGTCAGATATTCATATTCTTTATCTGTAAAATCCTTTACAAGCATATGAAGAATTAACAAATCTGCATCTTCCGGCACTCTGCCCTCGTCTTCGAGATTCACCTCGTCTACACGGATTCCCTGCTTTTCAATATCTGTTTCAATTACTCCAAGACTGGATTTTCCTGAACCTGTCAGCACATATGCTTTTATATCAACATCTGAAGTGACATATTCTATCGCATTGGTAATCAGTCCCTCCATATCATATTGATAATATACATAGCTGCTGTTTGAATCAATCGTGCTCTGAATCAGCATATCCGTCAGGTCAATCGCCCGATATTTCTCTCCACAGACCACTACAATACTTCCCTGCGTAAGATTGGCATTGTATTTGGATACAATATCCGGACTTTTTGCAGGGTCTCTTTTTTCCAGCTTAATATGACTGCTGTGCGCTTCATAATCCTGAAGAAGTCTTTCCAAATCTGCATATTCCTGCCCTGGCTCTGCCAGCGTAATAATTGTAATATCTTCCTCCAGATTTTTTAAATATTCAATTGACACGTCTGTAAGAGTAAAAATATCCTGTCTGCTTAAATCAATCTGTGTAAAATTAGACCCAAGTGCATTTACAATTAAATTAATCACAACTACAAACGCAACTGCCAATGCTGTCATAATCGCCATATAATTGGCATTTGAAGTTCTTCGCATACCTTCTCTGCTATTCTTTGGCGTTTTTTCTTTTCTGCTTTTTTCTTCACCCATGTTACACACCTCCTAGCTCCAGCGTCTCTTCTGCACTGACTGTACTGTAAGAAACAGAAACAGTCCTATCAGTGAAAAAAAGTAAACAAGACCATTGATATCCAGCACCTCGGTTTCAAAAAAGTAGCCATACATATAGCTTATCGATAAATGAAGCATAATCTGCTCCACAATTCCCTCAAACATACTGCTGTTTATAAAATAAGCAATCACTACTGCAACCACTCCCACTCCTGCGACAATCAAAGAGATAAGCAATGCGTTGTCAACTGTATTTTTGGCAATAAAATAATAAATCACTGCCAGAATCACAATACCTATACAGACTGTTATCATAGATGGAAGTGGAGCACTTGGAACTACTCCCACCAGATACTGCATAATAAAGGACAGCAAAATTACAGCAAAAGTGGCTACGGCTGATATAATCTGATTTTCTGTAATCGAGGAAACAAACAGACCAACTGCAAAATAAACTGCACCCATCAGAAAAAATCCGAAAATCGCACAGTAAGATGCCAGAAAAGGAATTTCTCCATAATCCGACATAAACAGCGGGTACATACAGATAATCGCTATATTTGCAAGAAATACAGTAAGTGCTGCAAGGTACTTGCCACATACAATCTGCCCCACTGTCACAGGCGCTGTAAATAACATCTGGTCTGTTTTTGTATGCCTCTCATCTGCAAAAACCTTCATGGTCATCACAGGTACAAGAATCATAAATACAATAGAAACATAAGAATATTCCAGAGTTTCTCCTATCCATGCATAGCTGCTTTTTACGTTAATCATATAAAATACATATCCTACTACCAGCGCCATAAATGCAATAAATACATATCCGGTCATGGTTGTAAAATAAGATTTGACTTCTTTTTTGTATATTGCCAACATTACTTTGTTCCTTTCCTGACACTCACTGTTTTTCCTTTTTTGGCGTCTGTGCCGCTTCCTGTCACCTTGATAAATACATCCTCCAGCGACATTTCGGAAGCCTGCATGCCCACAATCGGACATTTTGCAGCAGCGCATGCATAAAAAAGAGGCTCGCGCACATCATATTCCATGCCTGTTGTAACCACTGCCTTGACACAGCCCTCTTCCGGTACATTATAAACCTCAAATTTATGAATATGCTCCATCTTGTTCAAGATTGCCTTTACCTTGTAATCTGGCGCCTGAATAAGTGCTTCTATTGTATTTGAACCCTGTATATGTTTTCCAAGGTTGTTTGGCGTATCCTTTGCCACCAGCTCTCCCTTGGCAATAATCATTACTTCATCACACACTGCGCTTACTTCCTGCATAATATGTGTGCTTAAAATAACGGTATGTTGTTTTCCAAGTTTTTTAATTACCTCACGAATTTCAATAATCTGCTTTGGGTCAAGTCCAACCGTAGGCTCATCTAAAATAATAATTTCAGGAAATCCAAGAATCGCCTGAGCAAGTCCAACTCTTTGCTTATAACCTTTGGAAAGATTTTTAATCAGCCGGTTAAAAACCTCCTCGATACCAGTCATTCTTACAACCTCGTCAATTTTTGCTCTCTTTTCGCTCTTTTTGATACCTTTTAAATCTGAAGCAAATTCCAGATATTCTCTTGGTGTCATATCCATATAAAGCGGTGGCAGCTCCGGAAGATAGCCGATACATTTTTTTGCTGCTTCCGGCTCCTCATAGATGTCATGTCCGTTTATCAGAACTTGTCCTTCTGTAGCTGCAAGATAGCCAGTAATAATATTCATGGTTGTGGATTTTCCGGCTCCGTTTGGTCCGAGAAACCCGTATATCTTACCTGGCTCAATGATGAAACTAAGATTATTGACCGCCAGATGGTCACCGTATTTCTTAACCAAATTTTTTACCTCTATCAACGGTAATTCCTCCTTTTATCTTATGAAGCAAAAGCTTCACTCTTTTTTCATCGGTTTTAAAATATAAAATTTTACGCATACTTGTACATTTTAACATAAAACATGGTTTATTTCCACGATTTTTTTATATATTTCACATTTAAATCACAAACAAAAGGGAATTGGAAAAAAAGATTGGGAATAAGGTGCAAAAAAGAGAAAACAGTGTTATCTGTTTCCTCTTCCTTTTGTTGTGTTTCATAAAGAGTTCGTTAAAATATTGAACCTGCTGTTACCCTATGACATTCTTCATACTATAAAGCCCTGCGTTCTTTCCCTTCAAAAACTTGGCAGCCTGCACTGCTCCTTTTCCAAAAATTGCCTTGGAATAAGCCGTATGCTTAAACTCAATCACCTCATCTGTTCCGGCAAAAATCACCTCATGTTCTCCTACAATAGTTCCGCCTCTGACAGCACTAATGCCAATTTCTTTTTTCGGTCTCTTTTCGCGCAGTGTACTTCTGTCATATTTGTAAGCATAATCATTATCCAGTTCCCTGTTAATAACATCTGCCAGAGCCAAGGCAGTTCCACTTGGAGCATCCAGTTTCTGATTATGGTGTTTTTCTACAATTTCAATATCAAATCCGGCATCTGCCAGTGTTTTTGCAACTGTTTCCATAACCTTAATCATTGTATTAATACCCAAAGACATATTTGCCGAACGAAGCAGAGCAACTTTGTTTGCAGTTTGATTGATTTGTTCTATCTGTTCTGCACTGTAACCGGTAGTACAAAGTACAGTTGGTATCTGCTTTTCAACTGCAAAAGAAAGAATTTCATCCAAAACCTTTGGAGTCGAGAAATCAATTACAACGTCTGCCTCTTCTTTTACATCACCGATTTTTTTGTATACTGGATAATCGCGGATTTCCTCTGAAATATCCACACCTGCTACAATTTTGGCATCTTCATCTGCTGCTACAATTTCTGAAATGTTTTTACCCATCTTTCCATTGCAGCCAGTCATAATTATTCTTGTCATACTTTTACCTCTTTATATTTACCTCTTTACGTAGTATCTCTTTATAGTTTGCTTCTTTGCGTATGATTATTCATATGAGCAATCATTGACAGTATGATTGACAGATTTTAAAGCAGTCCGTATTCTTTCATTGCTGCTGCCAGCTTTTCTTTATTGACATCTTCCATCTCTGTCAATGGTGCACGAAGAGACCCGACATTCATTCCCATGAAATTCATAGCTGCCTTTACAGGAATTGGGTTTACCTCACAGAATAATGCTTTTATTAAATCAAGTGCACTCAGCTGCAAATCTTTCGCTTTTTCCACATTTCCTTTCAAATACTCCTCACATATATCATGTGTCTGCTTTGGCGCTATATTGGACAATACAGAAATAACTCCTTTTCCTCCAAGAGAAAGAATTGGAATAATCTGGTCATCATTTCCGGAATAAATATCCAGCTTGCCTTTGGTAAGTCTTGCAATCTGTGCTACCTGTGAAATATTTCCGCTTGCTTCCTTTACTGCCACTACATTTCCCGCCTCTTCTGCAATCGCTGCAATTGTAGCTGGTTCAATATTTACACCGGTTCTTCCCTGAATATTATATAAAATAACAGGAATTTTTATAGACTTTGCAATTGTAACAAAATGATTTTTCAACCCCTTCTGGGTAGCCTTGTTATAATATGGTGAAACCAGAAGTACACCGTCAGCTCCGAGTTTTTCTGCCTCCTGTGACAAATAGACGGCAGTTTTTGTACAGTTTGAGCCAGTTCCTGCAATTACAGGAATCCTTTTGTTTACTTTATCTACCACAAACCGGATGCACTCCAAATGTTCTTCATGTGTCAGTGTAGACGCTTCTCCTGTTGTACCACAGACAATAATAGCATCTGTACCTCCTGCAATCTGAGTTTCCACAAGCTCTCCAAATACTTCATAGTTCACATCTCCATTTTCATACATAGGCGTTACAATTGCAACACCAGCTCCTGTAAATAATGACATAAAATCCTCCTTCTGCCTCTAGGCATAAAATTATAATAATTTCCAAATATTTGTAGAAAGCCGTCAGTCATGTAGTTCATATGATATCACAACCATCCAAACTGAATGACACTAACTGCATACTGTGAGGCAATTTTCTATAAAAATAGAAAAGGCTGACGCGATGGCCAGCCTGTTTATTACGTACTAACAGCATATAATAAAATGTTCATAGCTCTCCATCCAAAGATTTCTCATCATCAGATGACAGTCATACAGCTATTTACTGTATGCCCAAGAAATAAACTGGCATATTTATTTCTTTCGGCATCTCTTCCTTTCATATCCTCTCATCTGCCCTGCCGGCATCAAACATACTACTCTTAAAAGATGCAACCTCTACTTATATTTTTCAATTAAGCTTATGTTAGCACTCATATACGATATTGTCAAGATGTTATACTATTATTTTTTCATTTATACACCGCGGGCAGATAGTTTTATCAGTCTGCTGTATCATATTCCAGTTTTGATACAGATACCTCATAAGCGGTATGCTTCTCTATTTCATCTTCACTAATCTTTTTTACATATTCACGACTCTGTACACGACCCCAAACCTGTATTTTGCCGCCGACCTCAAAGGTTGATGCAAATCTTGCATTTCTTCCCCAAGCAATACACGGGATATAATCGCTCTTTCCATATGGTCTGTTTACTGCAATCAGCAAATCAGCAATTTCACGACCCAGTGGTGTCTTTCTGTAAATCGGCGCCTTGCAGATAAATCCGTCAAGATAAATCTGATTTGTCTTTCCTGCCTCAGGATTTTCATCTACAAACTCCCATTCCCTCACAAATACAGACAAGACAAGTTTGTTTTTTAATCCCTCATGTCTGTTATAAGAACGGAACTGTCCTGAAGTTTCCACCAGTCTTCCCACACAATTTTCAGTCACATCCACCAGTCTTTCGGAAACCATAAGAGGTATAATGTCAGACAATTCACTCAATCTGCTCACGGCCACATCTACTATGTAGAAGCCCTCTCCATATACCTGATGGCTGTATCTGAAATCAGAAACGATTTCACCTATAATGCTTACCCTGTTGTTCTCAATTACCTTATCTACCATTCGTATTTTCTCCCTTCTGAAAATGACCTTTTTACCCGTTCTTGTAGTAGTATCCCGGGCAGGCCTGTGTTTTAATTTTTTCTCTATATATAGTATGCCCAGTTTTCTGATTTTAGAACCAGAAAATTTATTTTTTTATTTCTTTTGTCTAATCAGTTTTTCAATTCTCCGCCATCTGTTGTTTTCGAATAAAGGCTCTTTTTCTAAGCGTCGGGTCCAATATCTTTTTTCGAATCCGCAGATTTTTCGGAGTAATTTCAAGCAGCTCATCGGTATCAATAAATTCCAGACTTTCCTCCAAACTTAAAATCTTTGGCGTAGTAAGTTTTAATGCATCATCTGAACCGGATGCACGGGTATTGGTAAGCTGTTTCTTTTTGCAGACATTTACCTCTACGTCCTCTGCCTTGCCGGTCTGACCAATTACCATACCGGAATACACCTTTTCTCCTGGTCCGATAAACAGTACTCCCCTCTCCTGTGCGTTAAACAATCCATAAGTAATGCTTTCTCCCGTTTCAAAAGCAATAATGGAACCCTGTTTGCGGTACTGAATTTCTCCCTTAAATGGTCCATAGCCATCAAAAATAGTATTCATAATTCCGTTTCCCTTTGTATCTGTCATAAATTCCCCGCGATAACCAATCAGTCCTCTGGATGGAATGGAAAACTCAAGCCTTGTATAGCCTCCGTTTGACATCGCCATTCCCTGAAGTTCCCCTTTTCTCTGTGTCAGTTTCTGAATCACTGTACCGGAAAATTCCTCGGGAACATCGATATAGGCAAGTTCCATAGGCTCCAGTTTTCTGCCCTGCTCATCTTCCTTGTACAGAACTTCGGCCTTGCTGACAGCAAACTCATAGCCTTCACGCCTCATATTTTCGATTAAAACAGACAGATGAAGTTCACCGCGTCCAGATACTTTAAAGCTTTCTGTCGTATCTGTCTCTTCCACACGAAGACTGACATCTGTATTCAGCTCACGAAACAGACGGTCACGCAGATGCCTTGAAGTAACAAACTTTCCTTCCTGCCCTGCCATTGGACTGTCATTTACTATAAACTGCATGGCAATCGTAGGTTCTGAAATTTTCTGAAACGGAATTGGAACCGGATTTTCCGGTGAACACAGGGTATCTCCGATATGGATTCCCTCTATGCCGGATACTGCAACGATTGAGCCAATACCGGCCTCTGTTACTTCTACCTTGGAAAGACCGTCAAATTCATAAAGTTTGCTGACTTTTACTCTTTTTTTCTTTTCAGGGTCATGTGCATTTACAATCACAACCTCCTGATTTACCTTCAGACTTCCGTTGTCAATCTTTCCGATTCCAATACGCCCCACATACTCATTGTAATCAATTGTACTGACAAGCATCTGTGTATCTGCATCCGAATCACCTTCTGGAGCCGGAATGTAATTGACAATTGTTTCAAACAGCGGTTCCATATCCTTTTGCTCATCCTCAAGTTCCACAATCGCATAACCTGCCTTTGCAGATGCATATACAAATGGACATTCAAGCTGCTCCTCAGAAGCATCTAAATCAATAAACAATTCCAAAACTTCATCAATAACTTCCTTTGGCCTTGCCTCCGGACGGTCAATTTTATTGATGCATACAATCACTGGAAGATTCATTTCCAAAGCTTTTTTTAGCACAAATTTGGTCTGAGGCATGGCGCCTTCGAAAGCATCAACTACCAGAATCACACCGTTTACCATTTTAAGCACACGTTCAACTTCACCGCCAAAGTCTGCATGTCCCGGAGTATCAATAATATTAATCTTTGTTCCCTTATAATGAACGGCTGTATTTTTGGAAAGAATAGTGATTCCACGCTCGCGCTCAATATCGTTCGAATCCATCACACGCTCCGCTATCTCCTGATTTTCCCGAAAAACGCCGCTTTGTTTGAGCAGTTCATCTACAAGTGTGGTCTTTCCATGGTCAACGTGAGCAATAATTGCAATATTTCTAATATCTTCTCTTTTTGTTTTCATTTCTTACTTCCTCTAATTCTATTCTTAATGATATTATTTTAAGTGAACAGGTCAAGTTTACCATATTTTTGCATAATTACAAGATTTTTTTGAATCAGGGAACTTGACAGATTGAAAAACGTTTCTTCTAAACTTTTACAATACCACTTTTCCATCTACTACTCCATAAAATAATTCTTCCGACTTTTCTATCTCTGCCTGCCCGTTTGTCGCTTCTGTCACCTTTTTTATAAATGTTTCAGCCGTCTCTGCCTGTACTGCCACCTGAACAGTCACTGTCTGCGCATATTCTGTATTTATAGTCAATATATCTGTTTGTCCGATAATATATTGTATTTTTCCAATTCCATTATAGTCTGTATGCACTGTAATCAGATAACCGGCATATTTTTCCATAATATGGGCAACAGCCAGCCCTTCTTTGACACAACGCTGATATGCTCTTACAAGTCCGCCTGTTCCTAGAAGAGTACCTCCAAAATATCTTGTCACTACTACAGCAATATTATGGATACCCTCTCCAAGCAGTACTTCGAGCATTGGCTTTCCGGCAGTTCCCGACGGTTCACCGTCATCACTGCAGCGGCTGTATTCATTATTTCTTCCCACCACAGCGGCCGAACAGTTATGCGAGGCATTCCAGTTTTTCTTCTTTATTGAATCAATAAACTGTGCCGCTTCCTCTTCGGAGGTTACTGGTTTTAAAAATGCAATAAATCTGGACTTTTTTTCTATAATCTCTGCGGTTGCTTCTTCATATAAAACTTTATAACTTTCTGTCATTTTCTATCCTCTGCTCTCTAAAGCCATTCCAGAGAAAAAATTTCTATTCTGTATGAATAATACAAACTCCATTTTGAATTTCTGATGGCAGCGCATAAACTGCATCTGAATCATAGCTGTTTTTTCCCTGAAAGGTAGTTGCATGCGTAACTGTCTGACATACATCTGCCGGGCAATGTTCTCCTGCCAGTTTACCGGATACTGTACATATTGTATATTGCAAATGGCATTTACAGCTTTCGGTTGGTATATTTTTATCACTGAATACCTCTTTGCGTGTTCCACAAACTCCCTCAATTGCAAGATATCCGCAGTTGGTACATACCGTTGCCTCTACAACAGAATCTGGTTTTTCTGGTTCCGCATAAATATATCCTTTTGCATCGTGAATTTCTTTCATAATAATGCTCCACAATTTGTTGTGATAACTTGTGCTTCCACAATATTTTTCAAGGTCCATATTTTCATCAAAACCAGACCAGATACTTGCTGTCAGATAATTCGTATATCCGGAAAACCAGATATCATAGTTATCGCTGGTAGTTCCTGTTTTACCTGCAACATATTGATTGTCTATATTTGCCATTTTTCCGGTTCCCTCTGTCACAACATCGTGCATAGCTGAAGTAAGCTGATATGCCGTTTCTTCCTGAAGTACCTTTCGCATTTCCGGATTTGCCTCAAGAATAATCCGGCCATTACTGTCTGTAACTTTTGTATAATAAACCGGCTCTATATACATGCCATTATTTGCAATAGCAGCATAGGCAGCTGTCAATTCTTCATTATAAACACCCTTTGTAAGACCTCCAAGCGCTGTTGCCTGATTAATATCAGAAACAATAGAACCATCTGCCAGCTCCATTTCATCTACCAGAGAAGTAAAACCAAAATTCAGAAGATATTCAAATGCCAATGCAGGGGTTACATCTGTAATACATCGAACTGCAATCACATTCATGGAATCTCTGATAGCTGTTCTGATTGGATTCAACCCTCTATAACCGCCTCTGTACCAGTTATTGACCGGTCTTCCATTGGAATAGTTGTATGGTTCATCGTTATAAACAGTAGCAAGTGTCATATCACATGCATCGATTGCCGGTGCAAATGCCGCCAGAACCTTAAAACAGGAACCAGGCTGCCTTGGAGAATGTGTCGCCCGATTCAGTGACAGGCTGGTTTCCTTGGCGCCACGACCTCCGACAATCGCCAGAATATGTCCCGTTTTCTGGTCCATAACCGTAAATGACACCTGAGGCTGAAGAGAGTACAGACATTTTTCACCAAGCTCGGTATCCCCTTCCTTGGAATATTCCGCCTTAAATCCGTCGATACAGCTCTGTATCTCTTCCATATTTCCGAAAATCAGCTTGAAATCCGCCTGTCCAAGAAGATTTTTATAATAATAAGTTAAATCCACATTCGAAAAATTCTCTACGCTTCCATCCGCCCGCTGTACAGACCATTTCCAGTCAAAGGAATAATAGATATTGTCCGGATAATTGTCTGGATTTGAAGTCTGTCTGTCACAAATTTCCTGAATCTGCTGGTCCTGAGTAGAATAAATATTCAGCCCTCCACTGTAAAGCAGACTCGATGCCTGCTCGGATGTATACCCTTTCTGTTCCTGAAGGTCCTTCAATACCTGTGAAATCAACTCATCCACAAAGTAAGAATATGGTGTATTATTCTGCTCCGTCTCCACACTGACTGTCTGAATCCGGTCATATACATTATCATTGACAGCTTCGTCATATTCCTCCTGACTGATATAATGAAATTGTTTCATTTTGTCCAATACATCTTCACGCCGTTTTACATTTTCTTCCGGATGAGTAATCGGATTATATCTATACGGATTCTGCGTAATGGCTGCAATTACTGCACTTTCTGAAACATTCAGTTCCGATACATCCTTATTAAAATATCGAAGCGACGCTGCCTGTACACCGTAACAGCCCGCACCCAGATTAATTGTATTTAAATAATTCTCCAGAATTACTGTTTTGGACTGTATCTTTTCCAGCTCTACCGCAAGATACTGTTCCTGAATTTTTCTTTTTACCAGTTCACCCAGGGAATTTTCATTTCCGCCATTGACAAATACATTATTCTTCAAAAGCTGCTGTGTAATTGTGCTGGCTCCCTGCTTTTTTCCATTTAACACAAACTGAACTCCAGACCTTAAAATACCTTTCACATCAATACCATTGTGCTTGTAAAAACGCTCGTCCTCTATGCTGATAAACGCTTTTTGCAGGCAGTCGGGAACACGGTCAATCGAAACTGGTATTCTGTTTGACCCGCTTGCCACAAGTTTTTCAATTTCATTTCCATCAACATCGTAAATAGTAGTAGATACTCCTGACGGCGCAATGCTGATAGCTTCCACTTCCGGAGTCCCTTCCAATATTCCACTCGCCATGCCAAGCCCGACCGAAATACCTACCGCACCCAGCAGAAGAATTGCCAAAACAAAAATCCTGAAAAAATTTATAATCAGTTTGGTTGAAAGCTTTCTTCTGGCTGATACCAGTATCTTATGCTTTTTTATAATACTGTTTTTACTATAATTCATTCCCTTTGTCCTTTCTTCTTTTATTCTCCTCTATTGAGATTTCAGCCTGCCTTGTGACATTCTGCTTTAAATTCCTTATCATATCAATCACGGGCTTGGCTTAACGACATTGATTATACCAGATTTTGCCTTTCTTTTAAAGCATTAATTCTATTAAATTATTGTACTTATTTTTTTTCTTATACAATTTCATGCATAATTTTTACTGCTTTTGAAAACACTACTGACGAAAGGTTGTGATAAAAATGGAAAATGTATATATATTTTTTGACGATTGTACAAAGGTTGACAATGACAGAGTATCCATAAGTGATATTGCCACAGTCTACTGCAGTGATAAAAATTTAAAAAATAAAATCAATGCCTTGAAGGTGTACACTTTCCCAAATACCTCAAAGCAGAAGAAAGATACTTCGGATTCAGACAATGGACGAATTATTATTACAGCACTAAAAATATTTGAAATTATCCTGTCAGAATATCCCGATGTCAATATTATTCCCACAGGCAGCACAGATATTATTATTGAAAAAAACAGCAAACAGCCCCCATTATCCTATGTCCGGCTAAAAACAGCCTTTATCTGTCTTATTGTTTTTTTTGGTTCTGCATTTACCATTATGGCATTTAATAATGATGTTCAGGTACATGATGTATTTGCTCAGATTTATGAACTGTTTGCCGGCAAAGAGCATGAGGGCTTTACTATCCTTGAATGTAGTTATTCTATCGGACTAGGCGCAGGAATCCTTATCTTCTACAACCATTTTGGTAAAAGGAAGCTTTCGAAAGACCCTACTCCGCTGGAAATCGAAATGCGACTCTATGAAAATGATATTAATACTACTTTAATTGATGGCGTAAAAAGAAGCAACAAACATATTGATGTAAATTAGGAGGAATAGTATGAGACAGATACTGCTTGCCATAATTGGCGGGGCATCCGGTTTTGCGGTATCAGCAGGCGTTTTTGCTCTGATTACAGCATTAAGCCTGATTCCCCGCATGGCAGATAAAACACACACTGGACAATATGTAAAATCTTATGAAACCTGCGTTTTGACAGGCGGGCTGTTTGGTATCATTCTTTTCTTTTTAAATATAAACGGTTATGATGTCTCTCTGTGCCGCCTTCTTGAGGATGCGCTTCCTATAAGCGATTTTCTTATGGAACTTTTGTTTGTTCAGCTTCCAATTGGCTTTTGTGGTATCTTTATTGGTATTTTTGGAGGTACTCTTTCCGTTTCTATAGCGGAAAATCTGGACGTTCTGGCAGTTTTCGGAAGACGTACAAAGCTGCACTATGGAACAGGCGCAATTATCTCAAGTTTTGCTCTTGGAAAAGCGCTTGGCTCATTTTTGTTTTTTTACAAAGAATGGTTTTAGTTCCTCAAAACAAGAAATGAAAAGATATATCATTTTGTATCATTCTCGTTCCTAAAAACAAAGGTTGAAAAAATATCAAAATTTATAGAAAGGATAAGCTGCAGCCATTTTTTCAATCTTATTTGTACTGTTTTGCATTGCAAATAGCATTATGAATCATACATTAAAATGTATAATAGGCTTGCGGCATGGTATAAAAAATGGAAGATGAAATCAAAAAAAATTATGATGAATATGTAAAAAGTGTGACTCCTACTACAAGCTTTCCAAAAAACCTGTTTAATGCCTTCTGGATTGGCGGATTAATCTGTGTTCTTGGACAGGCGTTGCTGGATTTTTTCAAATATATGGGATTTAAAAAAGATATCGCCGGATTTTATGAAATGCTGGTATTGATTCTTTTATCCGTTCTTCTCACAGGCTTTGGAATTTATCCCAAAATAGCAAAATATGCCGGTGCAGGAACTTTGGTACCAATTACGGGCTTTGCAAACTCGGTTGCTTCTCCTGCAATTGAATTTAAAAAGGAAGGTCAGGTATTTGGAATCGGTTGCCGGATTTTTTCCATTGCCGGACCGGTAATTTTGTATGGAATCTTATCAAGCTGGCTGCTGGGATTAATTTACTGGATATTGACAGTACTTGGAGTATTTTAAAGTTTTGTTAAACTCGCTATTTAGCGAATAAATTTAGATATGAATCCTATTGAAAACCATTTATCATTTTATAGAAAGGATGAGAAAGTATGTTTCTTGGACAGGCAAGTATCAAATATAAAGAAGATGTATTTATTCAGGGCTATGGCTCTGTAGTTGGACAGAAAGAAGGCGAAGGGCCTCTGGGCAGTCTTTTTGACGAGGTAGTGACAGACCCGAACTTTGGCGGTGAAAACTGGGAGGACGCAGAAAGTAAGCTTCAGGAAAAAATCGCAAACACTGCAATAAAAAATTCCGGTCTTGAGACAAAGGATATTCGATATATTTTTGCAGGAGATTTGCTTGGACAGCTAATTGCTACCTCCTTTGGATTGAAAAATCTGAATATCCCTCTGTTTGGATTGTACGGAGCCTGTTCTACCATGGGTGAATCTATTTCCCTGGGTTCAATGTGTATTTCCGGTGGATATGCAGAACATGTATTGTGTATGACTTCGAGCCATTTCGCCAGTGCGGAAAAATCCTTCCGCTTTCCTCTTGGCTATGGTACACAGAGAAAATTTTCCGCCACATGGACTGTGACTGGCGGTGGGGGTGTTGTACTTGGAAAAGCAGGCGGGACAGCTAGAATAACAGGCATTACAACTGGAAAAATTGTAGACTATGGATGTAAGGACAAAGAAAATATGGGCGCATGTATGGCACCCGCAGCAGCAGATACCATATACACACATTTGCAGGATTTTGAAACTTCACCGGAGGAATATGATAAAATTATTACAGGAGATTTGGGTTATATCGGACAGACGATTCTTTTAGACCTTCTGGACGAAAAAGGATATCGTATCGAAAAAAATCATATGGACTGTGGGCTGGAGATTTTTGACAGCGAAGCACAGGATACACACGCCGGAGCCAGCGGTTGTGGATGTTCGGCTTCCGTGCTGTGCAGCTTGATTCTGGGGAATATTGGAAATAAGACATGGAAAAAAGTTTTATTTGTACCTACTGGTGCATTGTTTTCTCCAGTATCTTCCAATGAGGGACAATCTATCCCGGGGATTGCACATGCAGTAGTGATTGAAGCTGTGTAAAAAACAGATAAGATATAGCGAAAGGAAGGAATACTTGTATGATTTATTTAAAAGCGTTTATTGTAGGAGGAATTATCTGCGCGATTACACAAATATTTATTGACAAAACAAAGCTTATGCCGGGAAGAATTATGGTCGGACTTGTGGTAATTGGAACAATCTTGGGCGCATTCGGATGGTATGAACATTTAATTGATTTTGCAGGAGCAGGTGCAGGAGTTCCACTGGCAAGCTTTGGAAATGGGCTCTGGAAAGGAGTAAAAGAAGCGGTTGATAAAGAAGGGTTTATCGGAATATTTATGGGAGGATTTAAGGCGGGAGCTGTAGGAATTTCCGGAGCATTGATTTTTGGGTATCTGGCGTCGCTGGTATTTAAACCAAAGATGAAGGAATAAGGATATGAGGAACGCAGAAAAGGGATGATGGAGGTCTTCTATTCCTCCATCATCCCCTTCTGCTGTATTTTGTAAAAATTCTATGATTCTATATAAAGTATTTGCATGAGTCCCCTATCGCACTAACTCCAACCAACTTTTATCTCACAATCACCTTTGCCTTAAACTCCATCGGCACGTCTTTTCCTTTCCCGCTTGGAATCGGCACTGAGAAATTCGGAGTTCCATCTTCATTCCAATAGATTCTCATCAGTGTAGTATTTCTTCCTGCATCATATAATGGCTGATAGCTCTTATCAATCAAATATTTCTCTTCCTGCCTTGCGTGATATACCATAATATCATGCCCCTCTTCATCCTTTGTAAAACTGTTGTGTCCTGGTCCAAACTGCTTATTTTTCTTTGTACTCTGAAATACCGGATATGGCGATTTTGTCCATGAGCTTGGGTCTAGCAAATCCGCATTCTCATCTGCAGTACACATACCTACGCAGTAAAGAGCATCTGTTCCTGATGCAGAATAGGTAAGAAACAATCGTCCATTTCTGTGCAGAAAACCTGCTCCCTCACATACAGGAAAGCCATGTCTTTCCCAGTTAAACTCTGGCGATACTACCGGACAAATTCTTGAGGAATCAATTGTCCACGGATTTACCATCTTTGCAGCATAAATTACTGAATCCACTGGATGTTTTTCTGCCCAGAAGAAATATAATTCACCATGAAGCTGAAGTACTGTATGATCCAGAGAAAAATCTGTAAATGCAATTGTATCTTCCACAGTCTTTTTTACCTGTCCAAGGTCTACCCATTCTCCCTCAAACGGGTCTGCTGCCTTGCATTGCAGTACATGAGGCCTGATAGACCACAAATCATTTTCATCAATTGAAGTTGTATAATAAATATACCATATTCCATCAATAAAATGAATCTCCGGTGCCCAGATATGAGGACTCTGAAAACCTGGCAAAGGGTCTCTGTGATAAACTACTCTTTCCACATATTCACCGGAATCATCTGCAAGCCCTTCCAGAGTAGAAGCTCTTCTTATTGTAATATTGCGATATTGATATTCTCCAATCAGATTATGTTTATCATCTGTATGAGAAGCAGTAAAATAAAACATGCCGTCTATATGTTTATAGACAAACGGGTCTGCTCTGTGGCGAATAATCGGATTGGTATAGAGATGCTGATAAATGGTTCCTGTTACTTCTGTTTCACCCTCTGTATCCGTATTCACATTTCCCCATGTAACCTTCTTATCTTCTTTTTCCCCATTGGAATATGTGACCTGTACTCTTTCCGGCAGTTGTGGTATCTCTCCTTTTTTCACCTCTACGCAGATTTCTTCAATCTCTTCAATTACTACCTCTTCCGGCTTTCCATAAAGCTTCTGCAATTCAGTAAGTATTTCTTCTGATACTTCTACTGCCTCTGAAACTCCTGTATATTCCGGTACATCTCTTCTGGATACAATCTGCTCATGATACTCAATTAAATCTTTTGATGTATATACATATACCTTTGATATGTCTTGTGGACGTTCTGGTACTTTTTCCGCATATACCTTAAAACCATCTTCGGTCTTTACAAGCTGTGGCTTTGTCATTCTTCCAAAACCGTACTCTGCAAAAAGTATTCCATTATTTCCATTCAAAGCATACCAATCTTTCTTGTCATAGCTGTATTCCAAATGCAGACTGTCCGATTCTGCATTCTTCCAGTTCATAGTATATGGTCTTACATAAAAGTTTGTTCTTTTCATTAAATTTCTTCCTTGCCTTTCCTAAATATTTCTTTTTTCCAATAAGACAACAACCGCCTTCATTTCCTCTGTAATCACAAGCTTTAAAACTCTGTCTTCCACTCTGATATCCACAGGATTATCTGAATATTGCTCTGTAATCACTGTTCCACAATCGTCTGGAAGCTTTATTTCTATTGTTTCTGGAAATCCTCCATGAAATGTATGAATCAGTGCATATGCCTTATCATTTTTTCCAGTTCTCACAACTCCCTGCCAACCTTTCAGATGTCTTTCACTTGTAATCTTTGGACCAAAACGATAGGTGTACCCTTCTTTTATTATCGGCGCAATCTTTTTATAAAATGCAATTCCATTATCAATCACATTCCATTGTTGTGCTGTAAGCTCTGTTACATCTCCTGACAGACACATTCTTCCAAGAAATGTATTTGCAATGGAATATGCAATTCTTTTCAAACTGTCTGTTTTTCGAATCACCGCCCATATTTGACTTTGACGAGGAAGAATTGCACGATGAAGATTTGCAGCAATTACGGGTATTTCTTCACATTCATGCGCATCAGAAAAAGATGCCATAGAACACAAACTCATCATTAACGGTTCTAGTTTATGTCCTCCGGAAGAACAGTTTTCAAGTATAATACCCGGAATCTCTTCTGTCACCTTTTTTACAAAATTGACGGATGCATCCATATTTTTTCTAAGGCCTTCTCCTAAAGATTCACAGCCGTCACAGCCAATCCCTATGGTATCATTATAATCCATTTTCATATATTCAAACCCATATTTTTTTAAAGTTCCTATTACTTTTTCAGAAAGGTAGTTCTGTACCCATAAATCATTCATATCCCAAAATCTTCTGCTGTAAGTAGAAATCGGATAACCATCTCTTTTCAGTTGGTGTTCTGTCATATGATAGGCTTTTGCGGCACTTCCTATATTGTCAATTTCAAACCAGATGCCAGGCTTCATGCCTGCATTCTTTATTAATTCAACGGTTTTTTCCAAACCCTGCGGAAACAGCGATGGCGATACATTGTAATCTCCCATGCTGATATCCCACGGAACATTATCTTCCTTAAACCATCCACAGTCAATCACAAAATATTCAAATCCTCTGTTTTTAATCGCATTGACTATGCCCGCTATATTCTCATGTGACGGACACCCCCATGTAGTACAATATTCATTAAAAATAATTGGAAGATGGTCTTCACTTTCCGGCATGCTCTTCAGATATTTTTCTCCGGCCTGCGTCAATCTCTGACAGATTTTATCAATACCTCCACCATGACATACACTGATTATCGCAGTTGGTGTTTCAAATACTTCTCCCTTTTTTAGTACCTTTGTCCAGTGACCAAACTCTCTGTCCGCAAGACCTCCTGAAATATGCAAAGCATCATCCTGACGATATACCTCCATCTGCCAAGAAGCCTCATGTGCAAGCTGCACACCCCAAAACACCTGATTTATCTTATCCTCTACGGCAACAAAAGGAAAAAATTTTTTTACCGGCATAGAACCTGTCTGCCCGAACCTCTCTGTTGATGCAGACCATGTAGACCATGATGGCTCAAGCTGCAAATCTTCTATGGTATCTGTACAGAGTCTTCCCTCATGACTCCATTTGCTTCTTAGACGGTGTATCAGCAGACTGTCCGGACCATCTCCTTCCAAAAACGGAGAAATATTTCCAAGTTCAAAGCTTGACAGCATTTCCAGCGTAATATCCTTATCAGATGCATTTTCTATACTGTTTTTCATCTCAAAACTGTCATCGCCCTGATACCATGTCACAATATTACAAACTTTGTAGCCCCTTTTATCCTCCAAAAAAGTTTTTACTATGGTTACCTCTTCTCTTTCTTCCACTATCTGACTTTTATATTCCAGTCGATTTGCGGATTCTCCATTTCTCATAGAAGAACCATGTCCATAACAGTTTGGATACATATCACCAATCAGTTTCATCTGTACCAGTGAATTAATCCGATAAAATTTTGATTTGTTATCCTTGCCTTCCATATCGGCAGGAATTACAGAAAAACCCGTTCTTGCATAATCGGTTTCTAACTCATATTTCAAAATCATATCGCCGACTCGGATTTTTGATATTTCTTCAATCGCCATAAAACTTCCTCACATTCTGCCGCAGAACACGGCTAATCGCTGTCAGCAACCAACGCAATGAACCTTTCACTGATTGTATGTCAAGCGTTGATTGTGTTTATCTGTTCATATTTGCTATCCATGTCATCTGTCCATATTTTTTATCCATATTTTGGCTTATAAAATATAGTTAAGTATACCATATTTTTACCAGTTCCGCAAGTTCGAAGAAAGAAAGGGTTTCACAAAATCGACAGAAGATATAAAAACCTCCCACGACATGTCGTGGGAGGAAGGGATTATAACTTTATGTCATTTTTTATTATTCAAGAACTGCTGAAATTGTATCAAGCAACTCTTTATTTGTTGCATTTGCAGCCTCTGTCAGTGCCTGTACTTTTTCGTATGGGTCACCGCCGTTGTCAAATACCCAAGCTTCAACACCAGCTGCGCCATCATACAAAGTAGCAGAATTATAATTATCGGCCAGCCATGTATCAAATCCAGGAATCTGAGCAGAACCATAACAGGTCCATTTTGAGGTTCTAACCTTCTCAAAGAAAGCATCGAAATAAGGAGCTCTGTCAATATCATATTTTTCCTTACCTACTGTATCACCACCTGCCTCTGTGGTAGGATGCTTTGCTTCATATGCTTTCCAGATTTCTTCATCTGTTGTAATCGGGCAGTTATTAATAGGTCCTGGAGCCAAACCAGATGCGGAAGCCAGCTCATCATTACCTACAACAGATGCAATAATTTCATCACGTTTGGAAATCTTAAACTGCCAGCCCTGAGAACCCCAGCAGAAGAATTTCAATACTTCATATGCTTCACGTGGATTATCTGTACCAGAATAAATACCACCAAAGTCCATAGTTGCAAAATAAGTATCACTGTCATTGTCAGATGTATGAGGAAGTACATAAGGAACCCAGTATACCTGTTTTGTATACATTTCGTCTTTATCCCAATATCTTTCCCAGCACCACCAGTTATCCCATCTCATGGCAACCAGACCTTCATCCTGTGGATAACGCTGGTCACCACCATCTTCATAACCCGGCATACCTACCATGTTTCCAGGAGCTTTCTGTCCATTTTCTCTCCAGCCTTTTTCAATCATCATACCGTCAGCCCAGTCTGTCAGGTCAAATTCCTTGCCATTCCAGCCAAACTCACCGATACAGTCAGCGTTTGCTGCGATTGGATACCATGTAATAACAGTAACAGCTTCGGAAATACCCCAGCCGCTTCCCTGATTATCAATGGTTACATCCTCTACACATTTCTCCAAATCTTCAAATGTCCAATCTGTAGAAGGCATATCAAAATTGTTCTTCTTGAAGTAGTTCATATTCAGCCATGCTTCTGTTGGGAAGAACTTAACCGGTGTTGTCCACTTTCCTTCTGTTCCCAGATAACCAAGCTTATATTCATTGATACCACCGATTACATTCTGTGTATCCTTATCAGCCTCCCACATAAATGCCATGTTGGCCAACATACCATTTCTAATAGCAAAGTCAGGTGTACCAAGTACCCAAAATACATCAGGCATCTGACTAGTACCCATATAGGAAGTCAGGTTCTGATTGTTTTCACCAGTAGTAGTTTCATTGACATTAACAGTAATGTTTGGATACAAATCATTCCATTCCTTTGTCAATGACTTTGCAATCGGACCATCTTCCCAGAGCTGATAAGTAAGAGTGATTTCATCCTCTGTCATAGGTTCTAGTGTTGCAGCATCTTTTTTCTCACTTTTTTTCCCGCATGCTGTAAACAGGCTTCCTGTCATTGCTACTGCAAGCGTTAAACAAAGTACTTTCTTTATGTTTTTTGACATAAAACATCCTCCTTTTCTTAAAATTTTTCCCTTTTTTTATTTATTGGCAGCGTGCCCATGCGGACACGCTTAAACCCTTGAATTGTTTTCTGATTATTCACCTGTGATACCTGCTCTGTCTACACTCTCTACAAACTGCTTTTGCAGTACTGCATAAATGATAAGCAGAGGTAAAATAGTCAGAATTGTTGCCGCCATACGGAATGCATCGTTAATCGTTGCTGAACTGGTCAGACCGTCTGCATTACTGTACTCTGACGCAAACACGTCTTGGAAAATGGAAAGCTGATTAATCAGCGGTGTATATGTACCGACATTATCACTCTTTGAATACAGGTAGAGCTGTGATAAATACTGCTCATTCCAATACCATACAAATGAGAAGATAAGTACTACAATCAAAGCTCCTGATGCTGACGGAAGTGCAATTTTAAAGAAAGATTTAAAATGTCCTGCACCGTCTATGGATGCCGCCTCGTTCAATACTGGCGGAATCTGTTTGAAGAATGACCAGCAAATCAATATAAAGAGCTGTGACTTGAATCCATTTGCCAAAATTGCCGGTATAATAAAGGTTTTCATAGTACCTACCCAGCCCAGAGAATTATAAAACTGATACTGTGTCGTCAGTGTCAATGAACTCGGAAGTACAAAAGCAAAGATAATCAATCCAAATATAAGCTTTTTTCCCTTAAAATCATATCTGGCAAGGCCATAGCCTACAATCGAGCAGGATACTACCTGACAAAGTGTCGGCAGACCTGAAATAATCACACTGTCCTTTAAAGCCTTCCAGTAATCCATAGCCTTCATCGTCATTCTGTAATTTTCAAAGCTTAACTTTGACGGTATCCAGTTAATAGAGGAATCAAGCAAATCCGCAAGTGACATAAAGCTCATGCTCAATACCTTTAACAATGGATATACAAATACAAAACCAACACAGGTAAGTATAACATAAACAACGATTTTTTTCAAGAGCCCCATATCATCTTTTGTACCAAACATGATCTTGTGGAATTTTTCTTTTGACATTGGGGTTTTCGGCTGTTTTACTTTAACTTTTTTTTCTTTCTTTTTATTTTCTTCTGCAGATACTGCAACACTAGTCATCGTACTTACCTCCTCCCAAGTCTTTTCCTGCAAGTTTCATTTTTTCTTCTTTTGCAATTGCTTTCTGAAGCTTAACCTGATTCTTGACTAACTGCTTCTGATGCTTTGCAAGATTCTTTCTTGTCTTCTTTTCAAGTTTCTTGTTTTTCTTAATCTGCTTTGCATAAACATCCGGTTTAGGCATAAAGCACAGAGCTACAACGCCCACGAAAATAAGTACTACAAAGGCATACATCCATGCAAATGCTGCGGAATATCCATAACCCTCGACACCTGTAATTGCATCTCTAAGCCATACAACAATCGGAGTAATAATTGAATCCTGTGACATAAATACTACCGTATAAATAGCATTTAAAAGCAACATTGGTCGAATCGTAGGAAGGGTAATCTTCCAGAAACATTCCCAGTTTGAACCACCGTCAATTTTCGCAGCCTCATAAAGAGAGGTATCAATTTTCTGCAAAGCAGCAAGGAAAATCAATATCTGTACTCCTGAATACCAGAGCAGCAAAATAATATTTTCAAATACCCACTGCACGGAATTTGCCATCCACAACGGCAGCGCCGAAGCCAGTGCTTCTTCAATAATCGTGGTGTCTACTGCCTGAATACCGTTACCTGTTGATTCTGAGGTAATCATGCTCATAACAGGTCCGCTGACAATAATAACTGGAAGGAAGAAAATCGTTCTGTATATTCCCTTGCCCTTAAGCTTCATATTTAGCATCATTGCTATAATCAAGGCGAGTACTACAATAAGCGGAACACCCAGTATCAGCTTTGTAATTAATGTCATCATCTCTGTTGAGAGAGTGATATTTTTTTCAAAAACTCTTGTAAAATTCTGTATTCCTTTAAATTGAAGGTCCGTACCGCCGCCTGGTAAAAGCCGTACAAAGTGAAAAGAATAAATTGCGGATAAAATCAGTGGATATGCCAGACACAGCAATACACCTACAACATATGGAATAATAAAGAAATATCCCATTCTGTTTTCACGCTTTTTCAGCTTTCCCTCTTGAATTTTTACTTTGATTTTTTTCTTTTTACCGTACTCATCGAACAGCTCCATCCGTTCACCCTGACCCAGAAGCTCTTCTACCGTATAAGTTTTCTTTTTCTTTGAGGAATCACCTTTCTCCTCTTTTGGAGCCTTCTCCTTCTTAGGCTTTGTTTCTTCTTTTATTTCTTCTGTTTTAGTTGACATTCTTCTTCACCTACCTTACTTGATTTTATAATCTAATCCGTTGATAGTTCCGCCATCAGCTGAAACAGTATTTTCCGAGAAGTTTACATAAATAATGGCTCCGTTGCTGTAAGTTACCTTTGTCAAATCTGTAACGCCGTCATAATTCTGCTCATGTTTGATAATCTGTGCACCCGATGTCTTTTCATTTACCTCTTTCAGACTTTCATTAAATCTTGCAATTACTTCTACATACTGTCTGTAATCTGAAGAATAATTCCAGCTTGAATTTGTATACTGAAGCACTGTAGGACTTTCATAAGTCAAAAGGAAAGAAGGATATACTCCTGTTTCAATTAACTTCAAGAAGAACTCTGTCTGGTTTGCTTCAAAATTTACATATTCAGAATACATTTTCATGCTTCCCTTTAACACAGAGGTCATAAAAGGTATTTCTGCAGCTGCATATACATACATGGAAGAACTGATTGGCATATTCAGATATTTGTCAGTATACTTCCACAGATAGGAGAACGGCTGGTCAAGCGCAACATTGATATTGTTTTTCCTTACTTCCTCCAGCGCATTTGTATAATAATCTATGCTGTCCTTTCTGGAATGTATCACATCATTCAATGAATAGGTTGGCAGATTATTTGAAAATCCGGTAAGCGCAACATTGTCTACACCGCCATCTGTCAGATTTCCTGCAAATTCCTTGACATATTCGTTTGTCTTGGATGGTGTAAGCAGTTTAAACGTCTTATATACATTTAAAAATCTGTCCGTTGCAGAATAGGTTCTCTTGCTGGCTGTCTTTAATGCTGTAAAAGTTGAATTCGAAATGGCATCGTTAATATTAATCATATCCTGAAGCAATGCAATACTGATATCGGAATCTTTATATTTTTCCAGCAAATCTTTCATGCCGCTGTTTCCGCCTAAATCTCCGTCTACCTTATAGTCTGTATTTGGAAGATTATACATACCGCCCTTCTGCCAGCCATCATAAAATGCAGAAATATTATTTACACCATTTTCCTGAAGTTTTGTAAGAATATCGTTCATCTGGTCGATTGTAGTAGCTACTACATTTCTTCTGAACAGAAGGAAATTTTCCTTATCAAGACCAAGAAAGTCAACCCTTACATCATAATCTGTATCTGCATTTGTAGAAATAATTCCTTTTTCAATCAACAGCTCTCTGCAGGCATTTGCAAGACCGGAATAATTTGCTTCCTCGCCGCTTGCAAGCAAAAAGTCAACCTGAACATCATCTGTCAAAATATCTGTCACCTGTGTGATTGCAGCAATACCACTATTATCCAGTGGTTCTGGATAAGTGTTTCGATAAACAATTGCAGAATATGCATAATTTTCAAATGTGCTATCCTGACCATTTAAGGTTCCTACCACCTGACCATTGTACTCGCCCTCTGTCACAAAACCAAGCACTGCAATATCTTTTTCATGGCTTCCGTTATTGAAGAAAGAATAATCATGAACCATACCATAGTAAGGAGCTATAATATTTTCCACACTGTTCATATCTTCTCTCAGCTTCTTCTCATCACCACCACCGTCTGTGCTGTCAAAGCTTAAATCATTGCCATAAATTCTTCTTTTAAACGGGCTCTTATACTTTGGTGTTCCATCCTGATAGTAATCCATAAAGTTTACAATAATGCCATTTGCATCTGGCAGAATCATATAACCGTCTGTGTCACCTCTGTCTGTATAGCCAAGCAGAGGGAAAATATAAACATCACCCATTAAGAAACAGGTTTTGTCTTTATCATAATTTTCATTAATAGAATCTTTTGGAATTCTTGTATGAATCCCTGTCTCATCCAGCTTTACCTCAAGGTCAAACTGAAGATTCATACCCATAAGGTCTTTGCTTCCCTTATGATTATCAAAATCCAAGTGAGCTACGAAACCATTCTCCAGCTTATCATAAGTAATAGTTGCATCTCTTGAAAAAGCAGAATAGTTTTCTTTATCATACTGACCAGAACGTGACTGTACCTCTGCATCATATTTTACAGGTATAATTGTCACTCCTGATGTAATTCTGCTATATGCAGGTACCTGACTGCTTCGTACATATGCCTCTTCATCTTCCAGTGTAGACCGAAGCAATGTGCCGGTTTTCTTATTTCTGATAATAATTGATAATGTTTCCTGCTCTACATACAGCTCATAATCTCCTGCTTCGCATACATACATATGCCCGTCAATGGTTTTTGAAGCATCAAAGATATTGTCTGATTTCAGCTCGGAATCTGCCACCGGCTCCTTGGTAGCCTTTTCATAAGCAAGATTTTTTCTTTCTGCTGTTGGAGCCACCAGATAATCCAGTGCCGCTTCAACGGCTTCCAGTGTCATACCATCTGTTGGAATTGCCGAACCTATTTTATCAATAAATTCTACACCGGTTTTCTTTTTATAGATTCCGTTTGCGTCTGGTACTGGTTCACCAGGTGCCGTATTGTTGCCTGTCTCTTCTTCCTTTGTATCATTTGTATTCGTCTCTTCTGCGTTTGTATCATCTGGGGTATCATTTGTGGCAAATGATACAATTGGTGTAAGCATTAAACATACAAGTGCAGCGCTGAGAAATCTTTTAAGTTTACTTGCCGCCAATTCGGTTCACCACCTCTCCGCCGAATGAGGTAAAGAATCCAACTATCTGAGCAAAAAGAATATAAATAACAAATGCCATTAATACAAATACAAATGCCGCAAATATTGTCAGTCCTATTACCTTAAACGTTTCTTTTACTGAATAATTATTAAGTTCCTTAATAGACAGGAATAATAGTATTACAATCCATGTAAACATAATAATATTTGCAAATTCGATTACAAACATTTCATTATATGTTACCACCATTCCAAACAGATAGATAAATGGCTGGATTACAATGTATGGCATAAATGAATAAACATAGCCTACTAATATTTCCTTAAATCTGGCTTCACCATCATTAATTGTACAAATAAGATAGGTAACAATGGCTGCTGCTACTAATACAACTACAATCTGCAGAATATCGGTAGGAATATTGTATCTTCCATCTCTGACATATTTTACCAGAAATCCGCAGAAATATCTGTTAATAATATAAAATACAATGCCAACTACTCCAACGATTGCAGTGGCTACATAGGAACACATTCCTTCTCGTTTTACACCATAAGTTCCGTCAAACGGATGTCTCATATACTTAAATCCATAGAATATCTGCCGATACAGCATTTTACTTCTCAGATTTTTTGTAGCATTCCGTACAGGATTGAAAATTCCTTTTTTCTTATCCAGTTTCTTCAAAACCTTGTAGACAATTACCAGCAAAGCAATCACGATAATCGCATGCATAACATAGTTGTTCAGCCATACATTTCTGATTTCCCAGTATGCATCAGAATATCCTTCCTTCTCTTTTGCAAGTCTGTAAAACTTCAGTGATTCCTCATATTCAGCTTCATTGAACAACGCACGGCCCATAGCCATATTTGCGTAATCAAAAAGTCCGTTCATCTGAATAACCTGTTCCAGAGGCTCTCTGCTTTCCTCATATTTACCCTCTTCAAAGTAATCAAGAGAATCATGTACCAGATTTGTAAACTCTGTTGGTCTGAAAATATGAATGGTACTGCCTGTTGTATCCAGAACATACAGATAATCTCTGAAATCAACTTCTACTGCTGCAAGACTTTGGAAAAGACCGATTCTGTATGCAGATGTCTCATCTTTTGCACCGAAGGTAAACAAAAGTGAACCCTCACTTGTATATTCATAAATATAACCGTCTGATGTACCTACAAAGATACTCTTATGCTTTCCTACACTGACTGCAACACTGTTTAACGGATAAATATCACATTCCAGAAGATTTCCACCTGCAATATTCAGCTTTTTCACTGGAAAAGCAGTTGATATGTTTGATGTTACAGTGTAAATAAGTCCCTTGTCATCAATTCCGATATTGGTAGTACCTGCCGGTGCAATCTGTCTTTTTGCTCTCTGTGCATCTGACAGCACCAGATTCAGAAAAAGTGTGGTAAGTGTGACTGTGGCAGTATTGGTTGCAAAATATCCAAGGAATGTTCCGCCATTTTTTGGTGAAATCTGAACAACACCATTTGTATTACCAACGGATGAAATATACATATTTCCTCCCTTGTCTACCACCAGCTTCTGTGGTACAAAGCTTGCAGTACCATATAATACATCATTAGGCTTTCCATAAGTAGTAACAAGATTGCCTTCCATATCATATACAAGGATTGCACCTTCACGTCTGCCGGCATACTGCTGGTCAGCTACATAGAGAAGCTTTTCTCCTTCATCATTTTCCCAGACAAACACACCTGTCGGGTCTTTCATATCTTCTTCGCCAATAATACGAATCAGATTTCCGTTGATATCACTCACTACGATTCTGTGATTTCCCGTATCTGCTGTATAAATATTTCCTTCGCTGTCAATCTTGATATCTTCAGGTTTATTAAATTCAAAGTCATCTTCGCCTTCAATATCAGACTGAATTTTTGTAATAGTTGTATACGGCGTATATGCCGTCTGTGTTTCTACTAATTCTCCATAGCCATTCTGTGTATATGTAATGTACGGTACTTTTGCGTAAGTAACTACCGGCTCTGTAATACTGCTGATAAAAAACAGTACCGCAAACAGAAGTGCTATGGCGCGTTTATAAAATCTCTTCATATTGACCTCCTTATAATATTTCAATCATTCTCATATACTATTTAATACCTGAACTTGCCATTGTATTCATAACGTCTTTCTGACAGAAGATGAATAAAATTAACTGAGGTATAAACATGATTAAGGAGGCTGCCGCTGCTACACCTTGACCTTGAACAGCATTGTTCGCATTGGCAAGAGTGGTCATATAAAACGCAAGCGTCTTCATGCTATCTGTATTGATAAAGTTATTTGAACTGTCAACATACGGCCATACCTGATTGAATGCAAGAATGACACCTGTTGCAATCGCCGGTTTGACAAGCGGCAAAATTACTGTCCAATAAATTCTGAATGGTGTGGCACCGTCAATCGATGCAGCTTCAATCAATGCATCTGGCACACCGTCAACGAACTGTTTAATCAGGAACAGACTGACAGGCATCGCAATCAGCGGAAGAATATGTGCCCAATAAGTATTTAAAACTCCCATTCCATTCATAATCAGGTAACGAGGAATCAATACGGCTGCAGGCACGAACATCATTGCCTTCTGGTTGATTGTAAAAATAAGACCTCTTGTTTTAAACTTCATCTTTGATAATGCAAATGCTGCCATAGTTGACATAATAATATTTGCAATGCAGACAATAACAGTAACAAACAAGCTGTTCATTACATATCTGCTCAATGGTACACCAGCATTACGCGCTGATTTGAACAATTCCGAAAAGTTATCCAGTGTCGGGCTGACAACATAGAACCTTGGCGGGAATGCAAATAACTCTGCTGGCGGCTTAAATGCGTGACAGAAAATAAATACGATTGGGAAGAGCATAAACACTGCCAAAGGTATTAAAATTATATAGATTTTTATCTGACCACGGTCAAACCCTGAAGGGTTGATACCATTTCCTTTATATCCGGCCATTTCTTCGCTCTCCTTTCTACTCTTTCTCTGTAAACAATGAACTTGCTACTGCTGAGAACAGTGAAATAATCAGAAGAAGTACTACTGATACTGCTGCTGCATAACCCATCTCATAACGGATAAATCCGTAGTCATCGATATGGTTTACAATTAACTGTCCTGCATATCCCGGCGTCGGGTTTGAGCCTGAAAGCTGAACACCGATTGCACCGTTATTAAATGTATTTACGATTGCCATAACGGCACCAAATAACATCTGTGCTTTCATTGTTGGTATTGTAATATAAATCATCTGCTGGAATCTGTTCTTTATTCCATCAATTGCTCCGGCTTCATATAGCTCTTCATCTGCATTCATAATACCTGCCAGCATGGCAAGGAATCCAACACCTGCACTGCTCCATAAACCGATAATAATCATAATTGGAAGCAGGTATGAAATCAACCATGCAATTGGTTCTGTCTGAATACCAAGATTAATTGCAATTGAGTTTGCATAACCTGTAGCATCACCTGAGAAGATAATTTTCCAAAGCACGTTCATGGCAACACCGGCTGTCAGTGAAGGTGAATAGAAAATAAGTGCCAGTATCATTCTCGGTACTCTTGTAAGCTGAGCAATCGCCCAAGCAAGCAGGAATGACAGACAATAACCGCCCGGACCAACAATCAGCGAGAATGTAACTGTGTTTGGCAGTACATACTGCATAAAAATCGAATCCTGTGTAGCCAGATTAATATAGTTGTTAAAGCCTACAAAATTTGGAGACTGTACTGTATTAAAATCTGTAAAGGACAATCCTATTGCTACAATAATTGGCAGGATAATAAATACCGTAAAAATTAACACGTATGGAAGCAGGAACAAAAAGGGATATTTCTTACCAGTTTTCATTTTATAAATCCTCCTTTTCCTTCTTAATCCAGTTGACTAATGATATCTTTTACGTTTTTAACGCTCGGTACAATATAGTCTTTTACTGATTCTCCCGAAGAATTCATATAACCAAATTCTTTCAGCTTTCGTTCGGTTTCTCTGTCGATACGCTTAATCGCGCCATCCAGTTCCGTTCGAAGAATACCGCCGTTCATTACAACCTCAACATAAACATTACTCAATTCTCTTTCCAGCATGTAGGTACCCGGAATACGAGGGGTCTCCTGAATATTCTCCATCTGTGTAAGAATTGTCTGTTTGTCACGGCTCTTCCAAGGAAGACTTGCGAACGCATCCATATTTGCCGAGTTCCAGATATATTCCTGACCATATGTTGTCTGAAGCGTAATACCAAATTCAACCTGTGTCTCTGTGGACATCCACCATTTCAGGTATTCCCATGCGGCTTCATCTCTGTCCATATCACCGTTGTTGCTGGCTACCTTTGCCTCTCTCTTTGTTTTAAGAATCATGGAAGACTGTGCTGCTCCCGCTGTCTGACGCTGAACCACACCCTCATTGTTTTCCAATCCAGGAACCAGTGAAATTCCCCATGAATTTTCAATTTCAGGAGCTGCATTGATTAACTGGCTGTACATAAAGTAATCTGCAACACCAATTGGAATATCTCCATTTCTAAAATGCTGATAGAAATTTGTGATTTCCGGCGGCAAATCATAAATTGTAAACAGCTCTGTCAGTCGTGTAAGTCCTTCAATTGCCTTGTCTGAATCAAGAGTGGTATCTCCTGCCATTGTATCATAGAGAGAAGCTCCATTTTGATAAAGAAGCGGCGTAGTCATTGCAAAAGTTCTCTGTCCTGTTGTACCTGCTGTCGGATAGTAGAAGTCAAGTCCTCTGTTCTTTAATTCTGGAAGAAGCTCTTCCACATCGTCCATAGTATCTGGAATTTCAATATCCAGTTTTGTAAGTACATCTGTTCTATAGAACAGTACCCAGAAATAGAAGGTTTCTGGAATTGAATAAATTCCGTTATTCATTGTTGATGGTACAAAAAGTCCTGCAGGGAATAATTCCATTAATTCCTTTGCTCCACTGAACTTTGTCAAATCAACGGCAGCATCACGCAGTGCAAATTCAATTGGTAGCGCATAATCCACCGCCTGTGCCACATCTGGCGATGTTCCCGCGGCATTGGACAAAATCAGTTTCTGTGCATCCGGCATAATTGACAAATCTACCTGAATACCGGTTTTTGCAGTAAAGTCTGTATCTATCATTCTTTGAATAATCTCAAGATACTGTCTAGGTCTGTTAATCCATACCTGAAGATGTGAATCATCTGAATTGTCAACCGAATAGGACTGGCTGTCAAACGAAGATAAAAATCTTAAAATAGAACCCCATATCTTGGAAAAAATACTTGCCTTGCCCGGAAGCTCTTTTCCTTCCTGATATAAATAAATTCTGTCAAAAGAAATAGAATTTTTGGTTAAATCTGTAATCAGGTTTGCAAGATATTGGTTTGCAGAACTTGAGCTTGTGCTGAGCTCCTTGATTCTGTATGGAATCTTGTTTGGTTCTTCTGCAAGACTTTCCAGTTTTTCAACTGCAAGATTCAGTGCAGAAAGTGCACCAATATTCCCGTCTTCAGTAGAATATTTTGCAAGTTCATCGTACTGCTTTTTTAAAGAATCAATCCATCTTGCAAGTCTTTTTTCAATATCAGGCACATAATCTGTAATTTTAATATCTCTGTATTTATCACTTGTACTTGATACTCTCGAAATTTCCAAAGACAAATCATTGATTTCACTCATAACCTGGTCGATTACTTGAAGTGTGGACTTTATATGATCATTTGAAATAGTAGTTGTAATGGTATGCGTTCCAGCTTCAAAATAAATTGCCATTTTCTTTCCATCTGCATCTGTAACTGTCATATTTTTAAATGATTTTACATAGTCAAATGGATAAGAAGTAAGTCTGTCATTTGTTGCTGATTTTGGATCATCTGTTATAAACAGCTGCTTATCTATAACAATATCCATAAATACCGGCATATCAATTCTGCCTGTCTGACGATAATTAAAAGCCAAATAATAATATCCAGCTTCTTCTACATCAAACGAATATGTAAGGCTCTGTCCTGCATCTATAAAGGAGGCATCATCAATCATGTTTAATACCTTCTTTTTTGCATCATATGGAGCAAGACCCGGGTCATACTCACAGGTTGCACGGATGGAAGAATCATTTTTGTATAGAGAATCTTCTCCCTGTGCTGTAATCACATCGCTGTTTCCTTCCGCCGAATTGGAAGTTTTTACCTCTTCATATTTCGGTCCGGCATCCAGATAGATATTTCCAACCATAAGTGAGCCCTCTGTCAATGTAAGCTCAATTACATTCTCTCCTTCCTCTAACTGCAAAAGCAGCGGAGTAGAATATCTATAGCTGGCATCCATCACATACTTTTTCTGCCATTTCATTACCTTTACTGGACTGGCAACAATCTGATTGCCATAACGGTCCTTAAGCTCTACCGGCTTGTTGGTATCCGAATCAATCTCAGGTGTCCAGCAGTTTTCATAAATCAGTCTGTTACATTCAAAAAACGGAATTTCGCCGTTTAATGAAAATGAAAGTTCCGGGACAAGGATAGAATCTTCGTCATTTGTAATGTAGTCAAATGCAACTGCATATACGCCTGCTTTCTCAACATTCAGCTTAAATGTGGCTTTTTTGCCTGGAAGCTCTTCTCCTTCATCATTTAATCCCAGTTCCACTACTGCTTCACCATAGTCATGTGTCTTACTCTTATCAGTGACCAGCAGTGCTGTACTTGTTTCCGCGTCAAAGGTATCTTGAGCAGAATACACAATTGAGCTTCCAGTATAAACTGGATATTTATAGCCTTTGCTGACTACCGCATAATTGTGTTCAAGTCTTTCATTTCCGACAGTCGTATTGTCTTCTTTACCTGCTGATGTACCGGCATCCGTTGCCGTAGTCTCAGCATTTGTCGAAGTCGCCTCTTCTGTCCCGTCTGATTCCGCTGTGGTGTCCGTTGTTCCCTCTGCAGCTGTGCCTGTGTTAATATCTGATGTAGCACTCACAGATAGTTCTACAGACATCATGGAAACAACGGTGGCTAAAGCCACAACCCTTGTCAGGCCTCGACATTTCATAAAACATGCCTCCTCTTATATTTATTTTTTAAGCACAATAAACTCTCTTTTTTGGTTATTTTTCACTAAAAACCCAAAAAGATATGTCTAGCCGCACTTATACTATGTTCATATTATATACACTTTTGCCATATATGTCAATGTGATATCTTGGTTTTTTTGTTGAAATTTTACAATGAATATTTTCTGAATTTTCAAAAAAATAAAATATCATTTCACAAATAGAGGCACAATTCCTAATGAAAACGTATATTTTTTCTTTCATCTTTCAATTTTTAATTTTTCTTTTTTTGTGCAATATGCCCAGACCAGAGATAAATAATAAAAATTTTCGAAAGTAGTATTTCAAAAAATTTTATCATGGAATACATGAAAATAATTATAAACTACGAAAAAAGAAGATGTGAAAAACTCACATCTTCCTTCTTTATCATATCTTCAATAGTATTTTTAATGATTAATTTGATTTTTTCTTTGTTGCTACTACTACTCCAACAACAACTGCTACTACCAGAACTGCCACTACTACTCCGATAATAATGCCTGTATTGGAAGAATCTTCTTCGTCTGATGAGCTGTTGCTTGCAACTCCGGCTTTGTTGTTCAGGTTTGGCTTTGCAGTGATAGTTTCCTTTGGAGCTGATGTTGGAGGAGGGGTACCCACTTCACCAGCGTCTTCATATTTTACACTGTAAAGAACCATGGAACCATGGTCAGAACCAAGCTGAATATTCAAAGTATCTGCCAGCGCTGAATCAAATACACCTGTAACAGTCATGGTATATTCTACTCCGTCAGAACCTGTTGCTTTTGAATTGAAAATCACCTGTTTTCCAGCTCTTGTTACTGTTAATTCAACATTTTTTACATCTGCTACAGCAGTAGCATATGCAGCATCGTCTTCCCAGCTCTTTTTAATTTCAAAATTGTTCTTTCCTGATGTTTTCCATTCAGCAGTATCAGGAGCAAGCCATGCAGTAGCTCCCTGTGTTACAGTAAAATAACTTGTACCGTCTGTAATCTCTGCTACCCATCCAAATGCAGCGTTAGAAGTATCACTGCTCTTGGAATCAAACTTGAATACTGCTTTTTTGTTATCCTGAATAGCAAACTGTCCATTTGCAGCTGAATTCCATCCAGGTGAATTTGTAGCTGAACCTTCTGCACCATAGTCTTTATCTGATGTTACTACATCTGCCATTGCGGAAACGCTCATACCCAGAGCAAGTACCGCTGCTCCGGCAGCTACCAATAATTTCTTTCTCATGTTTAAAAATGCCTCCTCTTCACAATATTATTGAATCATGATAAATTTATGTAAACTCCATAAATTTCACTTATTCTATCATATTTTCTATGGAACGTCAACAGCTATATCAAAATCTTTTTCCCTCTGGCAAAACACAATTTCTATTTCTGTACCCTCATCAATTCTGCTTGTAATATAAACCTGTCCATCATGTGCCAGCGCAATTTTTTTACACAATGCCATTCCAAGCCCTGCCCCTCCCGCTTTTCGACTTCTGGATTTATCTACCATATAAAAAGGCTCTTCTATTTTACTGATTTCTTCCTCCGGAATCCCTATCCCATAATCTCTGATTTTTAAAATCCTGTTTTCCTTTTCCTGATATGCACTGATTTCAATAACTCCGTTTTCCTGTGATGCCTTCACAGCATTGTCTATATAATTGCATATCATGGTTTTAAATAATTCATAATCTATTTTCAAAGTATAATCTTGTATTTCTTTTTTCAGACAAATATTTTTCTTTTCAAGCATTGGTTTCATGGCAATACTAATATCTTCGATAAGAGATTTTACTGATATTTCTGTTTTATCTTCTTCACTTATTTTTTCAATATGAATAAAATCCATTAATTTTTGTGAGATAAGATTCAGTCTTCTTCCTTCTTTTGCAATTACTCTTGCATGTCCAACTGCTTTTTCCAATGTAATATTTCCATCTATCTGAATAATATCTGCAAAAGATATAATGGAAGTTAATGGTGTTTTCATTTCATGGGTAAGATTATCAATAAAGCGCTTTTGTTCATCTGCCAGTGTCTGAAGAGATTTCACATTGTCTTCAACCGCCTGTGCCATATCATTTACACTACAGGCAAGTTCTCCCAATTCATCCCTCCTCTTAACACTGACCCGTCTGTCATACTTTCCAGAAGCAATAACTTTGACATTTTCGCTGATATCCGACAGCGGACGAAAAGAAATCTTAAAAACTCCCAGAAATATCAGCGCTATCATCATTCCTCCTATGCCGCAGACAAGAACTGCCCAGTAGATAAGAGTGTTCTGATAACTGTATATATCAGAAATATCAGATGTTGTAATAAGAAAATAGGAACTGTCTTGTATTATTAATTCGGAGATAGTTTTCATATAATAACTTTTTTTGTATTTGTATTTTTCAACATGACATTCCTCCTCAAATGGTTCCTGCGACAAAAGTTGTCTGTCTATATCATCAGGCTCCTGATAGCTGCAAAGCAACACATCTTCTTTATCAAACAGAACAAAATCACCCAATTTATAATAATAAGCCGTATCTACAGTTTTTTTTAGCTGACCAGCTAAGGCTTCTTTATCACCTTTCAGGATAGTATTGAAGGACAAAACATTATACAATGCTTCAGAAACATATTTTTGATGCTCAACAGCCATTGCTTTTTCTTTGCCAAATAAATAATTAATATTATTGTACTGCCAGATTTTCACAAGAACTAATACAAGAAGAATCATTGACATAAAAACAATACTGTATATTTTTATCCATAAATGAATTTTTAATTTTTGAGGGAAAATGCTTGCGATTTTCATAATTTTTTGACTCTTTTGCTGTTTATTTTCTTAATTTTTGCTGTTTCTAACTATAAAATATAGATAACTCATAAAAAAGCCTGCCAAATTTTTTTATTTTTTTCATCTCAAGTTCATGAAAATAAAAACAAACTATGAATTTTTTTGATTTTTTCACTTTTTAGAAACAATATTGATATATAATAACATAAAGAGACAAAAAAAGCAATAGGAATAGATTCTTATACAGCTATGATAATTTCCGAAATGCTTTAAAAATCCGGAAAACTACATTTTGCAAAAAGAAGCACTCTCCATTAGAAAGTGCTTCTTAATATTACATATTATAATTATCTGAAATTATTCTGTAACTTTCTTCTTTGAAACAACTACTGCTGCACATGCAACTACTGCAACTGCTGCCAAAGCTGCAACTGGAGCTACATCACCTGTCTTAGGTGTTGTCTTGCCTGCTGTTGTTGCTGCTGGAGCCTTTGTTGTAGGAGCATCAGGACCTTTTGTTGGGTCTGTAGATGGCGTTGAATCTGGTTCTGGAGTACTTGAACCACCTGCTTTTGTTGTTGTAAATCCTGTTAAGTTACAATTCTCACCTGTAAAGAATACATAACATGTTTCTGGAAGATCTTTTCCTGATGTTGCTGTTGTTTTAAAAGTAGAATCACCTGTTTTAGCATCATATGTAAGAGTATTTCCATCTCTCTTAATTGTTACTTCACAAGCAAAACCAGCCTGTGCTGCTGCTTTCCATGCATCCCAGTCTTCAACATTAGTCTCAAAAGCAAGCTTATTTCCTTCTTTAGCATCAGGAGCAACAAAATCACTCATTCCTCCGCCCCAGCCCCAATTGTCAGCTCTGACAATCAAAACTTCCTGATCTGCTCCAGTATACGCATCACCAATTGCACCAGTTACTGCCATTACATAATTTTCATAGTTATTTGTACCATTGCTCTTATTGTTAAACTTAAAAGTATAGCTGTCACCAGATTTCAATGCAACTGCATCTGTCTTTTCATTAAAAAAGCCTGTAACAGTAAGGTCACCTGAAATAGTATCCTTTACATCTACTGCAAATGCAGTCATAGCTGTAGAAAGAGCCATAGTTGTAGCTAAAGCTACTGCGAAAAATTTCTTCTTCATAATTAAAATACCTCCATATAATTAAATATTCATTGCCTGTTAGGCAAACCTTTATTTTATGTACACCTTATATTAACTCTTTAAGCCTTGTTTGTCAACCCTTTTTTCATATTTTTTCACTTTTATATTTACAATTGGTTGCTGGTACATATCAAACCGCAGACAGTATGGATATCTTGCTGCTTCAAAAACATTGCGATGAAAAATGTTACCTTGAGGAATATGAAAATACAAATTCTCATTATATCAAAGCTGTATCTTCTTTAACTTTATTGAATGAAACTTATATTTTTATTACTACCACTGATATTTCTGACATATATAACATGAAAAATCATCTGACATACAGGATAATCATTTTGTGTATTGTATGTACATGTATTATTGTCTTTCCATTTTTCTTTGCAATTAAAAACTTTTTAAAACGCTCAAATACAAATATGTATAATTTATAAAAAGGTTCACATTATTGTGAACCTTTTCCTGTAAACAAAATAGCAACTGTTTTAAACAATATTTTTATATCCAGCCCTATATTCCATTCTGTAATATACTTGGTATCCAGCGCAACCACCTCGTCAAAATCAGTAATTTCGCTTCTTCCGCTTACCTGCCACATGCCTGTAAGTCCCGGTTTAATCGCCATTCTTCTTCTGTGATGTTTATTGTACTTCTCCCATTCATCAATCGTCGGAGGTCTTGTCCCTACCAGACTCATATCTCCCTTTAATACATTAAAAAACTGAGGAAATTCATCAATCGAAGTTTTTCTGATAAAATGGCCGATTCCTTTGATAATTCTCGGGTCATTATCCATTTTAAACATCATTCCCGATTTTATTTTATTATTTTCCATCAGCTCTTTTTTTCTTTCTTCCGCATCCATATACATGCTTCGAAATTTATAAATCTTAAACAGCTTTCCATTTTTTCCAACTCTTGTCTGTGAAAAAAAAATCGGTCCCGGAGAACAAATAAAGATAGCCGGAGCCACAAAAATACATAACACCAGTGTAATCAGACATCCTGCAACCCCACCGCAGATGTCCATAACACGCTTTACAAAAATCTGCCGGTTGCTTGAGGCGGACACATAGCTTGTCACAGCCGTATAGCCGCATACATTTTCTATCTTCTTTTTTCCACTGTCAAGACCACATTCCATAATCGCCGTATGTACTGTAATTCCCATTTCCCTGCAGTCCTCCAGTATAGGACTGAGTTCCTCCTGATTATCATGATAGGCAGTAATGACTTCATCTACCCAGTTCTGGCACATATAAGCTACTGCTGTTTCTTTTGACGCCACCACAGGAATTTCACATATCTTTGTTCCTGTCATATCTTCATCCAGAATAATAATTCCATTTAACTGCCTGTCATCGAAATTATTTCTGCATATCCGGCTGACAAATTTCCCTGCACTTTCCCTGTCAATAATCACAATCATGGACTTTCTGCCTTTGCCGCTGGCAAGTGCCCGCTGTTTGATTATCCTTTTTCTGTATATTCTTGTAATATAACATAAAATAATCGATATTTCCCACATCAATATTACAATCATTCGGGAGTACTGCTCTCCTGTTTTTGTAATAAAACTAAACAGAATAAAACCTGTAATTGTCAGGGAAACATGATAGATTGTCTCTTTAAATTCCTTAAAATATCCTCTTCTTAAAATACCCTTATAACTTTGCGCAAAAAAAACAATCACAATATCCGTGATGGCAACAATCACCATCATCTGTTGATAGATTGTTTCTGAAAAAGGATTTCTCAGTCCGTTGCGAAAAATATACGCTACAAAAAGCGCGATTTGTATACAGAAAACATCCTGAATAATAAAATCAAGATGCTTCATCCAACTGCTTGACCGTTTTTTATACATTATGTATTTCTCCATCCTGTTATACTTTTTACTTACAACCATGCAGCCAGCGTATTGTAAGAACAGCCAAAAGCTGCTGCGCTGACTGTCGGATAAGCTAATGTTTTAAGTTTAATATATCTTTGTAAATCTGTC
>CAJUDQ010000014.1:0-28826 GCA_910585215.1 uncultured Lachnospiraceae bacterium | reverse complement strand
ATTAAAAAAGGGAAATTTATAGAAAATTTACATATAATTTCCTGCAAAACAGAAAAAAGACAGGAGAAATGTTTAAATTTTATCCTGTCTTTTCAAAAGAATTCTTTCTTAATAAAAATACTGTTATTCAGGCATATATGTTTATACAATATTTGTATATCCCATCAGGCTTTCATCTACCGCCTTTGCCGCTTCTCTTCCTTCCTTAATCGCCCATACAACCAGCGACTGCCCTCTGTGCATATCCCCTGCTGTAAATACATTTTTTACATTTGTTTCATATTTTCCCGCATCTGTTTTTACATTGGAACGCTCATTTGTCTGAACTCCAAATGCCTTTGTCACATACTCCTGACTTCCCAGAAATCCTGCTGCAATCAGCACCATATCACAGTCCACCACATATTCGCTGCCCGCAATCTCTGCCATTGTCATCCTTCCTGTTGCTTCCTCTTTTTTAGATTCCAGCTTTACAAGTTTTACCTTTACAAGATTTCCCTTTTTATCCGCAATAAATTCTTTTACAGTGGTCTGATAAACTCTCGGGTCATGACCAAACTTTGAGATTGCCTCCTCCTGACCGTAGTCTGTCTTTAACACTCTTGGCCATTGTGGCCAAGGATTACTCTCCAAACGCTGTACCGGCGGTTTTGGCATCATCTCTACCTGTATAATACTTGCGCATCCATGCCTGATAGACGTTCCTACACAGTCATTTCCCGTATCTCCTCCACCGATTACCATTACCTTTTTTCCCTTTGCAGAAATATAGCTTCCCTCTTTTAAGCCATTGTCCAGAAGTGCTTTTGTCGTTGACTTCAGAAAATCAACCGCAAAGTAAATTCCCTTTGCTTCTCTTCCGGTTGCCTTGATATCTCTCGGATTCGAGGCACCGCAGGCAAGAATTACCTTGTCATAATTTTTCAAAATATCGGCTGCTTTTACCTCTTCTCCCACATTTGCACCAGTAATAAACTCGACGCCTTCCTCTTTCATAATCGCCGCTTTTCTGTCAATCACCCATTTTTCCAGCTTCATATTTGGAATCCCATACATCAGAAGCCCCCCGATTCTGTCTGAACGCTCATACACAGTTACGCTGTGTCCTCTTCTGTTTAAAGTATCTGCCGCTGCCAGTCCTGACGGACCGGAGCCTATCACGGCAATCTTCTTTCCTGTTCTTACCTTTGGCGCGTGTGCTCTGGCATAACCCTTTTCATAGGCATTTTCAATAATCCCATGCTCGTTTTCCTTTGTTGTCACAGCATCTCCGTTTAATCCACAGGTACATGCCGCCTCACAGAGCGCCGGACAGACTCTCGAAGTAAATTCAGGAAAATTATTTGTCTTTTTCAGCCTGTAATACGCCTCTTCCCAGTTTCCATGATAGACAAGGTCATTCCATTCCGGAACAAGGTTGTTTAACGGACAGCCTGATGCGCCGCCCGGCAGCATAAGCCCCGCCTGACAGAACGGCACACCACATTCCATACATCTTGCCGCCTGTGTCTGCTGCTCTTCCATTGATAAAGGAGTATGGAATTCCTTAAAGTTTTTGATTCTCTCTAACGGCGAAACTGCCGTGCTTGTTTCGCGCTCGTATTCTAAAAATCCAGTTGGCTTTCCCATGTTTTTCCTCCTTATTTTGCAATTGCATAAAATGCTTCTATTTTTGCCTGCTCGCTGCTCAGTCCCTTTTCTTCCATCTGGACAATCTTCTTTAACATTGCCGCATAATCATAAGAAATAATCTTTTTAAATTTTGGAAGATATTCACCGAAATGATCAAGAACCTCTTTTCCTCTTGCAGAATTTGTATATGCCACGTGTTCCTGAATCATTGTTTTTAACTGTAAGACATCATACTTATCTGTTACCTCTTTCATAAACACAAGCTCTTTATTTACCTTCGTATAAAGGCTCCTGCCTTCATCAAGCACATATGCGATACCTCCGCTCATTCCTGCTGCAAAATTCTTTCCAACACTGCCAAGTATAACCACACAGCCACCGGTCATATATTCACATCCATGCTCGCCTACCCCTTCTACCACCGCAGTAGCACCGGAATTGCGCACACAGAAACGTTCTCCTGCCACGCCGTTTATAAATGCCTTTCCGCTTGTTGCACCATAAAGTGCCACATTTCCAATAATAATATTTTCACTCTCTTTAAAGTTGGAACCCTTTGGAGGATATACAATCAGTTTTCCTCCCGAAAGCCCCTTGCCGAAATAATCATTGCTTTCTCCGATAAGCTCCAATGTCAGACCTTTCGGAATAAAGGCTCCAAAGCTCTGTCCACCTGCACCGTGACATTTTACCGTAAAGGTATCCTCTTCCAGTCCTTCCGGATATTTTGCCGTAATTTCAGAACCGAAAATCGTTCCAAAAGCTCTGTCCGTATTGGTCACATCGACTTCAATACTCCTCTTCTGTCCATCTTCCAGCGCCTTTGCAAATTTCTTTACCAGCACTTTTTCATCCAGTGTTTTTTCAAGTTCAAAGTTATAGAGATTTTTATCTCTGTACTTCATTTTTTCCCTGCAGAAATCAATATTTAAAATCTTCGATAAATCTACGTTTGCGGCACGTCCCTGTATATCCTCTCTTCTTTTCAGCAAATCCGCACGTCCGACAAGCTCATCCAGCGTTTTCACTCCAAGCTCTGCCATATATTCCCTTACTTCTTGTGCAATAAATCTCATAAAGTTTATAACATATTCCGGTTTTCCTCTGAATTTCTTTCGAAGCTCAGGATTCTGCGTGGCAACACCGACCGGACAGGTATCAAGATTGCATACCCTCATCATTACACAGCCCATAGTGACAAGCGGAGCAGTGGCAAACCCAAATTCTTCCGCACCAAGCATTGCGGCAATCACCACATCCCGACCACTCATCAGCTTTCCGTCTGTTTCAAGAATCACTTTATTTCTTAAATCATTTATAATCAATGTCTGATGTGCTTCTGCCAGACCAAGCTCCCATGGAAGACCGGCATTATAAATGGAATTTCTCGGCGCCGCACCTGTGCCACCGTCATAACCGGAAATCAGTATCACCTGTGCTCCCGCTTTTGCAACACCCGCAGCAACTGTTCCTACGCCAGCCTCCGATACAAGCTTGACAGAAATTCTTGCCTTTTTATTGGAATTTTTCAAATCATAAATCAACTGTGCAAGGTCCTCTATCGAATAAATATCATGATGAGGCGGTGGTGAAATCAGACTGACGCCCGGAGTGGAATGTCTGGTCTTTGCTATCCATGGGTAAACCTTTTTGCCCGGCAGATGTCCGCCTTCGCCCGGCTTTGCGCCCTGTGCCATTTTAATCTGGATTTCATTTGCACTGACCAGATATCTTGAGGTAACGCCAAAACGCCCCGAAGCTACCTGTTTAATCGCAGAGCATTTATTTACTCCATTTGAAACAGTAAGCCTTTCAATTGACTCACCGCCTTCCCCGCTGTTTGAGCGTCCCTGAAGCGTGTTCATCGCAATGGCAAGTGTTTCATGCGCCTCCTGCGAAATAGAACCATAGGACATGGCTCCTGTCTTAAAGCGTTTTACAATGGAATCCACGCTTTCCACCTGTTCAATCGGAATCGATTTTTTCGGATAGCAAAAATCCATCAGTCCTCTTAAATTCAGATTCTGTCCTTCTGCATCCACTTCTTTTGTGTATTCCTTAAACAATTCATAGTTTCCTGTCCGTGTAGACTCCTGAAGCAGATGAATGGTTTTCGGATTATACAGATGCTCTGTTTTGCCACTTCGAAATTTATGCGTTCCTTCACTGTCAAGTGTATAATCCATGCCAAGGTCAAGAGGGTCAAATGCCTTTGAGTGAAGGGTATTTACATCACTTTCAATATCCTTCAGAGAGATACCTCCGACACGACTTACCGTATTGGTAAAATAAGTATCGATTACTTCTTTATCAATACCAATTGCCTCAAAAATCTGTGCACCCTGATAGGATTGAATGGTAGAAATTCCCATTTTGGAAGCAATTTTTACAATCCCGTGAAGCACTGCAGAGTTATAATCGTTGACTGCTGCATAGTAATCCTTATCCAGAAGGTTTTCATCAATCAATTCCCGTATGGATTCCTGTGCGAGATATGGATTAATTGCACATGCACCATATCCAAGAAGGGTTGCAAAATGGTGTACTTCTCTTGGTTCTCCGCTTTCCAGAATAATTGCCAGTGAGGTTCTCTTTTTTGTCACTACAAGATGCTGATGAAGCGCTGATACTGCCAGAAGTGAAGGAATCGCCACATGATTCTCATCTACTCCTCTGTCTGAAAGAATCAGAATATTGGCACCGTCTTTATGTGCTCTGTCCGCCTCCAGAAATACATGGTCAATTGCCTTTTTCAAGGAAGTATTTTTATAATAAATAATCGGTATCACCGCTGTTTTAAAACCTTCTACCTTCATATTCCTGATTTTCAGCAGGTCAGTACTTGTAAGAATCGGATTATTTACTCTCAAAGTTTTGCAGTTATCCGGAGATTCTTCCAGAATATTTCCCTCAGAGCCCACATAGACCGTGGTGGAAGTAACTACCTCTTCCCGAATGGCATCAATCGGGGGATTTGTCACCTGCGCAAAAAGCTGTTTAAAATAATTAAACAATGGCTGATTTCTGGTAGAAAGAACTGCCAGAGGAGAATCGTTGCCCATCGCGGAAATCTGCTCCGTACCAGTAAGCGCCATAGGCAGAATACTGGTCTTGACATCTTCATAGGTATATCCAAAGGATTTCTGAAGCTTCTGGCGTTCTTCCTTTGTATACTCTTCTACTTTTTTATTTGGTATTTTCAATTCCTGCAGCTTTACAATATTTGCATCCAGCCATTCTCCATAAGGCTGCCTTCTGGCATAGGTTTCTTTTAATTCATCGTCATCTACCACCCTGCCCTTTATCGTATCTACCAGCAGCATTTTGCCCGGACGCAACCTTTCCTTTACTACAATTTTGGAAGGTTCTATATCCAGCACTCCCACCTCTGAGGAAAGAATCAGCTTATTATCTGTGGTAATCATATAGCGGGAAGGCCGAAGTCCGTTTCTGTCAAGCACTGCGCCCATAATATCTCCGTCAGAAAAAAGAATGGAAGCAGGGCCGTCCCACGGCTCCATCATGGTAGCATAATACTGATAGAAATCTCTCTTTGTCTGACTGATTGTCTGATTGTTATCCCATGGCTCCGGTATCGCTATCATGACCGCAAGCGGCAGGTCCATTCCACTCATTACCATAAATTCCAGCATATTATCAAGCATTGCCGAATCGGAACCCTCTGAATTAATCACTGGAATTACTTTATTTATTTCATCTGCAAGACAGGAGGTATGCATGGTTTCCTCTCTTGCAATCATTTTATCTACATTTCCACGAATGGTATTTATTTCCCCGTTATGTACCAGAAGTCTGTTTGGATGTGCTCTCATCCAGCTTGGATTTGTATTTGTACTGAATCTTGAATGTACAATCGCAATTGCCGATTCATAATCTTCATCCTGAAGGTCGGTAAAAAAGGTTCTCAACTGTCCGACCAGAAACATTCCTTTGTATACAATCGTTCTGCTGGACAGAGATACTACATAAGTATCTTCGTTGCTCTGCTCAAATACACGTCTTGCTACATAAAGCTTTCTGTCAAAGTCTATTCCCTGTTTTACTTTTGCAGGTTTCCGGATAAATGCCTGTGTGATACATGGCATTACCTGTATCGCCTTGTGTCCCAGTACATCCGGTCGTGTTGGAACAGTTCTCCATCCAAGAAACTCCATTCCTTCCTTTTTTACAATGATTTCAAACATTTTCATTGCCTGTTTTCTTTGCAGCTCATCCTGTGGGAAGAAAAACATGCCAACCCCATACTCTCTTTCTCCTCCAAGTTCTATTCCAAGTGATTCTGCCGCTTTTTTAAAAAACTTATGTGATATCTGCAACAGGATGCCGACTCCGTCGCCGGTCTTTCCTTCTGCATCCTTGCCTGCTCTGTGCTCCAAATGCTCTACAATATGGAGCGCCTGTTCAACGGCTTCATGGTCTTTGTTTCCCTTGATGTTTACAATCGCACCGATACCGCAGTTATCATGTTCAAATTTTGGATTGTACAATCCATTGTTCATTTGCTGCATGTCGTTCTTCCTCCATTCCTTTTCTATGTCTTGTAATCACGATTCCCTTCGGGAATCGCTCAATATATAATCACGATTTCCTTTGAAAATCGCTCAATATATAATCACGATTTCTTTTGGAATCGTTCAATATATAATCACGATTTTCTTCAGAAATCGCTCAATATAGACATTTGTCTTTCACACAGGTAATACTATACTACTTTTTTTGGAAATTGTAAATAAAGATTTTTTAAAGAATTATCAGATAATATGATAATTTAATTATTTTTAAATAATTGTCAGATAATTATAATTTAAAATCCTGAGTTTTTTATAGAAACTCAGGATTTTAGACACAATTCATAGGAAATTTTTATTTATTTTTTGTACGATAATACAACAAAATTCCAAAGGGAAAAAGCAGCAGGCTGATAATCTGAGAGGTGGAAATCTGAAAATAACCAAAGTCTATCATTCCACGGATGTCATCCCCTCGAAACAGCTCTGTGATAAAACGGATAACCGGATATGCAATAAGATATATTCCCATCAGCTTTCCAGATTCTCTTGGCTTTCTCCCATAAAATGCCAGTATGGCAAAAAGTATGAAACAACATACACTTTCCATAAGCTGTACAGGAAAACGTTCTGTAAGTGCAAGCTCTGGATTATAAGAATTCTGTGGAAATGTAACTGCAAACAGGCCATGATATTCCCGACCATAACAGCAGCCTGCAAAAAAACAGCCGATTCTTCCAAAACCATGAAACAGGGGAGTTATAATTGCAAGCACATTCATAAAATTCCAAAATGGAAGCCTTCTAAAATGTGTATAAAAAGCAATTCCTGCGACAATACCGATAAACCCTCCATAAAAAACATATCCAGCAAATAACTCAGGCAGAATTTGGGGAAGATATGAGATAAAATCAGAAATACCATCGCTTTTTATCATTTCATATATCTCCGGCAGAAAAGGAAGTGCATAAAAAAGCTTTGCGCCTGTGATAAGCCCCAAACCACCATAGCATATGCAATTGACTACATCAATCATATGAATAGAATATAATCTGGCATAATAAAATGCTATCGCCACAGAAACAAGCAATCCCAGAAATGCCATAGTACCATAGGCAGGGAGTTTGATTCCGGATAATTCAAAATAGACAGACATCAGACACTGATACACATTTCCGGCGAAATATATTTCTGTTTTTTCAGTGGCACTTCTTTCATATCAGGTCCAATATAAAATCCTGTATGTGGCGGTTGATTATATGCTGTATTCTGCCATGCAATTCCCATTCGGTACACAGGGTCATGCATCAGAGTATAGATTCTTGCCTTTGTATAATCCGTAGCAGTATATAATCTTAAAAATGTGCTGTCCTTGCTTCTGAACACTACATCTTCCCGCCAATCTCCAAGAATCGACGCCTGTATGCAGGGATTTCCCTTTGTTCCATTATTTGACAAAACTCCGTCTGTTGACAGAATCACTTCTGTTTCCTCTGTTTTCCAGTTCCATTTATAAATTTTAGGTATGCCTACATTCGTTTCATATCCATACCAGTCATGGTCCAAAAGCTCTCTCAATAAATCTCCGTCCCACCAAATCGCAAAATTTACCTGTTGTGGCATCTTATTTGAAATTTTTTTTCCATCGGCATAATTATATAATCCTCCTGCAAAATATGCCCACATCTGATTTCCCTCATATCTCGGGTCTATCTTTGCAGTCAGTCCTCTGGCAGTATCACATCCCGTATGAATGGAAAAAGTGATTTTTCCGGTTGCCGCTTCATGAGCCTCTATCCCGTATGGACAGTCTGCATCTTCGTGTATTCCAAAATAATCAAACCCTCTGGAATGATTTGTAAATCTGCCTACATGCATGGCATCGCCATGTCCCAGTTCCGTAGAATATAACCCTGTCCCGTCATGGTCTATGACACATGCGCCATAAATAATCTCGTCACAGCCGTCTCCGTCTACATCAGCTACCGCAAGATTGTGAAATCCCTGATTGGTATACTCAATATTCTGGTTCTGATTGGCCACAAATTTCCAGCGCTTTACCAGCTTTTTGTTTCTGATATCATATGCGGTAAGACAGGTCGGTCTTCCCCTGTCATAATATCCTCTGCACATAACAACGCTTGGTCTTTCCCCGTCAAGATATGCGACACAGGCAAGAAAACGGTCCACGCGGTTGCCCCATGAATCTCCCCAGTCACTGACATTGCCTCTTGGAGGGTCATAATCCACAGTATCCAATATCGTTCCGGTTCTTCCGTCTATCAGAGAAAGATATTCCGGTCCGTCTATAATATATCCGTCTTTATTTCGGTAATCTTTTTCCCTGTCGCCTACTACATTTCCATGATAATCTGTAGTTCCATCTGCAGTTTTGACAACCATTTCTGCATAGCCGTCCCCGTCAAAATCATATACCATAAACTGAGTATAATGCGCACCACAGCGAATATTTCTACCCATATCAATTCTCCAGAGCATGGTTCCATCAAGCTTGTAGGCATCGATATAGACAATTCCAGTGTAACCTTTGTGAGAATTATCCTTTCCATTGCAGTCCCATTTTAAAATAATTTCATATTCCCCGTCCCCGTCTAAATCTGCAACACTGGCATCGTTTGCAGTATATTCATACTGATTTCCGTCAGGAGTAATATATGGTTTCGGTTTCTGAACAGGTATATCAAGATAGTTATGAGCAAGATTTCTGGCAATATAGCCCTGTTTTTCCTCAACTCCGTTCTGTACTTTTCTGATTTCATAGTTTGTTTTAAGAGTACCTTTTGCATCGATATAGTTTGTAGCGTAACCACATGGAATATGCGCTATTTTCTTTCCGTCTGCATAAATATTAAAAGAAGCATCTTTATATTCATAAGCATTTAAACGAAATGTGAGATACATTCCTTTTTTTGTTTGTATCGCAAGAGCTGCTCTGTCAAGCATTTCCATATTCCGTTCAGCCGCAGGAGCTTTTATCTGAGATTTTGCTGTAAGCATATCGGTCTGTCCCGCCTTTGACAATGCTATAATGCCGTAAGTATAAATTCTGTCTGTCCGCAGAGTATCATCTATAAACTGTATTTTATGCGCACCATGTTTTATATCTGTGCCATGTTTCATATCTGTATCACAATTTGTATTTTCAATATCTATGGTTTCCGGTATTTCCGCAAGAAATTTATATTCTGAAATCTCAGTTTTACGATATACCCGATATGCCAGAGCATTTCCACTGCACTTCCATGTCAGTTTTGTGCGAAATGCCCCCAATGTCTCTGCCCGAAACTCACTGAGCTTTGGCTTCTCTCTTTCTGTTATCTCCATACTGATACAGACAGATTCACTGGTTTCTCCTTCAAATCCAAGATTGTCTGTCAGTCTTGCAGAGTATTCATAAGTCTCACAAAAATTTACCTCTTTATCTGTATATTGACTGCCTGTAACGGCAATTATCTTTGGAGGCTGTTTGCTTCCTTTTATTGTTTTATATAAATTTACTTTTTGATATTTGCTGTGATTTGTAAAATCAATCTGAACACAGGGAGATTCATTATTCAAACAAAATACTGCCTGTAAATCTTTTATTTTATCCTCTATCACATCTGCAATTTCAATTCCCTGTATGCAGACATACTTTCCGTGAAATTTCAGCTCCAATCTTCCATTTTCTACTACTGCCCGATAGTTTATTGACCGTATTACCTTATCCCCTGCCCAGAGAGGAAACTGCTCTTGTCCGTTTATGACAGTGTATACATTCACATCGCCTTCATCCTGAAGATTTCCGTCATAAATCCTGATATTATAATGCCCATTTGCAATACTGATATGGTAGGTATTTTCAGCTGTCTGCTCTATTATCAGCCCGTCTGTATCCATTAAACGATTATTTTGAAATTTAATTTTGTATTCCTTCATAACCTTTCCTTAATTCCTTTCCAAGATTTCTGTTTAAAAATATAACAATTTTCTTATTATCTTTTACAAAATAATGTAAAAGGATTTCCTTTACATAAGGAAATCCTTGATTTTCTTACTCCTGACCGGATTGCGGAGTTTGCGCAGCGCCTTTGCTTCAATTTGTCTGATTCTTTCTCTTGTTACATTAAATTCCTTTCCAACCTCTTCCAGAGTACGGGGATGCCCGTCCTCCAGCCCGAAACGCAGAACAATAACCTGTTTTTCCCTGTCCTTCAAATCCTGAAGCAGAATGTCGATATGCTCTCTTAACATAACAGATTCCACATTCTGTTCCGGTGTAACAGTATTATTATCTGCAACAAAATCGCCAAGATTGGAATCATCTTCTTCTCCAATCGGCGTTTCCAGCGAAGCTGGTTCTCTTGCAATCTGCATAATCTCAAGCACTTTTTCTTCCGGCATCTCAAGCGCCATAGAAAGCTCATGCGTTGTAGGCTCATAGCCAAGCTCCAATGTCAGCTTTCTCTGCATTTTTGACATTCTGTTGATTGTTTCCACCATATGGACCGGTACACGAATTGTCCTTGCCTGGTCTGCCAGCGCACGTGTCACAGACTGCCGAATCCACCATGTGGCATAGGTACTGAGCTTAAAGCCTTTATCGGGGTCAAACTTCTCCACCCCCTTAATCAGCCCCAGATTTCCCTCCTGAACAAGGTCAAGAAAGCTCATGCCTCTTCCTGTATATCTCTTTGCAATACTTACCACAAGTCTCAAATTAGCCTCTATAAGCTTTTCCTTTGCTCTTTGTCCTCTTGGACCTCCTTCTGCTTTTTCTCTTGCAAGTCTCAATTCTTCATCCGCAGATAAAAGCGGAACAGTTCCAATTTCCTTTAGATACATTCTGACTGGGTCTTCCGTTCCGATTCCCTCCAGCAAATCAATCGCATCCAAATCAATATTTTCTTCATCTTCAAATTCGTCATCTGATGGTTCAAGCAATAAATCTTCCTCATCTAAAAACGGTTCCTCAACATTCGGAACTACATCTATTTTCTTTTCCTCAAGATATTGATATATCAAATCAATATGTTCTGCACTGATACTTTTATCCTTCAGAAATTTATCAATGTCCGAAATATCAAGCATATTTTTTTTAGACTTTGCCAATTCTATCAACTGTTCAAGACTTTCCATAAATAATTTTTCTTCGCTTACTGCTGTATCACTCATATTATATCTCCCGTTTCGACAATTCGGCTAATTATATGTAATCTTTATTATTATAACCCAAAACAACAGCCATGTAAACATGGCTGTCGAAAAAAATATTTTTTTGTGAAAAATTATTAAATTTTAAATGATTTATATGTGCTATTTGTATAATTTCTCAATTATTTTTAGAATGAAATATATTTTTCACTTTTTTCAGAATTTCTTCGTTTCTTGTATCTTCCAGACCGGACATTACTCTGATTGCACAGTTATAATTTTTGATGAAAACGCGCTTGGGACTTCCTGCATATTCTCCGTCAATCACCCATTTTACCTTTTCATCAGACCAGAATTTCAGCTTTGCAGCCTTAAAGGATATAATATTTTTGCATTTTTTCTGTATCAAAAGACTGGTTACCAAATCCTGAAGCTCCAATGGATTGCGTGGCTTTTTCAGTAAAGTAACCTCAAACAATCCGTCACTGAGACAGATATTTTTTCCTGTGATACCTTTAAACCCGCCTGCAGAAACTGAATTTGTCACCATTCCATAGATAAAATCATCTTCTATTATCTGACCATTTTCTCTTTCTATTTTAAAATGATGTGTCGTCATAATACTGCCAAACTCTTTGATTGCTTCTATCATATATGCGGAATGTCCAAGAAGATTTTTGAGGTCCTGCGGAGTACTGTAGGAAACATCTGTAAACGCACCAAATGCCGCTATATAAATAAAGGTTTTTCTGTTAAAACCACCTACATCAAGACAGGTAGGAGTTCCATTTACCGCAACCTCTGAAGCATGAAGTATATTTTTCGGAAGTTTTAAGCCGACTGCAAAATCATTTGTAGAACCAGTAGGAATATAGCCGATGGAAATTTCATTTCCAAGAGTCATCATTCCTGCAATGGCTTCATTCAAAGTTCCGTCACCGCCTGCGACGACAATCAAATCATAATTTTGCCCTCTTCCTGCTATCTGCCTCTTTGCATCGCGAACACTTTGTGTTGGATATGCCTCTACATAATAGCCCGCTTTGATGAAATTATCTATAATGTCTGCAAGATATCGCTTGACCTGAGATTTTCCAGACCTTGCATTATAGACAAATAATAATTTCTTCATTTTAATTCCTCCTGTTGTAACAAATGAATCCTTTTCTGACATAAACTTACTCTTTATTCTGTTCTATATTACTATATAATATGCATGGAAGAAATTTTTGCAAGATATTAATAAAAAGCAACTGTTTCACCTTTATCTTCCGCAGCAATGCTTGTATTTTTTGCCGCTTCCGCAAGGACAAGGATCATTTCTTCCAACCTTCTTATCCTTTACAATTGTATGGGAACTCTTTTGTTCCTTATACAGCTCTTTACGTCTCTCATCACTTGGAATCAGAGTATTCCATGCTTCCAATGTATAAAGCCACTCCGCTTTCGCCTCTACCATATTTTTATAAAGCAGCTCACGGTCATATCCCAAATTGACCACAGTATCCTCTGTCATGGTCTCAATTGGATTTGGCTGAATCAAACTTTCATTAATCCCGTCCAGAAAACCGACCATCACAAGCAATTCTACGCCATATTTTTCTGCCAGCTCCTTTACTGTTCCCTGTACCACCACTTCCGGTTCTGCCAGAATCTTTTCATAAATACCCTTTTCAATCTGAAAATATCTGTTCCAGAATTCATTTGACTCTTTCTGACTTTTCTGCGCTGCATATGCGTTTCCGCGCCATATTTCGAGTAAGGAATATTCCTTTTCTTGTTGTTCTGCCATTTTCCTCTACCTTTTACTTTCTATTATTTTCTATTGTATTATTTTCTTCTAATGATTTCTCCACACCTTTTCCTCTTACCAAATCTGCAACCCATATAAAAACATAAAACAGTATAGGCAGAAAGATTGTAGTAAATACTGCTGCCCAGAACATTCTGTTTGCCTCCGGCCTTGCCAGAAGCGCTGCGATAAAAGACCAGACATAAAGGCTGAGAAGAAATACTACCATAATAATTGCAAATATTCTCTTTATTTTTGTTTTCATGTTTTGATTTACCTGTAGATGATATCGCTGCGTCCTGGACCATTTGATACCATAGTAATCCTTACGCCGATTTCTTTTTCTACAAATTCAATATATTTTCTGCAGTTTTCTGGAAGGTCCTCATATTTTTGAATTCCTCTGATATCACATTTCCAGCCTGGAAGTACTGTAAATACCGGTTTTGCCTTTGCAAGTCTTGCTGTGACAGGGAAATCCTTTGTGATTTCGCCATCAATCTCATAAGCGGTACAAACAGGAATTTCCTCTAAATATCCAAGCACATCCAACACGGTCAGGGCTACCTGCGTAGCGCTCTGCATATGTGCGCCATATCTGGATGCGACAGTATCCAGCCAGCCTACACGTCTTGGACGTCCTGTTGTTGCACCAAATTCTCCGCCGTCTCCTCCACGGTTTCGAAGCTCATCGGCCTCTTTGCCATGAAGCTCACTGACAAATTCCCCTGCACCGACTGCACTTGAATACGCCTTTACTACTGCAATAATATCCTTAATTTCATACGGAGGAATTCCTGCGCCAATCGCACCGTATGCTGCCAGTGTAGAAGAGGATGTTACCATTGGATAAATACCGAAATCAGGGTCCTTTAAAGTACCAAGCTGTCCTTCTAGCAAAATGGTTTTTCCCTCACGGATGGCATCCCGAAGAAATGCCGCTGTATCACACACATATGGTTCAACCATATCTCTATATTCAAAAAGAGTATTTATAAGCTCTTCCTGATTTATCGGTTCCTTGTGGTACATATGCTGAAGAATGATATCCTTCTGCTCACAAACACTCTTTACATGCTCTCTTAATCTTCCCTCATCAAATAATTCTGATACCTGAAAGCCTACTTTGGAATATTTGTCAGAATAAAACGGTGCAATCCCTGACTTTGTGGAACCAAAGGACTTTTTGCCTAGTCTCTCCTCCTCACATTCATCAAACAAAATATGATACGGCATTACAATCTGCGCTCTGTTGGAAATCAGAACCTTCGGTTTTGGCACGCCTCTCTCCACCAGCTCATTTATTTCGTTAAAGAATGCCGGAACACTAAAAGCAACACCATTGCCAATAATACTTGTTGTATGGCCGTAAAAAATACCGGAAGGCAGGATATGAAGTGCAAACTTTCCATAATCGTTTACAATGGTATGTCCCGCATTGCTTCCACCCTGAAATCTGACAATAATATCAGAGTTTTCTGCAAGCATGTCCGTAATCTTGCCTTTTCCTTCATCACCCCAGTTAGCTCCTACTACTGCTCTTACCATTTTTATAACCTATGCACGCAGATGTGGAAGAAAATGTGCGCATGCATTTTCCTTTCTTTTGTTTTAAAACTTCCACAAAACACCGCTTCAATATTACCACATTTTTTCGTATAAGTAAATTGTTTCGTATTGATTTTTAAAGAAAATTATACTATAATAGCTTTATAAATTAGTTCGTGTTTTTTGACATATGAAAAGAGGTGGCTACTATGAGTAACTTATTTAAACCTGAAATGACTTTACAGGAAATGAACGATATTCTGGAAGGATATTGTTTAAATCATAAAGGAAGTCTTATTTTGGCAATCAAAATTTTTCCTGTTACAGAGGAGGATTATCAGCTTTTAAAAAGCCGTATAAAGGGATATGTAAATTATACCGGTGACGTATCTGCATATTTTGAAGTTCGACTCTGTATTTTGATTACATGGATTTTTGGAGAATTTTTTCAGAACAAATCTCTGTCGAAAGTCTTTACAAAAGATATGATGAAACTTCCACAGCATCACTTAAAATCATATTTCGGCATGTTTGCAGCAACGATGATTGAATATAATCTTGACACCTTTGGAGAGGATTATGAGGATATGAATAGTATTTGTAATATTATTCACAAACATGCAGGATTATAAACATACTGAATTGAATCTGTCGCAGGTTGATTCCTGAACAAAAATAGTTCTTTTGTATTTTAGTTATACTGACACAAAAGAACTATTTTTTATATGAATTATACGCTGATTTCCGCCGTCATTCCCAGCAAATCTTTATTTTCCTCCAGAATTGGCCGGATTTCTTCTGAAAGAAACTCTTCCACCTGCTCTTTGGAGCGTCCGATATAATTTTCAGGATTCATGGTTTTCTCCAAATCTGCAAAACTTAATCCAAAAGATTCATCTTCTGCAATCAGCTCAAGAAGATTATTCTCCATTCCGTTCTGCTTCACATTTTTTCCAGCCTCCATGGAAAGCTCTCTGATTTTTTCATGCAGTTCCTGCCTGTCGCCGCCTGCTTTTACCGCATCCATCATAATATTCTCTGTCGCCATAAACGGAAGTTCACTCATCAGTCGTTTCGTGATAACTTTGTCATAAACCACCAGACCATCTACCACATTCAGATACAAATCCAAAATTCCATCTATTGCGAGAAAAGCTTCCGGAATACTGAGCCTCTTATTTGCAGAGTCGTCCAGAGTTCTTTCAAACCACTGTGTAGCGGCAGTAATTGCCGGATTTAATGCATCTATCATCACATATCTCGCAAGAGATGCGATTCTTTCACTTCTCATTGGATTTCTTTTATAAGCCATTGCCGAGGAACCTATCTGATTTTTCTCAAACGGCTCTTCAATTTCTTTTAAGTGCTGCAAAAGCCGGATATCATTGGAAAATTTATGTGCGCTCTGCGCAATGCCAGCCAGCAGATTCGCCACTCTGGTATCCATTTTTCTGGAATAAGTCTGTCCTGATACCGGAAAGCATTTGTGAAATCCCATTTTTTCTGCAATCATGGTATCAACTTTTTTGACTTTCTCCTGATTTCCTTCAAACAATTCCATAAAGCTTGCCTGTGTTCCAGTGGTTCCCTTACAGCCAAGAAGCATCATATTATTCAGAACATAGCACAAATCATCATAATCCAGTTTTAACTCCATCAGCCACAAAGATGCTCTCTTGCCTACAGTTGTCGGCTGTGCCGGCTGAAAATGAGTAAAGGCAAGTGTTGGTTGTGCCTTATATTTATCTGCGAATTTTGCCAATTCATTGATAACATTTACCAGCTTTTTCTTTACCAGCTGTAATGCCTCTTTCATAATAATAATATCCGTGTTATCTCCTACATAACAGCTTGTTGCTCCCAGATGAATAATTCCCTTTGCCTTTGGACACTGTACGCCATAGGCATGTACATGACTCATAACATCGTGACGTACAAGCTTTTCCCTCTCCTTTGCCACATCATAATTGATTTCATCCTGATGTTCCTTCATCTCTGCAATCTGTTCCTCTGTGATATCAAGTCCCAGTTCTTTTTCTGTCTCTGCAAGAGCAATCCACAGTTTTCTCCATGTCCGAAATTTCATATCCGGCGAAAATATATACTGCATTTCCTTGCTTGCATATCTTTCCGATAAAGGACTCACATATTTGTCGTACATTTTTACCTCATTTCTAAGCATATGCTCTATCTATTATTTTTGATATTCTCCACGGATATCCTCTTTGGGAGGCTCCAGCGGATAATTTCCGTCAAAACAACCGGTACATATGGATAGGTCATTTACCATTTTCTTCAATCGCTCCTGCTTCAAATACCCCAGAGAATCTGCTCCAATTATTTCACAGATTTCCTGAATACTGTGATGATAAGCAATCAGCTGCTCTCTGGAAGGTATATCAGTACCAAAATAACATTCATGCAAAAACGGCGGAGAAGATATCCGCACATGTACCTCACAAGCTCCTGCTTCCCGAAGCATTTTTACAATTCTTCCACTGGTGGTTCCTCTTACAATAGAATCATCAATCATAATAACTCTTTTTCCGTTTACAGCTTCTTTTAGTACATTTAATTTTACTTTTACACTTGATTCCCGATTACTCTGCTTGGGCTTGATAAAGGTCCTTCCCACATAGCCGTTTTTGACAAATGCAGTTCCATAAGGAATACCCGACTGCAGAGAGTATCCAAGCGCAGCGGCATTGCCTGACTCTGGCACACCTACTACAACATCCGCCTCTACAGGGCTGTCGACAGCCAGATATTTTCCAGCAGTAATTCTTGAATTGTATACAGATACATTGTCTATGATACTGTCTGGTCTTGCAAAATAAATATATTCAAAGATACATCTTGCCTCCATTTCCTTTGGAATACACAAGGAAGTGTCCGAGACAATACCGTCTTTTGTAATAGTTACAATTTCTCCAGGCTCTACATCGCGCACATATTCTGCGCTGATTGTATCCAGTGCACAGGTTTCCGAAGCAAGAATATATGCATGCTCTCTCTTTCCTATACACAGTGGTTTAAAACCAAACGGGTCTCTTGCTCCTATCAGCTTTCGCGGACTCATGACAATCAGAGAATAAGCTCCCTTTATCTTTCTCATTGCCAGATTCACCGCCTGTTCGACGCTATGTGTATTCACTCTTTCTCTGGCGATGTGATAGGCGATAACCTCAGAATCAATCGTTGTCTGAAAAATAGCACCGGTGCGTTCCAGCTCTCTTCGAAGCTCGGGAGTATTAATCAAATTTCCATTATGGGCCAGTCCCAGGGTTCCCTTAATATAATTAAGCAAAAGCGGCTGTGCATTCTCCCTTGTACTGCTTCCGGCAGTGGAATAGCGAACATGTCCTATACCGATATTCCCTGTCAGTTTTTCAAGGTCCTCCTGTACAAACACCTCATTGACAAGCCCCATTCCTTTTAAAATACTTGCCTTTCCCTTGGGGCCATTTGTATCACTGACAGCGATTCCACAACTTTCCTGTCCCCGATGCTGCAGTGCAAACAGTCCATAATATATGGTAGAAGCCACATCATTTCCATCTAAATCATAGATGCCAAATACTCCACATTCTTCCCGTAAACAATCTTCTAAATCTTCCTGTACCTGCATTTGTTATTTTATCCTCCATGTTTCTGCCAAAACTTTTCTATTCCAGTTCTCCAAGTGCCTCATCATAATCGTCAAAAATAAAATCAAGAATTTCCGCACGTCCCACAAACTGACTGCCATAAAACATTTTGTCGCCTCTCTCCTCGGCTCTGACTATCTGAAGTACTACAAATAAAGAAGATTCCTGATTGCCAAGCTCTATTTTGGCATTGAAGTAATATCCTACAGGAAGAATTGCTTCTGTTTCAAAACCTGCTCCGGTCTTAGAAATATTTTTTACAGTAATCGGAGCATCGATATTCTTTATCTTTACATTGTCCTGTTTAAATAAATCCGAGATATTTAATTTGATTTCAATCGGTATACGCTTGCATCTTTTCTGTTCAGACATAATAGTTTCTCCTGTTCTATTTATTTATTTTAGAAATATGTTCATTATACATAATTCCAGAGGATTAGGCAACCATTATTTATATTGATATACAATTGCTGCCACTTTCCCATCCTTCATATCAAACATCAGCATTACATTTCCCATTATATATTCGATTGCTGTTCCATTTCTCCTGTACTCACTTCCATATTTTCCTACCACATCTGCATAAGAAGATGAAATTCGTATTCCTTCCGGTGTCGCAACAGTATCATTCTTAAAAGAAATCTCTGTAACCACCTTTTCCCCTTCTATTTCATTTGCCCTGACAGTAAGATTCTGATAATAATAAAACATATCCATTCCCTGTGCTGCACAGCTTGGAGCCTCAAAATATTCATAAGCATCTCCAAGCACCATAACAGCCTCTTCTATTTTCTGACCAAGAAAAACCCTGTGGTCTTCATATTGATAATAATAAACTTCCTGTGCAGATGTTTTTTTCTCTTCTTTTTCCTTCTCTTTGGAAGAGGACTGTTTTTCACATGCACACAGAATATATACTATTGCCATTATGCAGAATACTGTCATTTTTAGTTTTTTCATTCCATCTGTCCTCTTTCTTTATCGAACCTGTCTGATACGGCCTATTCTAAAAGAAATTTCTCTGTCGGAGTAGCCGGATATTTTGTAGTATCATAAGTATAATAATTATCTCCCACCTGCTGTGTATAAGCTCTGACATCCTCATCTCTTGCCATGAAGCCGTCAAAATAAACATTCCTTCTTGTGGCATCAAAATGATACCAGCCATTGCCCAGATGAACCATCAACCAGTAATGCTCTGCACTTCCGCCTTCTCTTGTAATATCCATTGTTTCAATTCCAAGCTTATTCAATAAAATTTTGCATACAGAAAAATAGGTAAAACAGTCACCGTTTAAGTCAATCATTCCCCGATACGCTTCTGCCTGCCAGTCTGATTTATCCGAAGTTCCAGTATACTGAATATTTGAATATGCATAATTGTACACTGCATATGCCTTTCTTGACAAACTCATGGAGGGCTCTGTAATCTCTGCCAATATCTCATCTGCTTTGCTATTCAGTCTTTCTTCTGTAGCTGTCATTTTTTTTATGGTAAACAGAACTTTCAATTCTGCTCTGTTTCCTGAAAGATCCTTTGCATAATATAAAATTTCATATTGCCCTTCCTTTTCCGTATTTATCTTTGAATTATCCACCTGAACATCACAGTTTCCATCAATTGCATCTCTGGCAGTCACTCCCTCAAGATAGGAAATCGTTTCTCCAATATAATATTCACGGTCAGAAGCCCCCTGTATCACCGGAGGTTCTGTATCAGGAATAATTCTGACTGTCACTGTATATTCCGCCACATTTCCCCCTTCATCTGTAAATGCAAGAATAACCGGATATTCCCCCGCTGTGGCAGTATCAAGCAGTCCCTTTACCTCCGCCTTTACCTCTGTGGCATCCGAAATGGATTCTACCGCGGTCATTGGGTCAAACTCATGAAGCTGCCATCCGGTTATTTCTTCCTTCAGAACTACCTGTGGCACTTTTGTATCAATGACCATAATACTTTCGCTGTATTCCACACCGCGATACAAAAGAGCAATGTCATATTCTCCTACATGGCTGAGTGTAATCGGTTTGTATTTAAAGGATACTTCAGAGGGTTCGATTTCATTGACTACAAGGTCCGTTGCTTTTATTTCTTCCCCTGTCGCTTCAAGCTTCAAACCATGTTTTATAATATTTACCCGAAGCATGGCCTTTTTTACAGTGGTTCTTCCTTTTGAATCAACTGCTTCTATCTGAATTTCCTGACCTCCCGGAACTTTAAAATCCGGCGTTGTTACATATCTTACAGAAGCATTTTTTTCGGAACACTCTGTCACAAAAGACCATGCGCTGACTTCCTCGTTTAATTCCACTGTTACATTGTGTAAAATCAGTTCAGGTCCCTTCATATAATCTCCCAGAACCAACATAAGAAGCAGCATAGAGCCGGTAATCGCACTTAATATAAAAACTAGAAATAATTTTTTATTCATATTAATCTTTTATTTAAATTATTATTTTATGATTCTAATCTGAATCTACTTTGACAAAATTTCTTTGAGAAGCTGATTTACAATTCCTGGATTTGCCTTGCCTTTTGCTGCTTTCATGGTCTGTCCTACAAGAAATCCAATCGCTTTTTCCTTTCCATTTTTATAATCCTCCACAGACTGCGGATGACTTGCTACAACTTCCTCTACAATCTTTCGAATCCCCTCTGTATCGCTGTTCATTTTCAGCCCTTTTTCTTCTACATAGCTTTCAGGGTCTGTATTATGCTCAAAAATTTCTGCAAATACCTGTTTTGCCACATTTCCATTGATTACACCATCTTCTGTAAGCTTAATAAGCTTTGCAAGATTTTCCGGTGAAAAGCTAAGCTCCTCAGGGTCCATATTCTTTTCTTTTAAAAGACGCATGGTTTCACCCATCAGATAATTGCTGACCTTTTTTGCATTTTTACAGATAGCTGTTGCTTCCTCGAAAATATCCGCCATTTTTTTATATAATGTAATAATATCCGCATCATATTCCGGCAGCTTATATTCACTGATATACCTTGCCTTTTTCTCATCACGAAATTCCGGCTGGGCCGCTTTTACTCTCTCAAGCCACTCATCACTGATTTCAATCGGAACAAGGTCCGGCTCTGGAAAATATCTGTAATCCTGTGCATCCTCTTTGGAACGCATGGCATAAGAATATTCTTTATTATCATCCCATCTTCTTGTTTCCTGAATAACCTCTTTTCCCTCCTCAATCAAATCAATCTGGCGTTCTGTTTCATTTTGAATTGCTCTTGCAATCGCCTTAAAGGAATTGAGATTTTTCATTTCTGTTCTTGTACCAAACTTTTCTGTTCCGACTTCTCTCACTGACAAATTAACATCTGCCCTCATCGAACCTTCATTCAGCTTACAGTCTGATGCTCCAAGATACTGAATAATCAGTCTTAATTTTTCCAAATATGCAATTACCTCTTCCGCACTTCGCATATCCGGCTCTGACACAATCTCAATCAGCGGCACACCGGACCGATTAAAATCGACCAGAGAACAATCCGACCATTCATCATGAATCAGCTTGCCAGCATCCTCTTCCATATGGATTTCATGAATACCAATTGCTTTTTTCCCCTGCTCTGTCTCTATCTCTACCTTTCCGTCACGGCAAATCGGCAGATACAACTGAGATATTTGATAATTCTGAGGATTGTCTGGATAAAAGTAATTCTTTCGGTCAAACTTGCAGTACTGTGTAATTTTACAATTTGTAGCAAGTCCTACCGCCATGGCATACTCTACTACCTGCTTATTCAGAACGGGCAGAGAACCTGGCATACCTGTACATACCGGACAGGTGTGTGTATTTGGAGCTCCCCCAAACTCTGTGGAACAGGAGCAAAATATTTTTGTTTTTGTGGCCAGTTCGACATGAACTTCAAGGCCTATAACTGTTTCATATTGTTTCATAATCTTGCTTTCTCCCTTTCTAAAGGTATTTATAATAACATTTTTAATCTCTTTCCAGCGCTGCCGCACATCTTGCATAGCTTCTTGTCTGCTCAAAGGAATAGGCAGCTCTGATAATATTTTTTTCCATAAAGCTGTCGCCAATAAGCTGCAATCCAATCGGAAGCCCTTTGCTGTCTGTTCCGCAAGGCACACTGATTCCCGGAAGTCCTGCAAGATTTACCGATATGGTATAAATATCTCCAAGATACATTTTAATCGGGTCCGACAGGCTCTTTCCAATCTCCGGCGCTGTAGTCGGCGCTGCCGGTCCCAGAATTACATCATATTTTTCAAATGCCTTGTCAAATTCTCTTTTAATTAATGCCTTTGTCCTCAATGCCTTTAAATAATATGCATCATAATACCCGCTGCTTAATACAAAGGAACCAAGCATAATTCTTCTTTTCACCTCTTGTCCAAACCCCTCGGAACGTGTCTTTTTATACATCTGATGCAGACCGTCATAATCCTTTGTTCGAAAACCGTATTTTACGCCGTCAAACCTTGCCAGATTGGAACTTGCCTCTGCAGAAGCAATAATATAATATGCCGGAATTGCATAATCTACCAGCCCAAGCTCAAATTCTTCCACGACAGCTCCTTTTTCTTCCAGTGTTTTTGAAGCTTTCAGTACAGCATTTCTTACCTCATTATCCAGCCCTTCTCCAAAATAACTCTTTGGAATACCGATTTTCATTCCCTTAACATCATCCACAAGCGCTTTTGTAAAGTTATAATCTTCTCTTTTTACAGAAGTAGAATCCTTTGCATCATAAGAAGCAATTGCCTCAAGAACTGCCGCGCAGTCTGTCACATCCTTTGCCACTGGTCCTATCTGGTCAAGAGACGAACCATAGGCAATCAGACCATAACGGCTGACTGTTCCATAGGTCGGTTTAATCCCTGTTACTCCACAAAAAGAACTTGGCTGTCGAATAGAACCTCCTGTATCCGAACCCAATGCATAACTGCATTCCTCTGCTGCCACCGCCGCACATGAACCGCCTGAAGAACCTCCCGGCACATGATTTTCATTCCACGGATTTCTTGTCACTCCATAAGCAGATGTTTCCGTGGTACTTCCCATGGCAAACTCATCCATATTTGTCTTACCTATCATTACAGCGCCTGCCTTTTCAAGATTTAAGACTGCTTCTGCTGTATAAGTCGGATAAAAATTTTCCAGTATTTTTGAACTGCAGGTCGTAAGCATACCCTGTGTACACATATTATCTTTAATGGCAACCGGCACTCCTGCCAAAGGTCCTGTAAGCTCCCCTTCATCAATTGCTTTCTGAACCTGTTCTGCCTTCTTCAGAGCTCCCTCTCTGTCAACTGTTACATAACAATGATATATCTTATCCAAAGCCTCTGTCTGGTCAAGCGCCGCTGTCACCGCCTCTGTTACAGAAACTTCCTTTTCTTTAATTTTTCTGCCCAGCTCTACCGCTGTAAGACTCATTAAATTCATATGATACCTCTTTCTGTTTTTAATGTCGCTAAACTGTTTGGTAATTTGAAATCGCTCAATTAATCACGATTTCCTTCGGCAATCGCTCAATTAATCACGATTTCCTTCGGCAATCGCTCAATTAATCACGATTCCCTTCGGTAATCGCTCAATTATCTACGGTTTTTGGAACCATAAAACTGCCGTCTTTTTCTTCGGGAGCATTTTTCAGAATATTTTCCCTGTCATCTCCATTCACCACCACATCTTCCCGAAATACATTTTTTACCGGAAATACATGCGACATCGGCTCCACTCCGGTAGTGTCAAGCTCATTTAATTTATCAATATAATCGAGCATACTGCCCATATCCTTCTTTGCCTTTTCTTTTTCTTCCCCGCTTAAATCAAGCTTGGCAAGAATACCTACATATTCAATTGTTTCATCTGATATTATATTCTCCATTTTTTTACCTCCATAGCGTTTTGTTCTAAAATTTTACTGTGTGATATTTTTTCACCTGTTATCGGTATATCATGTCTATGATAATGAAAGAAAGGGGGAAAGTCAAGGATTTCAAAGAAAAAAATCGATGAGAGGGTGGGGAATTGTGTTCAAGTGACGCAGGTGGGAGGAACAAGCCTGCTCCTCCCACCTGCTGTATTTCAATATAAGCATTTTTCCAGATATATGCAAAGCCTGCCAGTACACAGCAGTTGGAAACCCCTCGCGCTCTCTAGTGGTGTCACTGTTCCACCACCGAACCTCCTGCCCAGTTCATATTTATCCTTTTCACCATTGCCCACGAATTATTTCCTACCTCATTTGTCTTTGCAGCATAAGTCATATACAATTTTATCACTCTGCTTTCCATTCTCACCTATCCTTCAAAAACTTCCAAATCAGCTTAAACAGCCTTGGTGTGTCCAGTGGCTTCGCCAAATGCGCATTCATCCCGCTTTCCATCGCTATCTTTTTATCTTCCTCCGACGTATTCGCTGACACTGCAATAATCGGAATTCCCGCCAATGCCGGATTCTCAATTCTGCGTATCGCCTGTGTCGCATGATATCCATTCATAATCGGCATCTGAATATCCATCAAAATCAAATCATAATCCCCCGGCTGAGACTTTTTCACCTTTTCAACTGCAATACTTCCATCTGTTGCAATATCCACCTGAAACCCTGCATCCTTCAACACTTCATTTTCAAGCATCAAATTAATCTCGTTATCATCTACAATCAAAATCTTCTTTGCTTCTGAAAACTGCATATACACATTTTCCGTATCCCCAAAGACTTCCTTTTTACGCTCTTGTATTCGCAGTGGAAGTGTAATCGTAAACCTACTTCCTTTGCCGACAACACTGTATACATCAATTGTTCCCCCTATCATTTCCACAAGATTTTTGGTAATCGTAAGGCTAAGCCCCAAACCATGTATCCCTGAAAGCGTAGTATTGCGTTCTCTTTCAAACGGCTCAAAAATATGGTTCATAAATTCTTGCCTCATTCCAATTCCCGTATCCTGTACTTCAAACTGATAAACCGTAAAATCTCGGTGCTGTTTTTCTTTTTCTGCAACCATAATAGAAATTTGTCCATTTGGCAGAGTATATTTTACAGCATTATCCACCAGATAAAAAAGAATCTGCGCAAGCTTTTTGTTGTCAATATAAACAATATCGTGCTTCAGATTTGAAATATCCAGAGACAGGGAAATATTTTTCTGAGCAGCTCGTGGAAGCATATCCATCTGTATTTTATGTGCTATCTCCATCAGACTATATTCACTTTCCTGCACATGAACATTTCCGGACTCCAGCATTGACAATTCCAAAATAGCATTTAAAAGCTGCAAAAGCTGTTCACTGGAGGAAGATATCAAATCCAGATAACCGGCAATTTTTTCTTTCTCATGAATATGCTTCTGTGCAAGTTCTGTAAAGCCTACAATTGCATTCATAGGGGTTCGTATATCATGAGACATATTTGAGAGAAACAAATTCTTTGCCTTATTTGCAAGATTCGCCTTATCGAGAGCATCTGCCAAAAGCTGCTTTTGTTTGACTTCCTCTATGATTTCCTCATCAATATTCCGATATCCCAGAACAACTTGTGAAATACGTCTTCCGCTGCTTACATTTACTACTCGAAGCTGTATGTATGCAGGTTTTCCATCTCTTAAAATCCGATAATTTATATGAAAAGACTGTTTTCCCGACAGTTTTTTGCGAATATATTCGGGAGTGGTAACTCCCAGCAGCATGGCACGGTCATCCGGATGTACCCAAGTTTTGATATACTCATAATCAAAACCTGTAAACTGACAAATCTGATGTACCTTGGGAAATTTTTTTTCAAATCTGCTGCTCACACGGTATGCTTTAATCCGGTTTGCATCCAGATTCACATAAAAAATTGACTCATAATCAATACTGAGTCCCTCTATCATTTCAAGCCGCCTTAAATGTTCCTGCTGTATAATCTCCAGCTTTTGATGAAAATTCTCTCTTTCTTTTAAATGAAGCTGCTTTTTCTCTGTCGCATCCCCTGCAAATACATAGAAAACATTTCCTGCTGCTTCTGTATGAATAAAGTGCCCATAATCTTCAATCCAACGCACTTCTCCATTCTTTTGTATAATACGATATTCCACATAATCCAAATCGTAATGACTTTGCGCAATCTGTTCCTTAATACTCTGCTCTACTGCCTCCAAATCCTGCGGATGCACAATTCCCCGAAAAGAATTGCCTGTCAGAGCCCGAAATTCCTCTATGGAGTCACATTGAAACATCCTTACCATTGCCTGATTTGCATAAATAATTTCTTCTGTTTCATCTGCACGATAAATAAAGAATCCTCCCGGCATCCCGTCTACAAATGCTTTCAGATAAACAGCTGCCTGTGCTTTGTCCATATTTTTCAAAAGTTCCTGTGATTGTAGCGGATACTTTTCATTCTGTTGGTCTATGTCTTGGTTTTCCTTTTTTAAATCATCAACTAGAAATAACAAAGATTCAATGATATTATGGTTTATTTTTGTCTGATTACTCAAAGCCCTGTCCCTCCAGTATATTTTTATTTTATAGGAAATTGTTCTTTACTCTGCCATTGCAGAAAAGAAAGCCCCGAAAAAACAGTTTCCTTTATGCCTGCCATACAGCATAAAGGAATTGTGGAGCTGATAGATATCTTTAATACATCACAATGAAGCACGCTGATGCGTGCGCAGGTCATCAAACTGCGCTCTGCTTCGTTTGATGACATTATACCACAATGAAACACTCTTTGCGTGCGCAGGTCATCAAACTGCGCTCTGCTTCGTTTGATGACATTATACCACAATGAAGCACGCTTTGCGTGCGCAGGTCATCAAACTGCGCTCTGCTTCGTTTGGTGACATTATACCACAATGAAGCACGCTTTGCGTGCGCAGGTCATCAAACTGCGCTCTGCTTCGTTTGGTGATATTATACCATAATAACCAGAAAATTTCTATAAAAATTTCTTGCAAATATGAATAAATTTTATGCGAATCTGCCATCTGTTTTGCAAAATTTATTCTAAAATCTGTCAGGTAAATTTTCGGAAATATTTTTTATAAGTAAAGAAGAATAATGCTGTTGCAAGCATTACAGCTAAATAATCTGTCACCGGCTGCGCACCTGCAAGCATTTTTGCCGAATCAAAGAATCGGCTGAAAACAAAAAGAATCGGCAGATATAAAAGTCCCTGTCTGCTGACAGATAAAACAAGCGCCGGCAAAGCCGCACCTGTTGACTGAATGGCATTCATTAATACAAATAAAATTCCCATAATCGGTCCTGAGTAAATATAAATTCTGGCAAAGGACATCCCATATTCAAATGCACTGGAATCTTCCAAAAATGCCTTTACTAAAGGCCCTGCACCGCAATAGCAGATCACTGTCATAATCAGACTTAATCCGAAGGCAAGACAGAGTGAAAATTTCAATATATCCATATAACGCTTTTTATTTCCCGCGCCATAGCAATAACCAAGCAATGGTTGAATACCACTTCCCAGCCCGATTAACAACATAACTACTATCATATTTACCTTCATAGCAACACCAAGCCCTGCTACTGCCATATCTCCATAATTTCTCATTAAATTATTCACCACAATATTAGAAGTGCTCATAAGAATACTGTTTAAGGATGCGGGAATTCCTATGGCAAGCACTCCCGCAGCAATCCCCTGTCCTGCCCGATAATCCTTGGGATGAATAGAAAGCATGGTATTTTTGGAAAGCAGATGATAACCGTAAAAAAGGGCAGCTCCAATATTACCGATTACAGTAGCAACAGCAGCTCCTGCCACATTCCAGCCAAATCCAAGAATCATTACCGGATCTAAAATAATATTCATCATATTTCCGATAATCATACCCATCATAGCTGTCTTTGCATGTCCCTCAGCACGGATAATATTACTGAAGCTGTTTCCAACAATCAGAAACGGAATCCCTATCGCTACAATGCGAAGATATTGAGCAGAATAACCCAAAGTATCATCGCTGGCTCCAATCACTCTGCAAATCGGAGTAACAAATATCCAGATAAGAATCATTGCAAAAATTCCAATAGAGAGGCCTGTCCAGAAACAAAACGAGGAAGTATTTTTTGCCTTGCTGTCATTTCCCTCACCTAACATTCTGGATATCAGAGAAGTTCCTCCTATTCCAAAAAGCATGCCGACTGCCATAAAAAACAAAAATGCCGGAGTAGCAACTGAAACTGCCGCCACCATATACGCATTTTTTGTCTGCCCGATAAAAAATGTATCTGCAAGATTATATACCAGCACCATAATCATGCTTACAATTGATGGAATAATATTGCTGATAACCGCTTTCGGAACGGGGGCGTTTTTAAAAATTTCTGTTGTATTATCTTTCATTAATATGTCTCCTTTGTATGAATTTTATTGTCAAAACACTGGTAAAAACAGGTTCTGACTTTTGATATTATACTAAAAAGTATTTTATTTTTCAATATTTATAATAGTAAAAACCGGATGAATATAAAAATAAAAAGCATCAAAAAAGGCTGTTATATAACTTGAATCTTATGTGCCAATTACTAT
>CAJUDQ010000013.1 GCA_910585215.1 uncultured Lachnospiraceae bacterium | reverse complement strand
GCGGCTGTTAACCGCGTTGTCGTAGGTTCGAGTCCTACTCGGGGAGCTTGAAAAGAAGTCTCGCAGTAATATCTGCGAGATTTTGTTTTTATCTGCTGAACTAAAAATATAATATTATTATAAAATAAATTGATTGTTCAAACAAGGGGCTGCCGTGCTAAGAAATTAGTATGCAGTCTCTTGTTAAATTGTTATAGAAAAATACACAAAAATATTCTGTTTTTGTAGCTATTCTGTATAAAATATGTTATAATACCGAAGGTATTTTTATACACTATATTTATAGGATAAAGTGTTTTATTTGACAGTTCTTATAGTAAAGGCTTTATATTCTAAATCAGCAAGACAGTCAAAAGTTGAATTTATTTTATGAAAAGATACTAAAAAATAAGAATAGGAGAAAAAAACAATTATGGAATATGAAAATGCATGGAACAAATATTCAGATAAAGAATTGTCAGAATTAGAAGATATCAGTATCGATTACAGAAAATTTCTTGACAAAGGAAAAACAGAAAGAGAATGTGTAAAAGAAATTATTAAAATGGCAGAAAAAGCTGGATATAAAGATTTAAATAAAATTATTTCCAAACAGAAAAAGCTGGAGGCAGGAGACAAGGTTTATGCAGTCAATATGAAAAAATCTGTAGCACTTTTTACGATTGGTAAATCATCAATGGAACAGGGCATGAATATTTTAGGAGCTCATATTGATTCGCCAAGACTGGATGTAAAACAAAATCCATTGTATGAAGATACAGAATTTGCATATCTTGATACGCATTATTATGGAGGAATTAAAAAATACCAATGGGTAGCACTTCCTCTGGCTATTCATGGTGTAATTGTAAAAAAAGACCAAACTTCAGTAGAAATAGTGATTGGGGAAGATTCCAAAGACCCTGTAGTGAGTATAACCGATTTACTGATTCATTTAGCAGGAGAACAGCTTGATAAAAAGGCGTCAAAGGTAATTGAAGGAGAGCAGCTTGATATTCTTGTAGGAAGCAAGCCGCTGAAAGGGGAGGAAAAAGAAAAGGTAAAAGCAGGGATTTTAAAGTTATTGGAAGAAAAATATCAGATAACAGAAGAAGATTTTCTTTCTGCGGAGCTTGAAATTGTTCCTGCTGGAAAAGCGAGAGATGCAGGTCTCGATTCTAGTATGATTCTGGCTTATGGACAGGATGACAGAGTATGCGCGTATACCTCACTTCTTGCCATGATGAATGTGGAACATCCACAAAAAACTACCTGCTGCCTTTTGGTAGATAAAGAGGAAATCGGAAGCGTGGGTGCAACCGGAATGAAATCCAGATTTTTTGAAAATACTGTGGCAGAGCTTTTAGACAGAACAGGCACTTATAATGAACTGGTTTTAAGAAGATGTCTTGCAGCTTCCAAAATGCTTTCTTCCGATGTCAGTGCAGCTTATGACCCGCTGTTTGCTGGAAATTATGAGAAGAAAAATGCTGCTTATTTTGGAAAAGGCATGGTATTTAATAAATTTACCGGTTCCAGAGGAAAATCAGGTTCAAACGATGCCAATGCAGAATATATTGCAGAAATTCGAAGCATTATGGAGAAAAACAATATTTCCTTTCAGACAGCAGAGCTTGGCAAAGTAGATGTAGGCGGAGGCGGAACGATTGCATATATTTTATCCTTATATGGAATGGAGGTTATTGACTGTGGAGTAGCAGTTTTAAATATGCATGCTCCGTGGGAACTTACAAGTAAGGCCGATATATACGAGACTAAGAAAGGATATGAAGCATTTCTAATCAATGCTTAAGGAAAAGAAAATGAATTATCAAGAGGCAAAGAAAAAGCTGGAGCAATATGGACAGGAGCATGTATTTCAATATTATAATGAGCTGAGTGACAAAGACAAAGAACAGCTTATTGAACAGATACAAGAAACAGATATGGAGGTTTTGTCTCTGTTTGAACAGAAAGACAAGCTTCAGAAAAAGGGAAAGATTACTCCCTTAGCAGCTATGCAGCTTGACGAAATAGAAAAAAACAGGCAATCTTATTTTAATATGGGCTGCAGTGCTCTGAAAGACGGAAGAATAGGAGCTGTTCTTTTGGCCGGTGGTATGGGGACAAGACTTGGTTCTGATGAACCGAAGGGAATGTATAATATTGGAATTACCAGAGAGGTTTATATTTTTGAAAGAATTATTCAGAATCTTTTTGATGTTGTAGAACAGACAGGAACCTATATACATTTGTTTATTATGACGAGCGATAAGAATCATAAGCAGACTACCCGCTTTTTTCAGGAAAAAAATTATTTTGGGTATAACAGGGAATATATTACATTTTTTAAACAGGATATGGCGCCTGCAGTTGATTATCAGGGAAATATTCTTATGGAATCAAAATCAAACATGTCTACTTCTCCAAATGGCAATGGAGGGTGGTTTACTTCTATTATAAGAAATGGGCTGTTAGATGAAATTCACCAAAAGGGAATCGAATTTTTAAATGTGTTTGCAGTTGATAATGTATTACAGAGAATTGCAGACCCTGTTTTTATTGGAGCCGTTCTTGAAAAAAACTGCGCTGTCGGTTCAAAAGTAGTCAAAAAAGCAAATCCAAATGAAAATGTGGGTGTAATGTGTTTAGAAGATGGAAAGCCGTCTATTGTGGAATATTATGAGCTTACAGATGAATTGAAAGATGCCAGAGATGAAAATGGAAAGCCGGTTTATAATTTTGGCGTTATTTTAAATTATTTATTCAGAATAAAGGATTTAGAGAAAATTGCATCAAAGAAAATGCCATTTCATATTGTAAAAAAAGCAGTTCCATATATGAATGAAAGCGAAGAACTGATAAAACCAAAAGAACCAAACGCATATAAATTTGAGGCACTTGTACTAGATATGATTCATATGATGGACAGTTGTCTTCCATTTGAAGTAGTCAGAAACAAAGAGTTTGCGCCAATTAAAAATAAAACCGGTGTTGATTCTGTAGAGAGTGCAAGGGCACTATTGAAAGAAAATGGAGTAGATTTATAAAATGGATTATGGATTTGTGCGGGCGGCGGCCTTTACCCCTAAAATAAAGGTTGCTGATACAAAATATAATACAGAAGCGATAAAAAGAAGGATAGATGAAGCTGTCAGGAATCAAGTAAAACTGGCTGTATTTCCAGAGTTATGTATCACAGGATATACCTGCAGTGATTTGTTCTTACAGACCGCTTTGCTAAAGTCTGCGGTTAGCTGTACAGAGGAGCTTGCAGAATATACAGATGGAAAAGATATTGTAGTTCTTGTAGGACTTCCGTTTATGCATGATGGAAAACTGTATAATGTAGCTGCAGTACTTGCAGAGGGAGAAGTAAAAGGGCTGGTTCCAAAAAGAAACCTACCAAATTATGGAGAATTTTATGAGGCAAGGCATTTTCACAGAGGGTCTAAGCAGGTTTATAACAGTGTAGCATTTGGAAGATTCAGAGTTCCTTTTGGCATGAATATTTTGTTTACCTTTTCTGAAATAGAAAATTTCATTCTGGCAGTTGAAATTTGTGAAGATTTATGGGTGCCACTTCCGCCATGTGTGGGACATGCCATGGCAGGAGCTACAGTTATTGCAAATCTTTCCGCAGGAGATGAGACAACAGGAAAGGCGGCTTATCGAAAAGGGCTTGTCACTTCCTATTCAGGTTCATTAATCTGCGGCTATATTTATGCATCTGCCGGAGAGGGAGAATCTTCTACCGATATGGTATTTTCAGGTCACAATCTTATTGCGGAAAATGGAATTGTTCTGGCAGAGTCAAAAAGATTTTTAAATCAGTCTGTCATAACAGATATTGATGTAGAAAAGCTTGTGAATGAAAGAAGGAGAATGACCAGCTACCCTGCAAATTCATATGAGGAATATGGGGATAAATCTGATTATCTGACAGTGGAAATCGGAATACGCAATCAAAGGACAGACCTGCGGCGTTTCATAGACAATATGCCATTTGTTCCGTCAGATACAAAAAATCGGGAATTTCGGTGTGAAGAAATTCTTATGATTCAGGCAATGGGATTGAAAAAGCGATTGGAACACACAAATTGCAAACATGCAGTCATTGGGATTTCCGGTGGACTGGATTCGACACTGGCGCTTCTTGTTATTGTAAAGGCATTTGATTTGCTGAATATAGAGCGAAGCAAAATTCTGGCTGTGACCATGCCGGGGTTTGGAACAACGGACAGAACCTATGACAATGCATTGAAATTGATTCAGAAAACTGGAGCTACATTAAAGGAAATCAATATCAGCAGGGCAGTACGGCTGCACTTTGAAGAAATTGGCCATGATGAAAAAATACATGATGTTACCTATGAAAATTCGCAGGCAAGGCAGAGAACGCTGTTATTGATGGATTTGGCAAATAAAGTAAATGGAATGGTAGTAGGCACAGGCGATTTATCCGAGCTTGCACTTGGATGGGCAACCTATAATGGAGACCATATGTCCATGTATGCAGTAAATTCTTCTGTTCCTAAAACACTGGTAAGATATCTGGTTCAGTATTATGCGGATACCTGTGGAGACAATTCCTTAAAGGAAACTCTTTATGATATATTGAATACTCCGGTCAGCCCTGAGCTTCTGCCTCCGGATGAAAGCGGAAAAATTGCACAGAAAACAGAGGATTTGGTTGGACCATATGAACTTCATGATTTTTTTCTGTATCATATGCTTAGAAACTGTTATGAACCGGTAAAAATTTATTATCTGGCATGTCATGCATTTCACAGCTGTTATGAGCCGGATGTGATTCTGAAGTGGCTCAAAGTATTTTATAAAAGATTTTTTGCCCAGCAGTTTAAACGCTCCTGTATACCAGATGGTGTCAAGGTGGGAAGCGTAACAGTGTCACCAAGAGGGGATTTGAGGATGCCAAGCGATGCCTGCGCCACGGTGTGGCTGTTACAGCTGGATTCTCTGTAAACAAAGTGCCTGCGGGATGATAAGATTGACGAATAGAAATTCGAGAGGTAAATTATGCAGATAAGCAGAATAGAAATGAGAAACTATTATAGAAAATGTGCAGGGTATTTAAGCCTTATGAATACAATTTTTGTACTTGTCGCTTCCTGCCTTGCCATTTATATAGCAGATTTCGATGAGCTGGATGTAGATGAGGGAACCGGCGTTGTAATGTTAAACGGATTGTATTTTATTTTTGTGGCAGGATTGATATTTACAGTTCTTTCTCTGATAGCCGGAATTGTAGGAGCAAAAAGTCAAAGCGAAGGAATTTTTAATTTTTCAAGATTAATTTCGCTCCTGATTACAGCGCTTATGGTTTTTTCCTGTGTAACCAGTGTTTATGTGGCTGTCAATGAAAAAATAGAATGGACTGGTGAAACAAGAGTTATGACAATACTGTATGTAATAATCAGTATTTTGTCAGTTGCGTTTGGAGTTGTAACATTTTTATACAGTCATAATGGCACAAAATATTATGATAAAAACAATCGTCTGGCAAAGGACGTGCCAGAGATAGAAACAGACCGTTCTGTGAGAGTACAGCAGGGAATTGTTCTTTTGTGTGCAGCGGTTTTAAATATGGCAATTGCGTTTCTGGCATTTTATTTTCACAATATGATTGAGTATTTTGACAGAACACTGGTGGAGTCAAACAAGGGATTTTCAGGATTTTATATGGGGTTGTTTATTGTGGGGATTATATTGGCCGGAGTTACAGTGATACTCAGTGTGTTGCAGTTTGTACAGAACCGGAATGAACTGTTGACAGCAGGGCTTATTGCAGTTCTGGGAAATACAGGATATCTTGTTGCATTTACAGTGCTTTCTATTGTAGCCATGACGCAGAATTTTGTCAAATCTCAGTGTCCTGATAGTTCCTATATTATTTTTGCATTTGTATTGTGCTGCTGTTCGGGCTGGTATCTGTTTGAAGGGGCAAAAAAGGGAAGACAGAGAAAAAAGGATAAAAAAATATAAAAATAAGAGAAAAAGCGCCATTTTATATTTGGCGCTTTTTTAAGTTGTGTTTTTTCTATTCGTATTTTTATTTTTCCGCTTTTCCAAGTGCTGTCTTTATAGCTGCTGCAAGTACTGTCCCCGTGTATTCATTATCCGTCTCAAAATAAATATTATCAAGGCTCTGGTTTGCCACCAGAAAGCTTTCAATATCCTCCAGCGATGGCTGCAGAAGTGGATACATCGCGGATACGGAATCACTTAAATTAACCAGTTCCACACTTTTTATGTAATTCTCATCCACACACACAGATACCTCCACAGGCACACTGTTTAAAATCAGGGATGCACTGTAGGTTCCGGCATTATAACTTCCGCTTTCTTCATTTTTATCTTCTTTCTTATCCGGCAGGAACATAAAAATAAGAAGCAGTACAAGCAGTATGCCGAGTATTACAAAAATAACCGTATAAATCACTTCTTTTAGCTGAAGAACCATAATTTTTGGAGTAGATTGCATATTACCTCCGAATCAGGATACCTTTATACTCCATTCTATGATATAATAAGAAATTATATGATTATTTAAGGAGGAACGATGGAAAATAAATTGCGTTTTATTCTGGGTGCTTCCGGTTCCGGCAAATCGGAAATTTTATTCCGTGAGCTGATAGAGAAATCTGTGAAAAATCCGGATAAAAATTATATTATTGTTGTACCAGAGCAGTTTACACTGGAAACTCAGAAAAAGGTAGTGACCATGCATAAGTGCACAGCTGTAGCCAATATTGATATTGTAAGCTTTAACCGCTTGTCGTTTCGGGTATTTGAAGAGCTTGGAATCGGCAATCCCGATATTCTTGATGATACGGGAAAATCTTTGATTCTGCGAAAGGTGATTGCCAGTGAAAGTCGGAATTTGAATATTTACAGGGATAAAGTTCATATGCACGGCTTTGTCGAAGAGATGAAATCAGTGATTTCGGAACTTTACATGTATGGGATTGGTCTGGAAAAATATAAAGAAATCAAAGAGCAGGTCAAGGGAAACAGACTTGTTACAGAAAAATTAAATGATATTGAAGTTATTTATCAGGGGTTTCATCAGTATATTCAGGATAAGTATATTACAAAAGAAGAGTTGCTGGACAGATTTTGTCAGGTAATACCAGATTCCAGAATTATTCGGGAAAGCGAGCTTTATTTTGATGGTTTTACAGGTTTTACTCCGGTACAGAACCGTCTGATTCGCCTGCTATTGCAATATTCCAAGGGGATTACCATTACTGTGACTGCTGGACAGGAAATAATGGAAGAAATCAAAGCAGGCATAAAACAGGGAAATATTCTGGTCAGTGAAGAAGAACTGTTTAAAATGTCAAAGGAAACCATCAATACTATTTTAAATCTTTATATTGAGGTTTTTGGAAAACAGGGACTGGAAGCCGTATGCAGACATTCCATATTTACGGGTATGCAGACAGTTGGAAGATTTCAGAAAAATTCCGTGCTTGAATTTCTTGAAAAAAATCTGTTTCGTGGAACGGGGAAAAAACAGAAAAATAATGGACAGCTTCAGGTGCTCAGATTTGATAACCCCCGCAGTGAAGTGGATTATATGACAGATTATATCGCCTATCAGGTCCGTGGTGGCATGAGATACAGGGATTTTGCCATTATTTCCGGTGATATGGAGGGTTATGGAAAGATTTTGTCGGATGCACTTCTGATTCGGGATATTCCATTTTTTATGGACAATAAGAGAAGCCTTATTTTAAATCCGGCAGTTACTTTTCTTCGCGCTATTCTTGAGGTGATTGACAGTGATTTTTCTTATGAGAGTGTTTTTAAATTTTTAAAAAGCGGAATTGAGGTTCTGGATATTGATATGGTAGATATTCTGGAAAATTATGTGATTGCCTGTGGAATCAGGGGACATAAAAGATATTTTAACACCTTTCAGGCAAAAAAGCGTCGCATGTCAGAAGAAGAGTATATCAGGATAAATGAAATCAGAGAACAGTTTAAGGATGTGACAAAGGATATTTATGAAGCATTTAAAGGCAAAGGAAAAAAAGAGGCAAAAAAGCTGACAGTGCGTGAAATGACAGAGCAGCTTTATTATTTTATTGAGAGATTTCATGTAGCTGACAGATTAAAAGAAATGGAAGAGGCGTTTAATGAGGAGGGTGAATTATCTCTGGGAAAAGAATATGGACAAACCTTTGCCTATATTATTGATTTGTTTGATAAAATTGTAAGTTTGCTTGGAGATGAGGAGATTTCTTTAAAGGAGTATCGGGAAATTTTGGAGGCCGGTTTTGAGGAAATCAAAGTAGGAGTTATTCCTCTTGGTATGGACCAGGTAATTGTAGGAGATATTGAAAGAACCAGATTGAATGATATTAAAGTTCTTATGGTATTGGGGGTAAATGATGGAGTTATCCCTAAACACAGCAAGAAAAGCAGTCTTTTGTCGCAGAGTGACAGAAATTATCTGAAGAAAAAGGAAATAGAGTTATCGCCTACGGTAAGAGAAACAATTTTTATTCAGAAATTTTATCTGTATTTAAATCTTACAAAACCGTCAAGAGAGCTTTTGCTTTCTTTTGCGGACAGCGGTATGAATGGCTCGGCATTGCGTCCGTCTTATTTAATTGGAGAGATAGACAGACTATATTATGAAATAGATAAAAAAGAGAATACAGAGAGCATCGAAAATTATCTGAAGCTTTCTTCCAAAGCATTTGCACTGAAGTATCTCTCTGAACATCTGAATAGAAATAAAATCGGACAGATGGATGATTTTATCAAGGAGCTGTATTCTTACTTTTATCAAAATAAGGAATATTCTGATATTCTTGCAAAAGTGCGGGAGGGTATCTTTTTTGACAATAATCCTACTGCATTGAGCCGCAGGGTAGCGGAGCAGCTTGCAGGAAATGGCATGGTAAAAAGTGTATCAAGGCTGGAAAAATATGCTGCCTGTGCCTATGCACATTTTATGAGTTATGGACTGAATCTGGTAGAACGGGAAAAATATCAGGTCAGTATAGCAGATATGGGAACTCTGTATCACAGGTGTATCGAGCTGTTTTCAGGAGAAATGACAAGACAGGGATACGATTTTCGAACAATTTCAGAGGAAGAACGGAGCAAACTGGTGGATGCCTGCGTGGAAAAGATTACGGAAAACTATGGCAATACTGTTTTAAAAAGTACAAAGAGAAATGAATATCTGATTCGCAAAATTAGGGCGGTCTGCAAAAAAACTGTATGGGCAATGTGTGAGCATGTAAAGCGTGGCAATTTTCAGCCGGAAGATTTTGAATTTGCTTTTCGTGAAGGAAGAATTGACCGTCTGGATACCTATGAGGAAGATGGAAAGCTTTATGTCAAAATTATTGATTATAAGTCGGGCAATAAAAAATTTGATATGTCAGATGTTTTTAATGGACTTCAGCTTCAGCTTGTCTATTATATGGGAGAGGCTTTGAAAATAAAGGAAGGTCTTTTGGAGGGCAAAGAGGTGATACCGGCGGGAACTTTTTACTTTCATATCAAATCTCCTTATATTGAGTGCAGTGAAAAAATGGAAGATGAAGAACTCAAAGAATTACTTTTAAAGGAATATAAAATGTCAGGGCTGGTAAATGACATGAGAAAGCCTGCGATTGCAATGGATAATATTCTGGAAAATGAAAAGGCAGAATCAAAGATTATTCCGTTAAAGTCAAAGGATTTGGGAAGCGCCGTGACAGCATCGGGATTAAATGGAACAAATTTCCGAAAAATGATTGTAAAGGTGGAAAAAATGATGGACAGCTTTACAGAGGAAATACTGGAGGGAAAAATTGATAAAAATCCCTATAAAAAAGCGGGTATTTCTCCATGTAATTATTGCAGCTATAAATCTATCTGCAATTTTGACGACAGGGAGTTTCAGAATAATTATAAAAAACTTGTAAAGGTTTCAAAGGCAGAGCAGGTAATAAAGGAACTGGAAAAGGAGGATTTAAATGAAGTGGACAGAGGAACAGAATGAAGTAATTGTAACAAGAAATAAAAATATTCTGGTTTCTGCTGCGGCAGGCTCAGGAAAAACAGCAGTTTTGACAGAGCGTATTTTGCAGCTTGTAATGGATTCGAAACATCCAGTTGATATTGACCAGCTTGTGGTGGTTACTTTTACAAGAGCAGCAGCGGGAGAAATGAGAGAAAGGATTTTAAAGGCTCTGCAGAAAAAGTCAGATGAATATCTTGAACGTATCAATCATGGCGAGGAATGTATGGAACGTTTTCATTACCTGCAAAGGCAGCTTTCTTTTATTCATAATGCAAGAATTACAACAATAGACAGCTTTTGTATGGATGTGGTCAGAGAAAATTTTTCCGAGCTTAATATTGACCCTGCTTTTAAAATCGGCGAAGAAGGAGAACTGACACTGCTGCGTGCAGACGTAATGGCAAAGGTTATGGAAAAGCATTATGAGGAGGCCGATGAGGATTTTCTGAATTTTATTGATATTTATTCTTCCAATCGAAGTGATGCAGATGTAGAGCAGATGATTTCTACTCTCTATCAGTTTGCCATGAGTTATCCTTATCCGTCGCAGTGGATTAAAAGCTGTGCTGCAGGTTATGAAGGAAAAGGCTCTTTGTTTGAGGAGACAGACTGGTATCAGGCGTTAAGTTCCTATTTGGACAGACAAATGGACATGATTCGTTTGGATGTGGAGGAGTGTTTGAGGCTTACAGAAGAAGCAGACGGGCCATGGGCATATCAGACCGCTGTTCTTGCAGACAAAGTATTTATGGACGAAGCAGACAAAGCAAAAACTTATGAGGAGCGTCAAAAGCTGTTCTGGTCATATTCTCCTCAGGCGCTTTCAAGAAAAAAACAGCCGGAGGCCGATGAAAGAAAAAAAGAAATGGTAAAGGCTATCCGAGATGATTATAAAAAACTGATTCGAGGCATAGCAGACAAATATTTTTCCAAAACAAAAGAAGAAGTAATGTCTGATATGGAAGCAGTAAGAAAAAATGTCAAGGTATTGTCTGAACTGGTGCTTGATTTTATGCAGGAATTTGCTGCTGCAAAAAGAGATAAAAATCTGGTAGATTTTCATGATTTAGAGCATTTTGCGCTTCAGATACTGGTAGAACAGCAAGAGGACGGGACAGTAATTCCTACGGATACAGCGCGGGCACTGGCGGAAGATATCGGGGAGATTATGATAGATGAATATCAGGACAGCAACTATGTGCAGGAAATGATATTAATGTCTATTTCCGGTGCAAAGGGAAGAAACAATGTTTTTATGGTGGGAGATGTAAAGCAGAGCATCTACAAGTTTCGAATGGCAAGACCGGAATTGTTTCTTGAAAAATACAACCGTTTTGAAAGGTCTGGCGAAGGACCAGACCGCAAAATTATTTTATCAAAGAATTTCAGAAGCCGTAAAACCATTTTAGATGTTACAAATCTGGTTTTTGGAAAAATTATGACAAGAGCACTTGGTGGAATTGAGTATGACGGTGAGGCCGCTTTGTACTATGGAGCCGAGTATGACAGTGAAGATGCTCTGGTGGAACTTCTTGCAGCAGATATTTCCGAGTATGAGCAGGAGGACGGGCAGGAAACCGAGCTGGAAAATGATGTGAATATCAAGGAGCTGGAGGCGGAAATGGTTGCACTTCGTATTCGGGAATTGTATGACCAGCATTTTCAGGTAAAGGACAAGGCTACAGGAAAAGAAAGAGATATGAAGTATTCCGATGTTGTTCTTCTTTTCAGAAGTATGGGAGAAACCGGAGAGATATATGAACGGGTTTTAAAGTCCAAGGGGATTCCTGTAAAATGTCCAGTAAAACATGGGTGCTTTGATTCCTTTGAAGTAAAAAGTGTGCTGGAATTTTTATCTATTATTGATAATCCAAGGCAGGATATTCCTCTGGTAGCAGTACTGGAAAATATTTTCCGTTTTACAGATGAAGAAATTGCCAAAATTAAAATTATCGGTGGTTCCACTTCCATGTATGAAAATATTTTAATTGTGAACGAGGCTGATATTGTTCCCTCAACCTCTGTAACAGACAATGCTGACTGTCCAAATAATATTCATTCTGAAACTGCTTTAAGAGAAAAGGTGCAGAAATTTTTCCATCTGCTTCAGGAATACAGGAAGAAAAAGACTTACCTTACTATTTATGAGTTAATTAACCGAATTCTTGAGGATACCGGTTTTGAATATTTTATTTCCGCCTTTCCCGACGGAAGTATGCGTTTGGTGAATATCGCCATGTTAAAAGAACGGGCATCTGTTTATCAGCAGGGAAGTTACAGCGGTTTGTTTAATTTTATTCGTTATATTGAGAAAAATGAACAGTATGAAATTGTACAGGAAACCATAAGTGGTGCAGGAGAAGAAAACGCAGTAACAATTATGAGTATCCATAAAAGCAAAGGTCTGGAATTTCCTGTTGTTGTAGTGGGAGCACTTGGAAAAAAATTTAACAATGAGGATGCTACAAAAAAGGTAGTTCTCCATCAGACTTATGGTATGGGAATGGACCGCTATGATGTAGAAAAAAGCATAAAAACCAGCACGCTTATGAAGCGGAGTATTTCAGTACAGATTACCATGGAAAATCTTTCAGAGGAATTGAGAGTATTATATGTGGCAATGACAAGAGCAAAGGAAAAATTAATTCTTGCCTGCAGCGGCCGCATGAAAAATAAATGGGCAAAATATGAAAGGCTTGCGGAGCGAGCAAAGGAACATTCGTTTCATATGAATCAGATACTGAGTGCAGGAAGTTATATGGATTTGCTTTTTATGTCTCTGATAGAGGGAGAAGCGCATGTGGGAAGACCAGACAAAGGCTATATTATTCAGGTAAAAAGTGCCGAAGAGCTGGCAAGAACGCTGGTACATTCTCAATATGAAGAAGCTGCCGGTAAAAAAAGTCTGGATAATTGGAATACAGAATATGTCTATAACCAAACTATAAGAGAAGAGATACAGAAAAGCTTTTCTTATGAATATCCATACAAAGAAGAGATGAAGTTAAAGTCGAAAGTCAGTGTGACAGATATTAAGCAGCGCATTATGCAAATGTATGACATGGAACCGGAGATTACGGATGAAATACAGGGGATGCCAGAGGAAAGTACAGAACTGATACAACCTAGATTTTTAAATAAAGACGAGGAAGAAGGTTCTTTTTCCGGTATAAGCCGCGGAAATGCCTATCACAGAGTATTTCAGCTTCTTGATTATGGAAGGGATTTATCCGATTATCAAAAAGTACAATTATATCTTGATGAACTTTTAGAAAAAAAGCTGATTACGGAAGGAATAAGAAAATCAGTCAAAAACAAAGATATTTTGAATTTTTTAAAGTCTCCAACCGGAAAAAGAATGGCATGTGCATGGAAAAACGGAACCCTGAAAAGAGAGCAGCAGTTTGTAATGGGAATTCCGGCGGCTATGGTCAACGAAGGTTATCAAGGTGAAGAGATGGTACTGGTGCAGGGAATTATCGATGCTTATTTTGAAGAAAATGGAGAGATGTGCGTGGTGGATTACAAAACAGACCATATTGACAATATAGGCGAGCTGGATAAACGATATCGCATGCAGTTGATTTATTATGGATATGCAGTGGAGAAAATAACAGGAAAAAAAGTGAAAGATAAATTAATTTATTCGGTGAAATTTGGAGAAAGTTTGAAAATAGAAGGATAAAGCAGTATTTTCTGTTTACAATAAAAATTAACCTTTTTCATGTAAGAGATGTTCTGTTAAAAAATTTCTATTTAAAACTGATTGAAAAAATCCTTTAAATAAAGTAGAATAGGCTTGTTAATTTTTAAAAGACAATCTATAAAAGCTATAATGCAAAAAAAGATGAAAAAAGGAACGTTATGAAAAGAGGCTTATTATGATACATGAAAGAATCAATTTAGAAGAACTATTCCCATCACTTCCCAAAACAGAGAAAACAGCCATAGCAGAACTGTATATTCCTGATATTTATGAAGAAATAGGCTGTAATAAAGTGTTTCCATGTATTATTCTCTGTCCGGGCGGGGGCTATGCTATGCGCTCGCAAAGAGAGGATGAACCTACGGTACTTCGTTTTTTAGGTTCAGGCATGGCAGTTATTAAAGTGGAGTATAGCTGTGGAACAGAGGGAGGACATTATCCGACGCAGCTTCTTCAGGTATCCGCTGCTGTTGTTTTGGCAAGAAGAAATGCACAGAAATGGCATATTGATACAGAAAAAATTGTAGTAATGGGTTATTCTGCAGGTGGGCATCTGGCAGCTACAGTCGGAGTGCAGTGGCAGGAAACATTTATCTGTGATATTCTTGGAAGCAAAGCTGGAGAAAATAAAGTAAATGGTATGGTATTATGCTATCCGGTTATCACATCGGGAAAGTTTACTCATGAGGACAGCATAAAATTTCTTCTTGGCGAAGATAAATACCAGATTCCTTCTGAGAGAAAAAAAGTGTCTCTCGAAAATATGGTAACACAGAATACTCCAAAAGCATTTCTGTGGCATACTTTTGAAGATGACCTTGTTCCTGTAGAAAACACTTTGAAAATGGCACAGGCATTGAGAGAACAGGGAATACAGTTTGAACTTCATATTTATCCAGAGGGACCGCATGGTCTTGCCATATGCGAAGAAACGACCGCAGATGTGAAAGAACATCTGCATCCCTGTGCAGATTATGTATCCTCTTGGGTAGAGCATTGTATCAAATGGATTCGGGAAATAGTGTAGCTTTGAGCAAAGGTGAAAGGGTGTAGAAGACATGAAAAGTCAGGTAAATTTTATTTATGATTTTGAGGATGATTCGGTGGACGAGTTAAAGCACTGGCTGTTTCTGGAAAATGTAAAATTAACCCAACAGAAGCAGCAGCTTGAGAGTGAAATGGAAGACCTGAACAGGCAGAAGGCTGAATTTGAAAGTGAGAAAATGCGTGGAAAACGTGAAATTGAACTAAAGGAAAAAAAGCTTTCAAGAGAAAAGGATTTATTTGAAAAGCAATGGAAAATCGTGGAAAGAGAGCTGGTACGAATGGCCAAGGACAGGGATAAAATGGCCAAAGAACGGGCATATATCCAGAGAGAGCGAGATGAGCTTAAGAAAATGAGACAGGCATCATCAGGCGAAATGGGTATAAAAAGCGGAACGTTTTTCATGGGAGTATCAAGCCTTGGAGGATTAAAAAAAAGATATCGAGACTTAATGAAGATTTATCATCCAGATAATGAAAATGGGGATGAGACGACAGTATTGCATATTAATAAAGAATATGAGAAGCTGAAACTAAAATTTGAAAAATAAGGAAAATAACTTGAAATAATTTTAAAAATATGGTAACATATACGAAAAGATACACGCAATAGTCCGTGTATCTTTTTTGCATTTTTGAGAACTAAAAATAAAACAGGAAAGGATACCTATGTTCAGCAGAGTAATCAGTGCTGCTATACGCGGCATTTCCATAGAATTAATCAATGTAGAAACAGATATCAGTGACGGACTTCCGGCATTTGATATGGTTGGACTGTTAAGTTCAGAAGTGAGAGAATCAAAAGAAAGGGTGAGAATCTCTATAAAAAACAGTGGAAGAAAGATACCTCCAAAGCGTATTACTGTCAATCTTTCTCCAGCTGCAATTCGCAAGGAAGGAGGTTTATACGACCTTCCGATAGCAGTAGGAGTTCTGATGGCACTTCAGGTTATAAAACAGGTATTTGATATGAAAAAAACCCTGATTGTGGGAGAACTTGGTCTTGACGGGAGTGTACATGCAGTCTGCGGAGTATTGCCGATAATTCTGGAGGGAAAGGCAAGGGGAATAAAAAATTTTATTATTCCAAGAGCGAATATAAAAGAGGGAGCCATTATAGAAGGAGTACAGGTGTTTGGCGTGGAAAGTCTGGAGGAGACAGAAAAAATTTTAAATGGAATACTTTGTGTAAAACCCGAATACAAAGATATCAGGGAGGTTTATGAGCAAAATAGAAGAAGGGAAAAACAGCCGGATTTTTCGGAAATAAATGGTCAGGAAAATTTAAAAAGGGCAGCAGAGATAGCAGCGGCAGGGATGCATAATCTTTTGATGGTAGGACCACCTGGCTCGGGAAAATCGATGCTGGCAGCAAGAATTCCATCAATATTGCCTGCTCCGAATCTGGATGAATGTATTGAAATCACAAAAATCTACAGTATTGCCGGACTTTTGGGAGAAACCTCTCTGATTACAAAAAGACCATTTCGTGCTCCACATCATACAATTACAGAAAAGGCACTGATAGGAGGAGGAAATCGGATTAAGGCAGGGGAAATCACACTGGCACATAAAGGTGTGCTGTTTTTGGATGAATTTGCAGAATTTAAGCGTGATACCATAGAAGCACTGCGCCAGCCGGTAGAAACTGGAAGTATTACAATTTCAAGAATATATGGAACCTGTCAGTTTCCGGCAAAATTTATGGTAGTAGCTGCTGCAAATCCCTGTAAATGTGGATATTATCCGGATAGAAGCAAATGCTGCTGTTCAGAGCATGAGGTACATAAATATCTTAGTCGTCTCAATGGTCCCATGATAGACAGAATGGACCTCTGTGTCGGAGTTTTGCCGGTTGAGGCAAAGGAACTTATTTCAAATAAAGAAACACAGAATTCAGAACAGATAAGAAAACGTGTGTCTGTCGCTGTCAATATTCAAAAGGAGCGCTGTCAGGGAAAACGTTTCCGATTTAACTCAGAATTAAGTATCGATGAGATAAAGAACTGCTGCCCTGTTGGAAAAAAGGAACAGGAACTTCTCTTTCAGGCACTGGAAACGTTTAAGATGAGTGCCAGAGGATACTACAAAACAATACGGGTAGCAAGAACAATCGCCGATTTGGAAGAAAGTGAGAGTATCAGGGAGGAACATATTTCGGAAGCACTTGGTTTTCGGATGATATTTTGAAAACTTTAGAAGAAACATTCAGGAGGAGAAGAGATTGATATATGATGATTATATGTTGTGGCTGTTTTCTATAAAAAATATGTGGCAGAAAAAAATAGAAACTTTACTGACATATTTTCAGACACCGGAAAATATATATAAAGCCAGTGAAACGATTTTGGAAAAAAGTAACTGTATAAAAGCGAAAGATATTGCAGAAATTATGGAGAGCAGGAATACATTTGATATACAGAAAGAACGAAAAAAACTGGAAGCTTTGAATATTCAGTTTATTACAGAAAAAAACAAGCTTTTTCCCAAACGCCTTTTGCATATTTCTGACAGGCCAAGAGCTTTATTTGTGCGAGGACAGGGAATTGAATATTTAAATGCCCCTTCAGCAGCAATTATCGGAGCCAGAGTTTGCAGTCCATATGGAATATATACTGCGCAGAAATTTGCCAGAGAGCTGTCATGTTATCAGGTGAATATTATCAGTGGAATGGCCAGAGGAATTGATTCTGCTGCGCATACAGGAGCCTTGGAGGGAGAAGGAAGAACCTATGCAGTACTTGGATGTGGTGCAGATATCTGCTATCCGCCAGAAAACAAAGAATTGTATGACAGAATACAAGAAACAGGAGCAGTTTTATCAGAATATCCGCCGGGAACCAGACCGGCCGCATGGCAGTTTCCACAAAGAAACCGGATTATCAGCGGATTGTCAGACTGTATATTGATTACAGAGGCAAAACAGAAAAGCGGTTCATTGATTACCGCAGGTTATGCACTTGAGAAGGGAATCGATGTATGCGCTGTTCCGGGCAGAATCAACGACCCTTTCAGTCAGGGCTGCAACAAATTAATACGTGAGGGTGCCATACCGGTTTTGGATACATCAGACCTTCTTACTGTTTTGGGCATAAGTTACAAAAGTTTAGAAAAAAAACAAATATTTCTTGAAAAAAAAAATGAAGTGGTGTATAGTATTTTGAGTTTTCATCTACAAAGTATAGATGAAATTGCACAAAGAACAACTTTGAAATCAGGCGAACTGCATCATATTTTATTGCAGCTTCAGCTTGCAGGACTGGCCGAAGAGCCTGTGAAGAACTGTTATACAAGAAAAAAATAGAAATACCGTTACATATGGTCAAGGCTTTCTAGGAGATAAATATTAGGAGGTAAGTATGGCGAAATATTTAGTAATAGTGGAGTCACCCGCCAAAGTAAAGACAATTAAAAAAATTTTGGGAGCGAATTATGAGGTAACAGCTTCAAACGGGCACGTCAGAGATTTGCCAAAAAGCTCCATGGGTATTGATATTGAAAATGATTATGAGCCAAAGTATATTACGATAAGGGGAAAAGGGGACAAGCTTGCAGAGCTTCGCAAACTGGTAAAGAAAGCAGATAAGGTGTATCTGGCAACGGACCCTGACCGCGAAGGAGAGGCGATTTCGTGGCATCTTTCCATTGCGTTAAAGCTTGATGAAGGGAAAATGAAGCGGATTACATTTAATGAAATTACAAAAACAGCAGTAAAAGAGTCATTAAAAAATTCAAGAAAAATCGATATGTCGCTTGTGGATGCACAGCAGGCAAGACGTGTGCTTGACCGCATGGTAGGCTATTCTATCAGTCCGCTTTTATGGGCAAAGGTAAAGAGAGGATTAAGTGCAGGACGTGTGCAGTCAGTGGCCCTTCGAATGATTTGTGACAGAGAGGAAGAAATCGAAGCTTTTATACCAGAGGAGTACTGGACACTGGACGCAATTTTGAACGTAAAGGGAGAAAAAAAGCCTCTTTTGGCAAAATTTTATGGAGATGAAAATGGAAAGATAACTATCACCAGCAAAGAAGAGATAACTCAGATTGTTTCAAGACTTGAGGGGGCAGAATATAAGATAAGAGAAATGAAGACCAGTGAGAGAGAAAAGAAAGCTCCCCTTCCATTTACTACCAGTACGCTTCAGCAGAAAGCTTCAAAGACGCTGAATTTTTCCACTCAGAAAACAATGAGAATTGCACAGCAGCTTTATGAAGGGGTTGATATTAAGGGAAAGGGAACAATTGGTATTATCACTTATCTTCGTACTGATTCCACAAGAATTTCCGAGGAGGCAGACATAGCTGCAAAACAGTATATTGTGGATAATTTTGGAAAGCAGTATGTGGCTGATAAGCAAACTGCAAAAAAGAAAGCAGGAAAAATTCAGGACGCCCATGAGGCAATCCGCCCAACAGATATTACACTTCATCCAACAGTGGTAAAGGAAGATTTGAGCAGAGACCAGTTCCGGTTATATCAACTTATCTGGAAAAGATTTACAGCCAGTCGTATGAGCAGTGCAAAATACAGTACTACTTCGTTGAAAATTCAGGCAGGGTCATATTTATTTACAGCTTCCGCTTCAAAGCTGGCTTTTGACGGTTTTATGTCTGTCTATATGTCCAATGAAGATGAAAAGTCCGAAGGAAGTGCAATTGTAAATAAGATAAAAAAGGATACTGTGTTTTCTTTTGAAAAATTTGAAGAAAAGCAGCATTTTACACAGCCGCCAGCGCATTTTACAGAGGCAGCGCTTGTAAAAGCACTTGAAGAGCAGGGAATCGGACGACCAAGTACTTATGCATCAACGATTACTACGATTATTCAAAGAAGATATGTGGCGAAGGAAGAAAAAAATCTGTATGTGACAGAGCTTGGGGAAGCAGTAAATAATATTATGAAAACAGCTTTTCCAGTAATTGTAGACACAAATTTTACTGCAAATATGGAATCGCTTTTGGACGAGGTAGAGGAAGGAAATGTAACATGGAAAACAATTGTCAGAAATTTTTATCCTGACCTTGACGAAGCGGTGAAAAGTGCAGAAAAGGAACTGGAAAAAATAGAAATAAAAGATGAGGTCTCGGATGTCCAATGTGAAGAGTGCGGAAAGATGATGGTAATAAAATATGGGCCTCATGGAAAATTTCTTGCCTGCCCGGGATTTCCAGAATGTCATAATACAAAGCCATATTTGGAAAAAATTGGAGTTGCCTGTCCAAAATGCGGAAAAGAAGTTGTGATTAAAAAAACAAAAAAAGGAAGGAGATATTTTGGATGCGAGGATAATCCAGAGTGTGATTTTATGTCATGGCAGCGGCCTTCCAATGAAACATGTCCAGAGTGTCACAGTTATATGCTGGAAAAAGGAAGCAAGCTTGTATGTTCAGATAAGAATTGCGGATATGTAAGAGATAAACAGCAGATAGAGTAACTGTAAGAAAATAATTTTTCTGAAATTGTCTGAAAATAAATGGAAATTTGTTCTAAGTTCTTGAATATGGTAAAAAAATATGTTATAATTAAACGAATTTTTTGAATGTTCAGTGGTATTGAAACAAAGGTAAAATTTCAGGAGGAGAACATGAGCGTACAGCTATTAGACAAAACAAGAAAAATAAATAAGCTTCTTCACAATAACAATACCCAAAAAGTGGTATTTAATGATATTTGCAGTGTTCTTAGTGATATTCTTGAGTCAAATATACTGGTGATAAGCAAAAAAGGGAAGATTCTTGGGATTGGAAAAAGGCAGGGGGTAGAAGAGCTTACAGAAATGATTCAAGGCGGTATGGGAGTTATGGTGGATAGATTGTTGAATGAAAGACTTTTAAGTGTACTGTCCACAAAGGAAAATGTAAATCTTGCGACTCTTGGATTCTGCGATGATAATATCAGAAAATTTCAGGCGATTATTGCACCGATTGATATTGCGGGAGAACGTCTTGGAACTTTGTTTATCTATAAGTGCGACAGACAATATGAAATAGATGATATTATTTTAAGTGAATATGGTACTACTGTTGTAGGGCTTGAAATGATGCGTTCTGTAAATGAAGAAAATGCAGAAGAAGAAAGAAAAATACAGATTGTGAAATCTGCTATCGGAACCTTATCTTTTTCGGAGCTTGAAGCATTGGTGCATATTTTTGAAGAACTAAACGGGAACGAAGGTCTGCTGGTAGCAAGCAAGATTGCTGACAGAGTAGGTATCACAAGGTCTGTAATTGTAAATGCACTCAGAAAATTTGAGAGTGCGGGAATTATTGAATCACGTTCTTCTGGTATGAAAGGAACTTATATAAAGGTATTGAATGATGTTGTTTTTGATGAAATCAAAAAGGTTCAATATTGATTTTAGGATGGTATATTTTTTTTTGAGATTGGTAAATAGGGCTTGATATTTTATAAGAAAATTATTATAATAAGGAATGGACTATACACATTTTATATGAAATTGAAATAATACAATATGAAAGAAGGGAGAAAACAGTAGATGATTAATTCACATGCATTTGATTATATTAATGTTCTCGAAAAGGCTGCAGATGCCTCATGGACAAGATATAATGTAATTTCAAATAATATTGCAAACAGTACTACACCAGGATATAAGCGAAAAGACGTTAATTTCGAGGATTATCTTGTTCAGGAGCTGACTAGCGGGGGGACACAGTCGCTTAGACAGAAGATTGCAGGTGTGGATTTGGATAATATCACACCGACTACATATGTGGATTATTCTCAACTGTCCTATAGATTGGATGGAAATAACGTGGATATTGATACTGAAAATGTAGAGGCGGCGTCTGCACAGATAAAGTATAATACATTGCTTGACAGCATTACACATGAGTTTAATATGTATAAGGCGGCTTTGGCAAAATAGTAAAGGAGAATAAAAATGGGATTGTTTACGGCTTTTGATATTTGCTCTTCCGGAATGACGGCACAAAGGCTCCGCTATGATACAATTGCAGAGAATCTTGCAAATGTCAATACTACGCGCACAACAGAAGGGGGACCATATAGAAGAAAAACGGTGGTTTTTACAGAAAAACATTCAAATGCTTTTCAGAATCTTCTGCTTTCCAATATGGGAGTAAAGGGCAGCGGAATCAGCGGAACAGGCGTAAAGGTTTCACAAATTGTAGATGATACGGAAACACAGATGAATATGGTATATGACCCTGCTCATCCGGATGCAGATGAAAATGGTTATGTCACATATCCGAATGTAAATCCAATTACAGAAATGACAAATCTGATTGATGCTTCAAGAGCTTATGATGCGAATGTTACAGCTTTTAATGCATTGAAGGCAATGGCAATGAAAGGACTTGAGGTCGGTAAATAATGCCGTAAGACTGGCAGATAGGAGATAAAAAATGGCAGATTATACAGCAGGACTTAGTGGAGTAAGCCTTGATTTTTATAAAGATGCACTTGAATCCGTTACAAGAGGTTCCTCTATAGATTCGGGCAGCGACAAGAATAATTCATTTTCGACAATTTTAAATTCAGCAATGAAGCTGGTAAACGATACTGATACCCTGTCAAGGAATTCAGAACAGGCAGTGGTGGATTTTACACTGGGAAATGCAGATAATACACATGCACTTACCACGGCACAGCAGAAAGCATATCTTTCACTGCAATATACAGTGGCCATAAAGAATGCTGTTTTGGATGCTTATAAAGAGATTATGCAGATGCAGATTTAACTGTCAGGTTGTTGATTACCATTAATATGAAGAATAAAAGAGTGAAAAGATTATGAATGAGAAACTAAAGGACGCACAAACCAAAGTCCGAGACTTTTGGAACAAATATGATAAAAAGCAGAAAAGACTGATGGTCAGTATTGTCGCTGTAGTAATTGTTGCAGTGGTGATATTGGCGGTTGCAGTGTCGGCGCCTAATTATGAAGTATTGATTGAATGTGAGGATACGGTATCGGCAGCAGGTGTGGCAGATATTCTGAAATCAAATACAATTGAATATACAACAGAAAACAATGGACTGATTATCAAGGTTCCAAAAAAGGATGTTGTGACAGCTACATATTTGATTGCTCAGGAAGGATATTCTGCGAAAGGGTATGGAATTAAAGATTATGTAAATGATGGAGGATTCAGTACGACTTCTGAAGACAAAGAGCGATTATATCTGAAATATCTTGAGGATAAAATGGTGTCGGTACTTTCCTCCTTTGATTATGTAAAAAAAGCCCAGGTAACATTTTCTAAGCCGGTTGCAACCTACAGTGTATTGGATACAAAATCGGCTCAGGAAACTTTCGTCAGTGTGTATCTTTCTTTAAAGGGCGCCATGCCTGAAGGAGCAGCAGAAGCCATGGCAAAGTTCTGTGCTACTGCGGTAGGCAATGATACAACTTCCAGAATTACGATTCTCGATTCAACGGGAAAAAAATTGTTTTCGGGAAACAGTGCTGATGAACTGTCAAATTCTTCCATAACTGCAACGGAAAAAGATAAAATACGTCAGCTTTACTATGACGAGATGGTAAAAAATGTTACAAATCTGCTTATGACTACAAATTTATACAGTACAGTAACTGTATCACCAAGTCTTGATATTTCGTTTAATAAAGTAGATATTGTGTCAGAAGAAACTTCCAATCCAAACGAGGTAAAGCAGAACGATTATACATATAATCAGGAAGGCGGAAGTACTGCGGGAGGTATTCCGGGAACTGATTCCAATGACGATGATACTACTTATGATATACAGACAGGGGATTCCAGCAACACAAGTATTACCATAACAAAAAATGAATATGCTCCAAGTAAGACGATTACACATACAGAAGGTGAACAGGGTGCCTTGAATAAGGAACAGTCACAGATAGCTGTAACAGTAAACAGATATCAGGTTTATGATGAAGGGCTCTTAGAGGAAGCTGGAGAACTGGATAATATGAGCTGGGAAGAATATCAGGCAGCAAATAATGATGTAACTGCAATGGATGTTGATTTTCAGCCGCTTATTGAAGCGATTTCTTATGGTACTGGAATACCAGTAGAGAATATTCGAATGATTGGTTATAATGTGCCAATGTTCAATGATAAGATGACAGATACCAGCTTTACCACAACAATTCTTCCAATTGTTCTTGCAGTATTGATTCTTCTGCTTTTGGCATTTGTTGTATGGAGAAGTCTGAGACCTATAGAAGTAGCAGAAACAGAACCAGAGCTTTCCGTAGATGATATGCTCAGTGCTACCAGAGACAGAGAGACAGTAGATGAAATTGAATATGACGAAAAGTCAGAGGTAAGAAAGGCAATCGAGAAGTTTGTAGACGAAAATCCGGAATCTGTTGCGCTTTTGTTACGGAACTGGTTAAACAAGGATTGGGAATAACAATTAAGGTATAAAAGGAGGTTGTGCAAATGGCAAGAGGACAGGAACAGGTAGAGGAGCTTTCAGGGACAGCCAAAGCCGCTACGCTGCTGATATCTTTGGGACCAGAAAAATCAGCAAAAATATTTAAACATTTGAAAGAAGAAGAAATAGAACAGCTCACACTGGAAATTGCAAATACAAGAAGCATTTCTCCTCAGATGAAGGAAGATGTTCTAAATGAGTTTTATCAGGTATGTCTGGCACAGCAGTATATTGCAGAAGGCGGTATTGGATATGCGAAAGAGCTGCTGGAAAAAGCGCTTGGTTCCGAAGAAGCAGAGCAGGTAATCAAACGTCTTACCTCATCTCTTCAGGTACGTCCTTTTGAATTTGTCAGAAAGACAGACCCAAGCCAGCTTCTGAACTTTATTCAGGATGAACATCCACAGACAATTGCGCTTATTTTATCCTATCTGCCGTCAGCACAGGCTTCGATGGTGGTGTCGGCGCTTCCGGCTGAAAAACAGGCTGACGTCGCAAAACGTATTGCCAAAATGGACAGAACTTCGCCGGATGTTATTAAGGAAGTAGAGAATATTTTGGAGCGAAAGCTTTCTTCACTTGTTACACAGGATTACACAATTGTCGGCGGTGTAGATGCCATTGTCGATATTTTGAATACAGTAGACCGCGGAACAGAGAAGCATATTATGGAAACGCTTGAAATTGATGAGCCAGAACTTGCAGATGAAATCAGAAGAAAGATGTTCGTATTCGAAGATATTCTTTCGCTTGATGATAAGACAATTCAGAGAGTTCTTCGAGATGTGGATAATAATGAGCTCAGTATTGCTTTGAAGGGTACAAATGAAGAGGTTCAGAATGCTATATTCAGCAATCTTTCCAAACGTCTTGCAGAAATGATAAAGGAAGACATGGAATATATGGGACCAGTCAGAATGAAGGATGTAGAAGAAGCACAGCAGAAGATTGTAGGTGTAATCAGAAAGCTTGAAGATACAGGTGAAATTATTATTTCGCGCGGTGGAGGTGACGAATTAGTTGTCTAATGTATTAAAATCCATAAATTATGTCACTACCAGTACGGACAAAAGAGTAATAGATTATAATGAATTAATTTCACATAAGCTTGAAATGATAAGACAGGGCCTGTCTTCTGAAGACGGATTTACGCCTGGATTGAACGCTGAAAATGTAGAAGTATTGCTGGGAGAAGAAGAAATGGCGGCTTCTGCAGAGGAACAGGCAAATGAAATGCTTGAGATGGCAAGGCTTCAGGCAGATAAAATTTTATCCATGGCAAAGGGAGATGCAGACCATGTTCTTCGAAAAGCGGCTGATGAGCGTATGGAAATTATAAAAACTGCTCATCAGGAGGGCTTTGACAAGGGGTATCAGGATGCGTTGCAACATTGTCAGATGGAATATGAGGCAAAACAGTCAGAACTTGAAAAAAGAAGAATAGAACTCGAAGAAGAGTTCAGCCGGCAGAAGGACGAGCTTGAACCGCGCCTTGTAGATACTATTCTGGATGTTTTTCAGAATATTACACATTTACTTCTGGAGGATAAGCGGGATTTAATATTGGAGGTAGTAAACAGTACCTTTGAGGATATTGATGTAAGCAGAAATTATCTTGTTCGAGTATGCCATGAAGATGCGTTGTTTCTGAAAGAAAATAAAGATAAAATCGTATGTTTGTCCAGTGATTCCAATGTAGAGATTGTAGAGGACCCGACGATGAAAAAAGGACAATGTCTTATTGATGCAGATTTTGGTATTGTCGATTGCAGTCTGGATATGCAGATGGAAGAACTGGTTAAGGATATAAAAATTATATCCTGTATGGGAAAACACGCAGATTAAGTATGGTGAATAGAATGTTAAATGTTGATTTAAATGAATATCTTACATTAAAACAGAAGAGATACTATAAAAAGTTGGGCAAGGTTTCCAAAGTGGTAGGACTGACAGTAGAGTCCATAGGACCGGATGCAAAATTGAATGATGTATGTCAAATCAGTGCCAGTGAGGAGGGGAAACCTCCAATTTTGGCAGAGGTAGTCGGCTTTCGGGATAACAGGCTTTTGCTGATGCCATTTGAAAAAGTGGACGGAGTAGGTCCGGGTTCTATTGTAGAAAATACAGGGGATTTGCTTCGAGTAAAGGTTGGTGCCGAGATACTGGGAAAGATTGTGGATGGACTGGGAAGGCCAATCGATGGCAGTGAACTGGAAAATACACAGGCTTATTCTGTGGAGGCGCCTCCACCAGACCCCATGTCCCGTGAGATTATCAATGATGTGCTTCCTCTGGGAGTAAAAGCGGTTGATGGACTGATTACTGTCGGCAAAGGACAGCGTATTGGAATTTTTGCAGGAAGCGGTGTAGGAAAAAGTACATTGCTTGGCATGTTTGCCCGCAATACAAAAGCAGATATCAATGTAATTGCATTGATTGGAGAGCGTGGAAGAGAAGTGCGGGAATTTATTGAACGGGACCTTGGAGAAGAAGGTATGAAAAGAAGTGTCGTAGTAGTAGCAACTTCAGATAAACCGGCATTGATTCGAAATAAAGCTGCAAAAACAGCGACTGCGATTGCAGAATACTTCAGAGACCAAGGGAAAGATGTACTGCTGATGATGGATTCTCTGACGAGATTTTCCATGGCACAGCGTGAAATTGGACTTGCCTCAGGAGAACCACCTGTCACACGCGGCTATCCGCCAAGTGTATACAGCGAAATGCCTAAGCTTCTTGAAAGAGCAGGGACTTCGCCAACTGGTTCCATTACAGGGCTGTATACGGTTCTGGTGGATGGAGATGACTTTAATGAACCAATTACGGATACTGCCCGCAGTATTCTGGATGGACATATTATGCTGTCAAGGAAACTGGGACATAAAAATCATTATCCAGCCATAGATATATTACAGAGCATTTCCAGAGTAATGTCTCAAATTGCCACAAGAGAACATAAACAGCTTGCCGGAAAATTGAAAAATGTTATGGCTACCTATAATGAAGCGGAAGATTTAATAAATATTGGCGCATATAAAAACGGCTCGAACAAAAATATTGATTTTGCCATATCAAAAATAGAGGAAGTAAATAATTTTCTGATACAGGGAGTAGACGAAAAATTTGATTTTGAAGAGGAATTGCAGCTTTTGGAAGCTATTTTTCAGTAAACAGCAGGATAATAACAGGTAAAATGATAATAGGTAAGTTATGACAAAATTCGTATATAGAATGCAGAATGTTCTGGATTTAAAATTAAAGCTGGAAGAGCAGGCTAAAATTGCTTTTTCTCTTGCAAATAATAAGCTAAGGGAGGAAGAAGCTCGGCTGCAGCGTATTTATGACGGAATACATATATATGAAAACAAATTAAAGAAATTTAAAAACGGGAGATTGAATCTTCTTGAAATGAAGCGATGCAGCGAAGCTATTAAAATAAAAAAAGAACAGGCAGAGGCCCAGAAAAAAGAAATTAAAATTGCAGAAAGAAATGTTGAAATTGCCAGAAAAAAGCTGAATGATGTGATGGTTGAAAGAAAAACTCAGGAAATTCTGCGTGAGAAGGCTTTTGACGAGTACAAAAAAGAATTTGATAAAGAAGAAAGTAAAGTAACAGATGAGCTTGTGAGCTATCGGTATAATGGCAATGGAAAGGAAACAGACAATGCCTAGAAATAAGAAAAATAATAACGCGGGTGACGCTGCATTAGAGGAAAAAAAAGGAAATAAACTGGTATCCATATTAATTGGAATATTGATTATAGCAGTATGGCTTGTAATTTTTGCTGCGTTGATTAAATTTGATGTAGGCGGTTTTGGAAGTTCGGTTATGCGGCCAATTTTTAAAGATGTACCGGTTATCAATAAAATTTTGCCGGAAGCGGGAGATGATGAAATAAGTTCCGACGATTATCCATATAAAAATCTGGCAGAGGCAATTGATTATATCAAGGATTTGGAAAGACAGCTTGACAGTCTGAAAAATTCACAGACAGATTCCGGTACGCAGATTGCAGATTTGGAAGCGGAAATTGCAAGGCTGAAAACATTTGAAGAGGCAATGGCTGAATTTGAAAAGCAGAAGAAGGAGTACTATGATGAAGTGGTACTGGGGGACTCTGCACTGTCCTATGACAATTACAAGCGTTTTTATGAAGAAATAGAACCAGATTATGCCGCAGAGCTGTATAAGCAGGTAGCAGAGAAATATTTGTATGATGAACAGTATAAAGAGCTGGCAGATGCCTATACTGCCATGAAACCTGCAAAAGCAGCAGCAACAATGTATGAAATGACAGGCAATATGGAAGTTATAGTGGCAATTCTGAAAATGATGGAAAGTGAAGACAGAGCAGCAATCTTAAATGCATTAAGTGATATCGATGCTGTGTATTGTGCAAAGATTACAGTTCTGCTTGCACCATAGCAGAGAACTGTCATACTAAATATTATGGTGAAATATCATAGTAAGTAGATTGAAAAATCATGAAATCAGGGCAACACCATCAATGTCAATTTCTGGCAAAGGTGATGCATATAGAGACAGAAATTTTTCTGTAAAAAATATTAAGAAGGAGGTGCGATATGGTAACAAACAGTATAAAAACTACTGGGTATATGTATCTGTCATCAAATGCAGCGACAAAGACACAGAATAAAAGTCAGAATGATTTTGCAAATGTGATGGAAAAAGCAGAAGAAAATCATCAAAATAATTCTGTAAAATCCAGCCAGAAGTCTTCGGATACAGGTTTAAAGACGAATACAGACCAGAAGGTTTCGAAGGAGGAATCTGGAGAAGATGTTTCTGTTGAAGAAAATAAAACACAAGGTTCAGAAACTCCTGAAACAAAGCCGGCAGAAAATGAAAAACCGTCTGATGATACTGTGAAAACCGAAACTGAGACGAAAACCGAAACAGACGACAGTATGGAAACAGAAGATTTTACAAAAGTTGCTGAAAATCTTGTTTCATTTCAGATTCCGGTTCAAGTTGACAGTGAAGGCGAAATAAGTTTCGATAATATGGCTGATGACACGGTTACTACTGTAGAAGATGGAGCATGGCAGGCAATAAAGCAGATTTTGAACCGTCTGGCAGAAAGTCTTCAGGTTAGTACAGATGATATTCAGACTTCTATGAAAAACTTGAATATGGATATCAATGATTTACAGGAACCGCAGAATCTTTTAAAGCTTATTGTAGATGTAAAGGATTTGAAAGGACCAGAAGAACTGCTCACAGTTGCAGGACTGTCAGAAACTTTCAAGGAATTGAGTACTGAATTGAAAGATATTCTGAATGACCAGACACAACCGGTTCGTCAGGAATATGATTCTTCTGTCCAGCAGGAGGAGTTTTCTGTAAATACAAAGGAATCTCAGATAATGACAGAAAACAGTGACAAGGAAACTGGCAGTAAGGAACAGAAGTCTTCTGATTCTTCAGAACATGTTTTTTCTTCTGCAATTCAGGACCATAACACAGGAAATCCAATTCTTGTCCAGCAGGCAAATTTTAATGACAGAGTGCAGGAGCTTTTAGCAGAAAGAATGGATGTGCAGACATCTGAAAGTATTGTCAAGCAGGTGCTGGAACAGGTGAAACTCAATATTAAGACAGATGTCACCAGTGTACAAATGCAGCTATATCCGGAACATTTAGGTAAGGTAGCCATTCAGGTAGTTTCAAAGAACGGTGTTCTTACTGCACAGATTGCCACAGAAAATGAGAGCGCAAGAGCAGCGCTAGAATCACAGCTGAATATTTTAAAGGAAAGCTTTGATAATCAGGGGCTGAAGGTACAGTCTGTTGAAGTTATGGTATCCAGCAGAGGATTTGACCAGAATACAGATACTAACGGTGGTTCTTCGGATAATCAGAAACAGGGAAGAAGAATCCGGAAAAGTCTTTTGGAAGAACTGGAGGGAAGAGAGGAAGAACCTGAGGAAGAGGATTTAAAATCAGCACTTGGTAATACAGTAAGTTATACTGCATAACCGGATAGGAGGTAATATGGGCGACATGGTAACAAATGATGTGGTGGATGGCATCCTTCAGACAGGAAAGACTGAAACCTATCAAAATAAAAACACAAATAAAAATGAACTTGGAAAAGATGCTTTTTTACAGCTTCTTGTAACACAGTTGCAGTATCAGGACCCGCTTGACCCTGTGGACAATACACAGATGGTCAGTCAGCTGGCACAGTTTTCAGCATTAGAGCAAATGTCAAACCTTGCGACAATTGCAACCACAATCAGTAACACGCAGGCATTTTCTCTGGCAGGAAAGAATGTAATTATTGAAGTTGGAAAATCACTGGGCAGTGAGAATACCACAACCATTGGCGGACGTGTAGATTTTGTACAGATTGTAGACGGCAAAGCAAAGCTCTCTATTAATGGAAAGCTGTATGATTATGCAGATTTGGATTCTGTAGTGGATGACGGTTATCTGTCTGACATTCTGGATAGTATCAAACCACAGCCACCATCAGACAGTGATACAAATAAACCATCCGATGATACAGATAAGACAGAAAAGCCATCCGACAGTGACAATAAGGATGAAGAAAAACCGGATAAGACAGAATAGACGGGAGAATGCCAGATAAAACGAAGTAATAAACGCAGTAGATGGCAAAAGTAAAACTTGGTAAAGGCGGAGAAAAGTATGAATGTGAATAATAATTATACTTCTATCCGGCAGATACAGGAAACCTATTTAAAAAATAATGGGACTGCTTCCAGAGCCAAAAAGGGAGAATCCCGGACTTTTGAGGATATCCTGAGTCAAAAAACCGGATTGGACAGTGAAATACAATCCCTTAAATTTTCAAAGCATGCAGATGAAAGACTGGCAGACAGAAATATTTCTTTGACAGAAGACCAGCTTGGCAGGCTTGCAGAAGGCGCAAGGAAAGCAGATGAAAAGGGAATTCGTGAATCGCTGGTTATTATGGATGATTTATCCTTTATTATCAATATAAGAAATAAGACAGTGATAACAGCGATGGACCATGCAGACAATAAGGAACAAATTTATACAAATATTGACGGCGCCGTAATTATATAGCCGGACCAGTTTGGAGGCAAAAGCCCTCTGAATGACGGAGGAGGGCGGCCGGCGCCTGTATTGATTATCAATAAAAACAGGAGGTTATTTTATTATGATGAGATCATTATACTCTGGTGTTTCAGGTCTTAATATACACCAGACAAGAATGGATGTAATCGGCAATAACATTTCAAATGTAAATACTGTTGGATATAAGGCACAGAAAGTATCTTTCAGCGACCTTTTTTATCAGACGACTCAGATTGCCAGTGGAGCAAGTACTGATGGAACAAAAGGCGGTTCCAATGCAAAACAGGTAGGACTTGGAGCAAGTGTAAGTCAGATATCGATTAATATTACAGACAGAGGCGGTTCTCAGTCAACAGGAAATGCTCTGGATATGATGATAAATGGTGACAGCTTTTTTGTAATACAGAAAGATGGTGCAAATTATTATACCAAGGCCGGAAACTTTACAACAGACGGAAATGGTAATCTTGTAACAGGAAGCGGAAATTATGTAATGGGTTATACCGCAGCAAGAAATGAAGAAGGAGATTATTATCTTCAGCAGGATGAATTAAGACCAATTTCCATATATGGAACTTATGATACCACCGACCCTGCACAGACCACAGAAGTAAATATGGCTGGTAATATCAATCCTCAGGATGAGGATTTTGCAGCAGGCAAGGCAGGTTATAAAAGCTGTAATCTTTTCCTTTTTGACAGTCTTGGAAATAAGTATGGAGTACAGATTAATGCAACACCAGTTGCAGACAATCCAAATCAATATACGTTAACTCCTGCAAAGGTCATGATTGGCACAGAGGCTACAGAAGATGTGACTGCACAGTTTAATGGTGCTGACAGTGTTACAATAGAATTTGACCCAACTACAGGACATATTGTCAGCGATCCGGCCAGCTTTGAATTGACCTTTACAGATGCAGGAGGAGCAGCTCTGGATTCCTTCCAGCTTCCTATTAATGTAGATTTTTCTACTATGACCAGCTTTGGTGCAAAAACAAGCATGGCTGCAAATCCAGGTGCATTAGGTACTCATGAGGGAGAAGGAAAGGCCGTTGGTAAAATGATTTCGCTTGGTGTGTCTGACAATGGAAGTATTGTAGCATCTTATTCCAATGGTGATACCGTTACAATTGGTCAGCTCGTTACAGCAAAGTTTTCCAATGCGGCAGGTCTTGAAAAGCTTGGTGACAATCTTTTCGGTGAAACGTTAAATTCAGGCGATTTGACACTTCAGACGATTGATGCAGCAGGCGAAAGCATATCTGGCGGTGTGGTAGAAATGTCAAATGTGGACCTTGCAGGCGAATTTGTTGATATGATTGTTACCCAGAGAGGATTTCAGGCGAACTCAAGAGTTATTACAGTTTCAGATTCCATGATAGAAGAATTGTTAAGCTTGAAGCGATAAGCATATCATTTATTGAGCAAAAAGGATTTATGCATATAAAAGGCTGTTTTTCTATATGTGTAGGTTCTTTTTGTTTGATAATGTAAAAAAAACAAAAAAATTTGATTTTTATGTTGGTAAAAACGTTAAAGTGTGGTAGAATAGTTTTATGACGAGAGAACTATGTGATTCCATAGTCTCCAAAGGTAAAGAAGAAGGTGAAAGAAAATGGATTTAGCGTCACTTATAGGTGTTATAGCGGGAGCTGTACTTTGTATATTCGGTATAGTAGTAGATACAATGGATTTTTCCATTATCGGAGGATTTATGAATGCTCCGTCTGTATTGATTACGCTTGGAGGTTCTCTTGCCAGTGTACTTACTTCCAATACGCTGAATGAATTTATCAATGGCTTAAAATGTATTACTTTAGCTTTCAAGACGTCCAATGCGAATCTTGAAAATGCCATTAAACAGATTATTGATTTATCTAATGTAGCGAGAAAGGAAGGTCTCCTTGCTTTGGAAGAGGCAGCACAGGAAATAGAAGACCCTTTTATGAAAAAAGGAATTCTTCTTATTGTAGATGGTACTGACCCTGAGCTGGTAAAGGGGATTATGGAAACAGAGCTGGATTGTATGGATTCCAGACATGAAAAAGTAATTAAAGTATGGGGACAGTGGGCATCCATGGGACCTGCATGGGGTATGATTGGTACCCTGATTGGACTTGTAAACATGCTGAATGATATGAGTGACCCTTCTGTAATCGGTCCTGCTATGGCGGTTGCGTTGCTTACCACTTTATATGGTTCACTGATTGCAAACTGGATTGCAACTCCGGTAGCAGATAAACTGAAAGTAAATAATGAACAAGAGATTATGTTAAAATCAATTATGATAGAAGGACTTTTGTCCATACAGGCAGGAGAAAATCCAAGAGTTATTGAGGAAAAATTAAAATCATTCCTGGCTCCTAGTGTGAGAGAGGGCATGAATGAGGAAAATGAAGGCGGTGAATAGTTTTGGCCAGAAAGAAGAAAGAAGAAGGTGGCGGTCTGGCACCGTGGATGGCGACCTTCAGTGATTTGATGAATTTGCTGCTTTGCTTTTTCGTTATGCTGTTTGCCATGTCATCAATTGATGAAGCGAAGTTTGAAGAGGTCGTTAGGTCCATACAGAGTACATTTAGTATTTTTGATGGAGGCGGTTCTTCTTTTACGGATGGTGCGTTAATATCCAGCGGTGTGAGTCAGCTGATAGAATTGAATGATTTTTTTCAGGCAATGGGTGCTGAACAGGATGCCATGAATCAGGAAAATGCAGAAAATGTAGAGGAGTTTGAGGAACAAAAGAAACAGGAAATGATAGAGGCTTCCGAAGAAATGGCGGAAGAGATAGAATCACAAATGAAAGCAAGCGGAATAGACAGCAAAGATGTGGAACTGCAGGTGGAAGCACAGTATGTAATGCTTACATTGAACGGCTCATTGCTGTTCGATTCAGGAAGCGCAGCGATAAAGTCGACCTCTTATGATTTTATCAGCAAAATAGGAGATATACTTTTAAATTATAATGGCAGTGACATACAGATTATTGGACATACCGATTCTGTGCCACAGTCATCAAGCAATCCAAAATATTCAGATAATATGGAACTTTCACAGGGAAGGGCATATTCAGTATATACATATTTAAAGGACAATAAAGGAATGGATGTTGCTACCATGGGATGTATGGGACGTGGTGAGGCATCTCCGATTGCATCGAATGATACAGCGGAAGGAAGAGCACAAAACAGACGAGTGGAGATTAAAATTTTTAATGAATTTAATTCGTCAGGAGTTCTCTGACAAACTGTATAGGAGAAAAAGTCCCAATATATCACATGGAGGTATCAGCTAAATTATGAAAAAAGGATTATTTAATATAATTTTATTGGTTTTAATAGTGACAAATCTTGTTTTAACAGCTATAATAGGATTTGCAGTAGTTCCTGCCATGAAAAGCTCCAATGCAATGGTGGGAAAAGTTGCGGAAGCCATAGATTTGGAAAAAGAAGGCCAGAAGCAGCATACAGAGGATGGTAAAATTAGTATAGACAATACAGATGTATTTACATTTACAGATAAATTTACGGTAGAGCTGAATCCGGGCAGCGACGGAAAAAATCATGTAGCAGTTTTTAAACTGACACTGACGCTGGATACATCGAATGAGGACTATGAAAAATATAAGAAAATGCTTCCCGATTATGAGGAGCTTATGAGAACCAAGATTTCCAGTATTGTAAGCAAATATACAGAGACAGAAGCAATCAATAATAAGGAACCAATTCTCGAAGAAATCAAAGAGATTCTTCGGGAAATGTATAACAATTCTACATTTATTTACAGTGTTGGATTTGGTGATTTCATGACTCAATAAGATGAGATGGAGGTGAAATTCTGTGAGCGAGATATTATCGCAGGACGAGATTGACAAATTACTCAATGCGTACAGCACAGGAGAGCTGGACACAGAGGCGTTAAAAGATGAAGATACGGTTGATGTAAAGGTTTATGATTTCAGCAGACCGTCAAAGTTTTCAAAGGAGCACCTCAGAACATTGGAGAGTATATTTGAACACTATGGAAGACTGCTCTACACGAATCTTCCTGCATATTTAAGAAAAAGCGTACAGGTGGATGTGATGAATGCGGAAGCTGTTACTTATTCGGAGTTTTCCAATTCATTGTCAAATCCGGTTCTTTTGGGCTTGGTTAATTTTTCACCATTACCGGGAAACATTTTGGTAGAACTTGCAACAAACTTGGGATATTGCATTATTGACAGACTGCTAGGCGGCGAAGGCGTTGCACTGGAGAAAAAAAGAGAATTTTCCGAGATTGAATTAACAATTGTTGAAAGAGTGTTAAATGTATGTGTGGACCTTTTAAGGGACCCATGGAAAAATGTGGCAAATGTACAGCCAAGGCTGGAGAGAATAGAAACAAATTCGCAGTTTGCCCAGATTATTTCACCACAGGAGATGACGGCAATTGTCACCATCAACCTGAAAATTGGTGATGTAGAAGGATTGATGAATATTTGTCTTCCATATGCAACATTGGAGGATGTAATAGATAAGCTGAATATCAAGTTCTGGTATTCAACTATGCAGAGCAGAGATGATGGCACAAATTATGACGGTATTATTGAAACACTGATTTCAAAAGCAGAGATACCGATTAAAGCGATACTTGGCGAAAGTTCAATGTCTGTTGCTGAATTTGTGAATCTGCAGCCGGGGGATTTAATAAAATTAGATTCAGATATAGAGCAGGAGCTGACAGTGTATGTCGGAAACATCAAAAAGTTTATGGCGTTACCGGGTTCCTCAAATGACAATTATGCAATAAGAATCACATCTGTTATCAGGGAGGAATAGGAAATGGACGGAATGCTTTCACAAGAAGAAATAAATGCATTACTGAATGGAATAGATTCCGATGACAGTTCTTCTGAAGCAGTCTCATCAGACGATGAGCAGCAGTCGGTGGAATTGGAAGAGGTACTTACCTCAATGGAAATAGATATTATGGGAGAGCTCTCTAATATCAGCATGGGGACCGCGGCTACAACATTATCTTCTCTTGTTAATCAAAAGGTAGATATTACAACACCAAAAGTTGGGGTTTCTACATGGCAGGATTTAGTAGACCAGTATGACCGGCCATGCGTATTTATCCAGATATCTTACAAAGAAGGTATCAATGGTAATAATGTTTTTATATTAAAGGATACTGATGTAAAAATCATTGCCGATTTAATGATGGGTGGTGATGGAACAAATATAGAAGGCGAGGTTGGAGAGCTTCATTTAAGTGCAATCTGTGAGGCGATGAATCAGATGATGGGTTCGTCATCTACCTCATTATCTTCTATGTTGAACATGAAAATAGATATCACTCCTCCAACAGCAAATCTGATTGATTTGAATGATGATTTTGCATTGGAGGATTACAGCGATTTTTTAAAGGGAAACTTTATTAAAATTGCTTTTAAAATGACTGTTGGCGATTTGGTCAACAGTGAGATTATGCAGTTGTACCCTGTAGAGTTATGTAAAACTCTTTGTAATAGATTTGGTATGGGAGGGGATTCCTCTCAATCTGAAACATCAACCACCTCTGAACCGGAGCAGTCAGCAGCAGCAACCGTTCAGGATATCCCGCCGGCATCCAATATGCCTTCCATGGAACAGCAGCCAATGGCAGGCAATATGAATTATGGAATGCCAATGCAGGATGCATCACAGGCCATGATGCAGGGAATGCCAATGCAGAATATGCAACAGGGTATGATGCAACAAGGTATGATGCAACAAGGTATGATGATGCAGGGAATGCCAATGCAGCAAGGCATGCCGCAGGGTATGATGATGACAGGAATGCCAATGCAGAATATTAATGTTCAGCAGGCACAGTTCCAGACGTTTTCACCAGATATTGTAGCAGTAAACCAGAAAGAGAATATTAATCTGATTATGGATGTACCTCTTCAAGTCACTGTAGAACTTGGCAGAACCAGCAAGTCTATTCAGGATATTCTGGAATTTTCACCCGGCACGATTATCGAACTGAATAAGATTGCAGGCGAGCCTGTAGACGTACTTGTAAATAACAAGTATGTTGCGAAGGGTGAGGTAGTTGTAATCGAGGAAAGCTTTGGTGTAAGAGTTACCGAAATTATAAGATAAAAATGGTATAATATTAATATATTGAATAGGAGAGAAATAATATGGCAAAGAATATTTTAATTTGTGATGATGCTGCATTTATGCGAATGATGATAAAGGACATCTTAACAAAAAATGGTTATAATATTGCGGGTGAGGCAGAAAACGGTAAAATGGCTGTTGAGAAGTATGCCGAGACAAAGCCGGATTTGGTAATGATGGATATTACCATGCCTGAGATGGATGGTATACAGGCGCTGAAAAAGATTAAGGAGCAGGACCCGGGTGCTATGGTAATTATGTGTTCTGCAATGGGACAGCAGGCAATGGTTATTGAATCCATTCAGTCTGGTGCAAAGGATTTTATTGTAAAGCCATTTCAGGCAGACAGAGTTCTTGAGGCAGTCAAGAAAGCAGTAGGCTGATAATGAATGGTATATTAGCAGCGGGGTTTGAAAGTTTTTTCAGACTGATTGTTACCTTGTTTATGTTTATTTTTGTTGTAATCATCTGTTATATTGCAACGGTATGGATTGGAAATTTTCAGAAAAATAAAATAGGCAAGGGAAATATTGAAGTGATTGAAATACACCGGATTACTAATAATAAGTACCTTGAGATTGTGCGTATTGGTAAAAAGTATTATATATTGTCAGTTTCAAAGGATAGAATGGATAAAATTGATATTCTGGAAGAAGACGATATTAATTTGCCGGAAAATACTCCTGCTAATGTAAATGAAAGTTTTGCTCAGATTTTTGAAAAGTTGAAAAATCGAAAACATCAGCAGGATAAAGAATAGGTATTGAATATGAGAAAAAAAAGAATAATTAAAATTGTTTTGTTATTGTTTCTTGTTTTTTGTTTTTCTATACCGTCTTTTGAAAATGTATATGCAACAGAAGCAGCAGAAAATCAGACAGAAAGTGGTTTAGGTACAGACGGAGGCAGAGATTCTCTTTTTGGAATTGATATCTCTGCCAATGGTAAGGCAGGAAGTTTAAGCGGGGCATTACAGATAGTGATTGTACTCACAATATTGGCATTGTGTCCTTCTATTTTGATTATGGTCACATCATTTACCAGAGTACTTATTGTCATGCATTTTACCAGAGCAGCGATAAATACACAGTCTGCTCCACCCAATCAGGTCTTAATCGGTATTTCATTACTCTTAACAATTTTTATTATGGCGCCTGTTTTCAATCAAATTTATGAAAAGGCATATGTGCCGTTGAGCAATGAGGAAATTACCCGTGAAGAGGCAGTACAGGAAGCGGTTGCTCCTCTGAGAGAATTTATGCTGAAAAATATCAGCGATAAGGGAGATTTGGATAAAATGTGCCAGATTGCAGGAATAACAGAAGTGGAAAGTATTGATGATGTACCTATATATGTAGTTATTCCTGCATTTATCCTTAATGAATTAAAAGTAGCGTTTTGGATAGGATTTCTGATTTATATTCCGTTTATAGTGATTGATATGGTAGTGGCATCTACGCTTATGTCAATGGGTATGATGATGCTGCCGCCTACCACAATTTCAATGCCATTTAAAATACTTCTTTTTGTATTGGCGGACGGATGGAATCTTATTATTGTAAATTTATTAGAAACAATTAAAGTATAGAATAGAGGAGGAAGTTATTATGACAGTAGAGGCAGTATTGAATATCGCAAGTGATGCATTATGGACAATAATAATAACAGCGGCTCCTCTATTACTTTTATCTATGGTGGTAGGATTAATTATCAGTATTTTTCAGACAGTTACATCTATACAGGAACAGACTCTTACTTTTGTTCCAAAAATCGTAACGATTTTTATCGGATTGCTGATTTTTGGTTCCTATATTTTAAACAATATTGTCAGCTTTATGGAGCGACTTTGGAGTAGCTTTGGAGAGTATATCTAGTGTTAGCAATTACTTATTCCCAATATGGATTAGAAACATTTATTTTAATAATGGTGAGGATTACTTCATTCATGTATGTTGCTCCTTTTTTTGGACAGACCAATACACCGCAGAGAACAAAACTTGGTTTTGCGTTGATTCTGTCTTTTCTTGTCTATATGGTTTTGCCGGAACAGACTCTTACTTATTCAAATAACTGGGACTATGCAGCAATTATTGTAAAGGAAGCAATTGCAGGCGTACTGATGGGATTTTCCGTATTTATCTGCAATTCTATTGTATTATTTGCAGGTTATATTTTTGATATGGAAATTGGATTGACCATGGCTACTATTTATGACCCACAGACTCGGACACAGGTATCTGTTTCCGGTCAGCTCTATCAGAATCTTTTTATGCTGATATTTATAGCCACCGGCATGCACTGGTATCTTCTGTCAGCACTGGTAGATTCCTTTACAGCAGTTCCATTAGATGGACTTCATATTAGAGCTGGTTTGATTACCGTGTTTATTGATTTTATTTCTGATTATTTTATTACGGGATTTCGAATTGCTCTCCCAGTATTTGCAAGCAGTATGCTGGTAAATATTGTACTTGGAATTATGACAAAGGTTGCACCTCAGATGCATATGTTTTCTGTAGGTATGCAGATAAAAATTCTCGCAGGTCTGTTTATTATGTTTATGATAGTTACGGTGATTCCAAATATCACTTCAAATCTGTTTGAACAGATGAAGCAGATTATGGTAACAGTAATCAGATATATTATCCCCTGATGATGAGAAATATAAGATTAGGAAAATATGATATAGAGGTATGATACAAGGAAGTATGATATACGAGATGAAAAGGATTTTGTTACAGATAGATGTATTGTAAAAGAGCAGTATGGCAGGATAAAAAATGAGTCATTTCATAAGTTATAATTTGCAGCTGTTTGCAAAAGATGGGCCGGGTGGAGAAAAAACCGAACCGGCAACAGCGAAAAAACTGGATGATGCCCGTAAAGAAGGCAATGTATCAAAAAGCAAGGAAATTGTAAATGCAGTTACTCTTATATTTGCTTTCTTTTTTTTAAGGTCTATGATAGGAGGAATAGGCGAAAGCCTTATGAATCTTTATCATATTATGTATGAGAGAATTCCCACCTATGCTTCAAATGCAAATGAAATCACCATAAATTCGGCAGCTTTTATTATTGGTGAAATGTTGAAGCAACTTGTTCAGATTATTCTTCCATTTTTGGTGGTAGGTTTTATCATCAGCTTTTTGGCAGATTTTGTCCAGATAAGATGGATGGTGACAACAAAGCCGCTGAAACCTAAGTTAAGCAAACTGAATCCTGTTAAGGGAGTAAAACGACTGTTTTCAAAGCAGTCGTTGATGAATCTTTTAAAATCCATGGGTATAGTTATTATCTGTACTGCAGTGTTTTTAAAGTCACTGGGTGGATTTAAGGAAATGGTTTTTAATCTCTATGCGCTGTCATCAATTATAGATGGAATTACAGCGATTGGAAATTTTATTTTTGATGTTGCAATTAGAATTAGCTGGATTTATCTGATAATTGGATTTGCAGACCTTGCGTTTCAGAAATGGAAATTTAAAGAAGACATGAAGATGACCAAGCAGGAGGTAAAAGACGAATATAAAAATCAGGAAGGTGACCCAAAAGTCAAATCACAGCAGAAAGCGCGAATGAGACAGGCGTCCATGCGCAGAATGATGCAGCAGCTTCCAAAAGCAGATGTCGTTATTACAAACCCGACACATTATGCAGTTGCATTAATGTATGATACCAAGATTGCAAGTGCGCCTCTTGTCATTGCAAAAGGAGAGGATTTTCTTGCACAGCGAATCAAAGAAAAAGCAAGAGAAAATAATATTGAAATAGTTGAAAACAAGCCTTTAGCCAGAGCTCTTTACCAGAGTGTTGACGTCGGCGGTGAAGTTCCAGAAGAATTATATCAGGCAGTTGCAGAAGTCCTTGCTTATGTATATAATTTAAAAAATAAACCGGTGACAAGAGATTAGAGGCAGAAGAGGAAAGGAGATAAAAATGAGAAAAGCAGACCTGGGTCTCGGATTATATGTATTATCAGCGATTATATTTCTTATCATACCTATGCCGAGTTTTTTGTTGGACTGTTTAATCGCAGTAAATATATCCGTTGCATTGATTGTATTGTTTAATACAATTTACGCAAAAGATACCCTTCAGATGTCCTCTTTTCCGTCGGTACTTTTGTTGACCACCATATTCCGAATTGCATTAAATGCATCTTCAACAAGATTGATTTTGACTACCGGAAATCCGGGAAAGGTGGTAATGACATTTGGTGAATTTGTAGGGCAGGCTGACCCTGTAGTAGGTGTTGTTATCTTTATTATTATCCTGATTGTTCAGTTTATGGTTATTAACAAAGGTTCTGAAAGAGTAGCGGAGGTAACGGCAAGATTTACTCTTGATGCTATGCCAGGTAAACAGATGGCAATCGATGCCGATTTGAATACAGGCGCAATCAGCGACGAACAGGCAAAGGAGCGAAGAGACAAGATACAGGCAGAGTCGGCCTTTTTTGGTTCTATGGATGGTGCTGTAAAATATGTAAAGGGAGACGCTACAGCAGGTCTGATTATTACTTTTGTAAATATTATTGGCGGTGTTTTATCAGGAGTGCTAAGAGGTGGTCTTGAACTTGGAGATGCATTAAATCAGTATGTGGTTATTACCATTGGTGATGGTCTTGTAAGTTCGATTCCATCAGTTCTTATTTCTCTTGCAACTGGTATTCTTGTCACAAAGGCGGCAAAAGAGGACCAGGATATGGCTGGAATGGTATTTGGCCAGTTGTTTGAAAATGCAAGAGTATTGACTATTGTGGGCGGAGTACTGATTTTTCTGGGTGTAATGACACCACTTCCGATTTATATTTTTATTCCGCTTGGAATTGTATTTATTATGATTGGACAGAATACGCAGCAAAAGCAGGCAATTCGCGAAATTCAAGATGAAACCTCTACTGCTGAAGCAGATGCAGATGAAATACGAAGACCTGAAAATGTGACAGCACTTCTTCAGGTTGACCCGATTGAACTGGAATTTGGTTATGGAATTATACCTCTGGCAGATGTCAGTCAGGGAGGAGATTTGCTTGACAGAGTGGTTATGATTCGAAGACAGATTGCACTTGAAATGGGTACAGTAGTTCCTATTATTCGTTTGAGAGATAATATACAGCTCAATCCAAACCAGTATATTATAAAGATAAAAGGTGTTCAGATTAGTGAAGGAGAAATTCTGTTTGACCATTATATGGCAATGAATCCGGGAATTGTAGAAGAAGAAATTTCGGGTATACCGACCTTTGAGCCTTCCTTCCATCTTCCTGCAATCTGGATTACCGAGGGACAGAGAGAAAGAGCAGAAACACTTGGCTATACGGTAGTAGACCCGCCGTCTATTATAGCAACACATTTAACAGAAATTATCAGAAATCATATTGACGAGCTGCTTACCAGACAAGATGTACAGAATCTTATCAATAATCTGAAAGACAATAATACAACATTGATTGATGAACTGATACCAAAATTACTGACAATCGGCGAAATACAGAAAGTGTTGCAGAATTTACTGAGAGAAGGAATATCTATTCGGGATTTGCTTACTATATTAGAGACTCTGGCAGACCATGCTACAATGACAAGGGATACAGACGTATTGACAGAATATGTAAGGCAGAGCCTGAAGAGAGCTATTTCAGGAAAATATTTTGTACCGAATGAAATCACCTCTGTAGTTACACTTGACCCTGTAATTGAACAGGACATTATGGGTTCTGTAAAGCAGACAGAACAGGGCTCATATATTTCATTGGACCCAGACCGTTCGCAGAAGATTATTCAGGCAACGGAAGCAGAAGCAAAAAAGCTGGAGGATATGGGCAAGAATCCGATTATAGTGACTTCTCCAATTGTAAGAATGTATTACAAGCGTCTTACGCAGGATTATTTGAAGGATTTAATTGTGATTTCCTATAATGAAATTGAATCAAATGTAGAATTACAATCAGTTGGGATGGTGAGCGTATAAATGGTAATAAAGAAATTTCAGGCACCTACGGAGGCTGAGGCGATTTTAAAAGCAAAAGAGGAGCTGGGAAGCGGCGCAGTGGTATTGAATGAAAAGACAATTAAGCACAGAGGGCTTGCAAAGCTTTTTAAGCAGGATTATGTGGAGATTACAGCAGCATTGGAAGAAAAAGTGTATGTAACGGGAGATATTCCGCAGAAGGCAATTTCCGATGCAGTGAAAGCCAATACAGCGGCAAATAATTCTTCAGATATTTTATATGAGCAAGGACAAAAAACAAGTGCAATAGAAGAAAAACTGGATAATCTTCAGTCGCTGCTTGAAAGTAAAATAAAAGATGAGATTGAAGGCTTTCGCGAGGAGGAAAGAGAGGAGCGACAGAAAAAAAACGAAGAAGAGGATGAGCGACAGCAGATTATAAAATTAATTTACAATCAGATGATAAAAAATGAAGTGGATGAGAAGTATGCCAATCAGATTATTGCAGAAGTACAACCTGCCATAAAAAAAGATACAAATGTGGATACAATACTTGCTTCTATTTATCAGAAAATTATTTTAAAACTGGGGCAGCCAAGAACGATTATATTAAATGAAGAGCATCAAAAAGTAGTATTTTTTATTGGTCCTACAGGTGTTGGAAAAACAACAACCATTGCAAAAATAGCAGCACATTTTAAACTGAATAAAAATGTAAAAGTTGCATTGATTACTGCAGATACGTATCGTATTGCAGCAGTGGAGCAGTTAAAGACTTATGCAAATATTATAGATGTACCATTAAAGGTGATTTATACAATAGAAGAATTTAATCAGGCTGTGCGAGATTACTCCATGTATGACCTTATATTGGTAGATACAGCGGGACATTCGCACAAAAATGAGGACCAGTGCGGTGAATTATATCATCTTCTTGAGGATTGTACCTTAGCTGAGGACATTGAAAAAGAAAATTACCTTGTGCTGAGTGCAACAACAAAATATAAAGATTTACTAAAGATAAATGATGTATTTGGAAGAGTGGATGACTATGGAATTATTTTTACAAAGATAGATGAAACCTTGTGTCTGGGAAATATACTGAACTTGAGATTATATTCAAAGGCTCCTTTATCCTATATTGCAGACGGACAGTCCGTACCGGATGATATCAGTACGATAGACCCCCAGATGATAGCAAAGAATATTATGGGACAAAGTGCGTGATATGGTATATACAGGAAAGATGAAAGGTGTTTTATTGCATGGACCAGGCAGAAAAATTAAGAAATATAGTAAAACAGAATAAAGCAAAAGATATGGAGCAGGAAGAAATTATTCACAATATTGCAATGAAGGTCAGTCAGGAAAGACAGAAGCGGGCAAAAGTGATAACTGTTACAAGTGGAAAAGGCGGCGTGGGAAAATCAAGTATGTCGATTAACCTTGCGATTCAGTTAAAGAAACTTGGAAAAAATGTTATTATTTTTGATGCGGATTTTGGACTTGCAAATATTGAAGTGATGTTTGGAGCAGTTCCGAAATATAATTTATCAGACGTAATATTCAAAGGAAAAAATATTAAAGAAATTATTGTAAAGGGACCATTGGATATCGGGTTTGTATCAGGAGGCTCGGGTATTAACGGACTGGGAAACATGACAAGAGACCAGGTGATGTTTCTGGTAGAAACCCTAGAACAACTAGAAGCCATGACAGATATATTAATTATCGATACAGGAGCCGGTATTTCAGACAGTGTGATTGAATTTCTTCTTTCCAGTGAAGAGATTTTGCTGGTGACAACACCGGAGCCCACTTCGATTACAGATTCCTATGCTCTGTTAAAAACATTGAATACCAGAGCCGGTGAGGAATCAGGAGATATTATCGTAAAGCTGGTAGCAAACCGTGTTTCAGGAGCAGCGGAGGCAAAAAATCTGTATTCAAAGCTCAGTGTAGTGGTTCACAAATTTCTGAAATTGAAACTGGAATATTTGGGAATGGTTCCAAGGGATACCAATATGTCTAAATCAATTATGCAGCAAAAACCAGTTTCCATTGCCTATCCAGATTCAGAAGGAGCAAGAGCAATCGCAAGGATTGCAGAAAATCTGCTTGGAAAAAAGCGTACAAAAGAAGAGGATGACGGAGAGAAGAAAGGAATTGCTACAGCAATTATGAAAATGTTTCGAAATAGAAAGAACTGATGCAGAAAATAACAGGAGAAGAATGTATGCTACAGGGAAAGAGGCAACAAAGAAATATACAACAAGGAAATATATTGTCAAAGATTATTTCAGAGGGGAGTAAGGTGGAACTGCAGAGGTCTTCATCTCTGTCTCAGAAAAAAGAAAATAGCGAAATAAAAACATATTATAGCCTTGTTTCTGAAGTAATAGGCGATAACCGTATGAAAATCACTATGCCTCTGGAAAAAGGAAAAATTGTACTCTTGCCTGTAAATGTCAGATATAATGCTTGTTTTTATACAGCAAACGGTTTGTATCAGGGCAGAGTTCTTATTGTTGACCGATACAGGGATGAAAATGTTTATATGATGGTGGTAGAACTGATTTCAGACCTTGTAAAATTTCAGAGACGTCAGTATTATCGCCTTGGCTGTACAATGGAAATGCAATATAAGAAAATTGAAAAAAATGAAAAAGAGTATGAAAATCATGCAAAAGACAATTTTATTATTGACGATAAAGATTTTATAGAAGGCACAGCGCTTGATATCAGCGGTGGGGGCATGAGATTTGTTTCCAGACAAAGTCTCAATGTGAATGACAGTATTTTTGTGGTACTTGAAATTCAATATGAAGATGAAAAAAAGGAATATGGATTGAATGCAAGGGTGGTGACATCAGAACCACTGACAAATCAGACCGGAAGATACGAGCACAGAATCGAATATAAAGAGATGAGTGGAAAGGTAAGGGAGTCTTTAATAAAATACATCTTTGATGAAGAAAGACGCCAGAGAAAAAAATAAAAAAGTAAAGGTTGTGTGGTAATGAAAAATATTTTAATTGTAGATGATTCTGCACTTATGAGAAGGCTTATATCTGATATAATAACTTCAGATAAGCGATTTGAAGTAAAGGATTTAGCAGTAGACGGTCTGCAGGCATTGGACCTCATTGTAAAAAATTACAGAGCATACGATGCGGTTATATTGGATATCAATATGCCAAGGATGAATGGTCTTGAACTGTTAGAACAGCTTCAGAAAAACAAAATAAAGATATGTGTAATTATGGTTAGCACCCTTACAAAAGCGGGAGCAAAGGAGACAATTCTGGCACTGGAAAGAGGAGCATTTGATTTTGTCACCAAGCCAGAAAACTATCTTGACGCTAAATCAAGAGAATTTAAAGGTCGTTTATTGGAAATGCTGTGTGTGGCAACAAAAATTCCTTATCAAACTGTTTCTGCTGCTGAAAATCAGGCAGTTTCTGAACCTCTTCGCAGGACAGAGATGAAAACCGGTACTCCGGCAAAGCCTGATTTAGGAACTGCAAGTACAGGAAAAATTGGCGTCAGACCTCCAAAAAATCTCAATTTTGCACCACATAAAAAACTGATAGGAAATAAGACGGGCAAATCAAAGCTGGTGGCACTTGCATGTTCAACAGGTGGACCGAAATCTTTGCAGTCAGTGATTCCGAAGCTTCCAAAAGATTTGGATGCTCCTGTGGTGCTGGTACAGCATATGCCGAAGGGATTCACCAATTCTTTGGCTGCAAGGCTCAATGAAATGAGTCAGGTAGAGGTAAAAGAAGCTGCTGATGGTGATATTCTGCAAAAGGGGTGGGTATATATCGCTCCCGGTGGAAAACAGATGCGTGTTCAAAAATCGGGAACAAATTATAAAATAGTAACTACTGACGAGCCTGACAGAGACGGGTTAAGACCTTGTGCGAATATTATGTACGAATCGCTTGTGGGTTCTTCCTTTGATGAAATTACCTGTGTGGTACTGACCGGAATGGGAGCAGATGGAACAATGGGCATAGGCGCATTGGGAGAAAAAAATAATATCTATGTAATTTCTCAGGATGAGGCAACAAGTGTGGTATATGGTATGCCAAGAGCCGTTGCAGAGGCTAAATTATCAGATGAAGTACAGCCGCTGGAAAAAATAGCAGACGCTGTAACTAAGAACGTGGGGGTGTTAATCCATGGACGTTAGTCAATATTTAGAAATATTTATCGATGAAACAAGTGAACATTTGCAGGACTTGAGCCAACATCTTATGGTGCTGGAGGAGGAACCTGAAAATGCAGACACCATTAATGAAATCTTTAGAGCTGCTCATTCTTTAAAAGGAATGGCAGGTACAATGGGATATAAAAGAATGCAGCATCTTACACATATTATGGAGAATGTATTCTCTGAAATAAGAAATGGTAAGATGACAGTTACTTCAGAATTAGTAGATATTCTGTTTGACTGCCTAGATGCATTGCAGGCATATCTGGATAATATCCAGCAGACCGCCGATGAAGGAACAGATGACAATGAGCCGATTATTGCAAGGCTGAACGCTTTCCTTGAGTCTGGAAATGAAGCTGCTGGAGGCGAAAAATCAAAAACGGAGCAAAAGAAGGACAATAAGAAAAAGACAAAAGCGCTTTCTCCGAAGTTTGATGAATTTGAAATCGATGCCATGAAGGAAGCTTTTGATAAGCAGATGCAGGTTTATAAAATTGATGTGCTTATCGATGAAAACTGTATTTTAAAGGCAGCGAGAGCATTTTTAGTATTTAAGGCACTGGAAGAACTGGGTGAGGTAATAAAGTCTAACCCTAGTGCACAGGATATTGAAGATGAAAAATTTGAATTTGAATTCTGCGTTATTTTTGTAACACAGGAAGAATTGGAAAAGGTTCAGGCAGCAGTTGAAAATGTGTCTGAAATCAAAAATGTAGATATTATTCAAATAAAAGAAATTCCGCAGAACGAAGTATCAACAGTATCTGCAAAACAGGAAAAGACAGTAAAAGAAGAACCAAAGAAAGAACCAGCTCCTGCTGTTTCCACAGCTCCTGTAAAAGCAGCAACAGCTTCCGCAGCGCCTGCAAAGGCTTCCAATACATCTGCAGGGAAACCATCCGGAAAACCGGTTGTCAGCCGTTCTGTAAGAGTAGATATTGAAAAGCTGGATGTATTGATGAATCTTGTAAGTGAGCTGATTATTGCCAAAAACGGACTTGTATCTGTAAGCGACAATAATGAAGGAACTAAGACACAGGGCTTCAATGAGCAGATTGAGTATCTTGAAAGAGTGACAACAAATCTTCATGAGTCTGTTATGAAGGTCAGAATGATGCCAATTGAAACAGTCACCCAGAAATATCCAAAAATGATAAGGGATTTGACAAAGAAGCTGGATAAACAGATGAAATTGTACATAACCGGTGAAGATACCGAGCTTGACCGGACAGTAATTGATGAAATCGGTGACCCGCTTATGCATTTGCTGAGAAATTCCGCTGACCACGGACTTGAAAGTGCAGATGTGCGTATTCAGAGAGGCAAAGACCCTGTAGGTAATATTTATCTGAACGCCTATCAGGAAGGAAATGGCGTTATTATTGAGGTAAAGGATGATGGTAACGGCATTGATATTGAAAGGGTAAGAACAAAAGGAATTGAAAAGGGAACCATTACTCCTGAACAGGCTGAGGTAATGACAGACAAAGATGTGATTGATTTGCTGTTTAAACCAAGTTTTTCAACTGCCAAAGTAGTTTCAGACGTATCTGGCAGAGGGGTCGGACTGGATGTTGTAAAGACAAAAATCGAGGCCCTTGGCGGAGATATCGATGTTGATACAAAGTTAGGCGAGGGAAGCTGTTTCCGTATCAGATTGCCGCTTACTCTGGCAATTATACAGGCACTTATGGTTGAACTGGGAAATGAGAAATATGCAATTTCTCTTGAAACAATTCAGACGATTGAGGATATTTCCATAGATGATATTAAATATGTTCAGTCAAAGGAAGTAATTCATTTAAGAGGCAGTGTTATTCCGATTATCAGGCTTGATTCGATTCTGGACATTGAGCCGGTAGAAAAGGAAGAAAACGAAGATAATAATCTTACCGTTGTTATTATCAGCAAAGGCGAAAAGCTTGCAGGACTTGTGGTTGACCGCTTAATCGGACAGCAGGAAATCGTAATTAAATCGCTTGGCAAATATATCAGCAACAGCAAGATTATCAGCGGCGCAACTATTCTTGGAGATGGCGAAGTAGCATTGATTCTTGATGTAAATACTTTAGTATAGTGGAGGTGCCGTTATGGATGAAAATATAATTGAAACATTATCAAATCAGTATATTGTTGTAAATCTTGGAATTGAACAGTATGGAATTGATATTAAATATGTGGATAATATTGTAAGAATGCAGAAAATTACAAGAGTTCCAAAGGCTCAGAAGATTTTTAAGGGAGTAATTAATCTCCGTGGTGAGATTATACCAGTTATGAGCATCCGCAGAAAATTTGGGCTGGAAGACGATATTTATACAGATAAGACACGAATTATTATTTTAAAACCGGAACAGCAGGAAGCCATCGGAATACTGGTGGATTCTGTAAAGGAAGTGGTGTCGCTTGACGAGGCAAGTATTGAGAAAATCCACAGTGATGGAAAAGATGAGATGAATAAATACATTACATCTGTCGGAAAAAATCAAGGCGGTCTTATTTCTCTGTTAAATATCAATGGAATTATTGATGTGCAAAATTAATTTTAGAGTTATGGGGGCATTAATATGTCAAAAATAAATCTGGATGAATTAAATACAATACAATATGATGTACTGAAGGAAATTGGAAATATAGGCGCAGGCAATGCAACAACTGCATTGTCAAAGCTTATAAACTCAAAAGTTGACATGAGAGTTCCGAAGGTGAATCTGATTGGATTTTCCGAGCTGGCCGCTTCCATAGGCGGAGAAGAAGCAACTATGATGGGTATCCTGCTATCGCTTTCAGAGGATATTAAAGGGATGATGCTTTTTATGCTCGATTTAAAATCCGCAACGAAGCTTTTAAATATGATGCTTGCCAATATGGGAGCGCCGGAAAAGAGTGAAGAGGAAGAATTTAATGAGATGCATTTGTCTGCATTAAATGAAATCGGAAATATTATTACGGGAGCATATTTATCAGCGCTGTCCGATTTGACAAGGCTCAGTATTGTGGCGAGTGTACCGCATCTGCAGATTGATATGGCTGGCGCGATTTTAAGTCTGCCGGCAATTGAGTTTGGCAAAATCGGAGATAAAGTGTTATATATTGAAACTACATTTAACGAGGAAAGCGAAATCAATGGATATTTTATCCTGGTTCCTGAACTGGATTCCTATGATAGAATACTTGAATCACTGGGAATTTGTTAGGCAGATATTTATGCGGGGTCCTCATTGAGCACACATGAAACCTGATATTTTGGGATTTATCCGGTTTCATGGCAATCAAAGCAGTCAGAGACTGGTTGCACAGATTGCATATTTACTGGTAATAGGGATGATAGAATGAGTGAGATAATAAAAGTAGGAATGGCAGATTTAAAAATATGTGCGTATCCTGATAGTCTTACAACACTGGGGCTTGGTTCCTGCGTGGGAATTGCTCTGTATGATAAGGTGACAAAGATTACCGGATTGGCTCATATTATGCTGCCAGACAGTAAAAGAATTTCAAGAAATGAAAATATTGCAAAATTTGCAGATACAGCAATAGAAGAAACGTTAAGACTTATGCTGCAGAAGGGGGCTAATAAGCGGCGGATTGTTGCGAAAATTGCAGGCGGCGCAGATATGTTCGGATTGGGAAATGCCTCTGGTTCATCATTTCATGTAGGAGCCTCTAATATTGCTGCAGCTAAGGAAAATCTGGCGAAGCTGGGGATTCCTTTAATTGCACAGGACGTGGGCTTAAATTATGGTCGGACAGTAATCATAAAATCAGAAGATGGAGCTTTTGTGATTAAGGCAGTGGGAAAACCCGTAAAGGAAATTTAAAAAGGCTGGTAATAAAGTGAAAAGAACAAAGTATATACCTGCAATTGTTACATTAACAGGCTGCCTGGCAGCAACAATTATTACTTTTCTGAACAGATATGATGCACTTCGTTCCATGATAATTATATTGGCCTCATTAGTTGTATTTTATATTGCCGGATTAGTTATAAAAGGTCTGGCTGATAAATATCTTGTAATTGAACAGGAGATTATCAATGAAGAGGAGGCAGAAGAGGGAGAGGAAGCTGATGATTCGTCAGAAAATGCAGATTCAAAAAATGAAAAAGAAGAAAAAACAGAATAAATAATGCAACCAACCGAAGGTTGATTGCCCTAATAATGCAACCAGTGCTTGTACTGATTGCCGAAATGATGCAGGCAGGAGATGATTGGCCGGGCATTTAAGTACGAAAGGTCATAGTATGAATGATATTGAAAAATCAAAATTGTGGGAAGAATATGCTAAAACAAAAAATCCCCAGTTAAGAGAAAAAATAATACTTGAATATGCTTCACTGGTCAAAATCGTTGCAGGGCGTTTAAGCATGTATCTTGGATACACCGTGGAGTATGATGATCTGGTGGGTTATGGGATTTTCGGACTTATTGATGCCATTGATAAGTTTGATTACAATAAAGAAGTAAAGTTTGAAACATATGCAAGTCTTAGAATAAGAGGAGCAATCCTTGACCAGATAAGAAAAATGGACTGGATTCCAAGGTCGTTGCGTCAAAAACAAAGAAAGATAGAAGCAGCCGTTTCCAAATTGGAAACAGAACTGGGAAGAACAGCTACTGATGAGGAGATTGCCGCTGAACTGGGCATCAGTCAGGAAGAATATCTGAACTGGCAGGGGCAGTCAAATATATCAAATATCGTTTCACTTGATGAATTTATGGAAGCAAGCGGCGAAAAAGAAGTAGAACCTATTAAAGCAAATTCTTATGACCAGCCGGAGCAGGTCTTAGAAAAAAAAGAATTAAAGAAGCTTATCATAGAGTCATTAGATTCACTTACGGAAAAGGAACGAAAAGTAATTCTTCTGTATTACTATGAGGAATTTACTTTAAAGGAAATCAGCAGTATTCTGGAGGTATCAGAGTCCAGAGTGTCACAGCTTCATACCAAGGCGTTGGGAAAAATGAAGAAAAAGCTTGGAAGTGAGTCAGGATATGTCTTTAGGGTATAAACTATAGGAGAAGGATATGCAGTACACAAATAGTTATTTTACACTTGATATTGAAGGTGGTCAGGTATTTATGAATTTTTACCCGGCTGTTTCAGGCGGTGAAGAATTAAAGATTGCAGAAATCAATCAGGTCCTTGAGAAGAATAAGGTAAAAGATTTCGATATCCAATATATCGGCGATACCATTCGAATGGTGGAACAGCCGACGAGATTTGTGATTTCCACTCAGGTGGCTTTGCAGTTTAATGAATCCATGAGTGTGAAAATTACACCCGACGGCATGTATGCAATCGCAAGATTTTTTCCTCCGAGCAATAAGGGAAAGCGAATGACTGAGGCAGAAATCAAAAATGATCTGGCATATGCAAAGATAAGATATGGGATTAAGGAAAGCGAGATACAAAAACATTTGATGGAGCCGGAGTATTTTAAAAATATACTGATTGCCGTAGGTACAAAACCGATACAGGGAAGAGATGGCTTTATCACATATAAATTTAATACGGACAGAAAAGCAAAACCAAGGCTGAAGGAAGATGGAACAGTTGATTTTCATCAGCTTGATAATATTGCACATGTGAAAAAGGGAGATGTGCTTGCAGTGCTTACACCGGTGGACAGAGGTACTCCGGGCTGTAATGTATATGGAAATGAAGTCCGGCCGGATAAGGTAAGAAAAGTAATTTTCAGTAAAGGAAATAATATCACTACCTCTGAGGATGGTTTACGTTTGATTAGCGATGTGGATGGATTTGCAACTCTGGAGGGAGATAAGGTTTTTGTATCAAATCTTTATGAGGTTCCGGCAGATGTAGATAATTCAACTGGTGATATTGAATTTAATGGGGGTGTAATTGTAAAGGGCAATGTCAGAACAGGCTTTAAGGTAAAAGCGGCTGGAAATATAGAGGTATTCGGCGTGGTAGAAGGTGCAGAATTAGATGCCGGAGGCGATGTAATATTGCACAGAGGTATTCAGGGTATGAGCCGATGCAGGATAAAAGCTCATGGAAATCTTGTCTCAAAATTTATTGAAAGTGCAAATGTCTATGTAGATGGAAATATCAATGCAGACTCTATTTTAAACAGTCAGGTATCTGCTCATGGAGATATTGTAGTTACGGGAAAGGGCGGCAATATTATCGGCGGTAATGTGCGCTCTACTACATTGATAGAAGCAACGACAATAGGAACTGCTATGGGTGTTGCAACTACAGTTGAAGTTGGTATTGACCCGACGATTAAGGACCGATTGAAAGAAATTGATGAGGATATTAAGAATAAAACGGCAGAGGTAAATAAATTAGACCAGCTTGTCACTGTGTTCAGGAAGAAACAGAGTATGGGGATACTTGAACCGGATAAACTGAAAATGATTAGCCAGTTTACAAAAACCATTATTTTGAATAAAGCTGAGATAAAAGAGCTGAATAAGGAACGTGAAACAAAGATGTCTCTGGCATCAGAGAATGAAAATGCAAGAATAAAGGTATTGAAAGATATTCATCAGGGAACAAGGGTAACTGTTTCCGGTGAACTGCTTATATTAAAGGATAAATACAGTCATTGTCAGTATATGAAAAAAGATGGCGAGGTAGTGTCTAGTATCTGGTAAAAGTGAACAACATTGAAAAAAAGCGAAGCAAACTGTCATATTAATATGGCTCAAGCTTCGCTCGTATTTCATTTTCAGAAAGGAGAGTTTTTATGATAAGACCAGTTGAATTTCAGGGAGTTGTACAGCGTAATCAAGATGTGGCATCTATCAATCAAAATGAACATGAAAAGCCTTTCATAAATCAGGAAAATATTTTATCAGAAACAAAAAGAGAAATAGAGGTAAAAGTCAGGGATGTGGTGAATAAGGATAATGCAGAAAATAATGCAAAAAATCCTGACGCAAAGGAAAAGGGCAGTAACGAATATTTTGGAGATGGTGGAAAAAACAGAAAGAAATGGAAAAATGTAGAGGGTACTGTCAAAATAAAGGAAAGACAAAATTTTGATGTGAAAATATAAAATATATATTAGATAATATATGTAAGGTACCATATATAAGGTACTACAGGCAAGGCAGGTATTGGTAATGGAAGTTGTTTTAATTATGGTTGCAATTACAATTATAGTGGTGAGTTTTTTGATAACAGATAAAAAAGAGTCCGATGTGGAGCAGATAAATAGCCAGGATATCAAGAATCTGGCGTCTGATATTATTAAGGAGGAAATACAAAACCAGCTTTCAGAATTGAGTGATGATGTTTTGGAAAATGCAGAGGCAAAATTGGATAAACTGGCAAATCAAAAAATAATGGCAGTTGGAAATTATTCAGAAGATGTGTTGAAAAATATAGAAGATAATCATAATGAAGTTATGTTTTTATATAATATGCTGAATGACAAGGAAACAACACTGAAAAATACAGTAAGAGATATTGAGGCCGTAAAAGTAAGTGTAAAACAGATGTCAGACACAGTACAGAGCAGCAAAGAAACAAAAAAAGAGTCAGGAAGAAAAAATTCCAGAGGAAAAAAATCAAGAAATACTTCTCAGCAAAAGCAGAAGGAAGAAAATGTAGAAAATCTGGAAGGCAGCGGAAATTTGGAACAGAATGTAAGTTGGGAGCAGAATAAAAATAAAACTCAAATTAAGGAATCCTTTAGAGAAGGTGCGCAGGAGCTTATTTTTGATGAAGGGGAAAAATCTGAAATTGTAGAAAATAAGGAAAAAGTATTGGAATTATACAGACAGGGCAGAACGAATGTAGAGATTGCCAGAGAGTTAAACCTTGGCGTAGGTGAAGTCAATCTGGTATTAGGTCTTTTTAAGTAAACAATAATGGAGTGTAAGAAATATGAAAGTAAAATATTTTTTAAGAGGATTAGGAACAGGAATGTTATCTGCAACTATTCTGCTTTTTTGTGTATATTCTTATAAGATGTCTGACAGTAAAATTGCAGAAAAAGCGAGACAATTGGGTATGGAATATACCAAAGAAACAGAGTCTGAAACAGAATATGCAAAAGATACCAAGGAAACAAACGATATATCTACAGAAGAAACCAGCAGTACAGGCAGGGAAGAAACTACTACTTTTTTCCAGCCGGAAAGTACCTCAAAAAGTCCTCAGCCAACTTCTTCACCGGAGCTGATAGAGGTCAGTATTTCTTCCGGAATGAATTCGGAAAGGGTAAGCGATGCATTAGAAGCTGCTGGAGTGATTAATAATGCGAAAGAGTTTAATCAATATCTGATTGAAAATAATATGGGAAGATATATAAAAAGTGGAGAGTATCGTTTGAGAAGTGGGATGAGTTATGCACAAATTGCCGATATTCTGCAGAAAGGACAATAATTTCCTGTGAAATAAAAAAATTACTTGCATTATTGTATTTTGTGTGATAATATTTAAAAGCTGGTTATTGATTGAAAAATAATCAGTATATTGTCTGTTTAAAGGCAGTATCACAGGCTGATTTGCAGAATCATTCCTGTGAAACAGAAAAAACACGTATGCGGATTTTGGAAGGGTGCCATAGCTCGGGGTTCTCCAGAAGTTGATGTATGCGGAAGAAATATAGAAAACCGGAGGTATTAAAATGAGCGTTATTTCAATGAAACAGTTATTGGAGGCGGGTGTTCATTTTGGACATCAGACAAGAAGATGGAATCCTAAGATGGCAGAGTACATCTACACAGAGAGAAATGGAATTTATATTATTGACTTACAGAAATCTGTGGGAAAAGTGGACGAGGCTTACAAGGCAGTTTCTGATATTACTGCAGAAGGCGGTATTGTTCTTTTTGTTGGAACAAAAAAGCAGGCACAGGATGCAGTAAAGACAGAAGCACAGAGATGTGGCATGTACTATGTAAATGAAAGATGGTTGGGCGGTATGCTTACCAACTTTAAGACAATTCAGTCAAGAATCAACAGATTAAAAGAGATTGAAACAATGGCTGAAGATGGTACATTTGAAGTGCTTCCTAAGAAGGAAGTAATTGAATTAAAGAAAGAATGGGATAAGCTGGAAAAGAACCTTGGCGGTATCAAAGATATGGGAAGACTTCCAGATGTAATCTTTGTAGTAGACCCGAAAAAGGAAAGAATCTGTGTGCAGGAAGCGCATGCACTTGGTATTCCTTTGATTGGTATTGCTGATACAAACTGTGACCCTGAGGAATTGGATTATGTAATTCCAGGTAATGATGATGCAATCAGAGCAGTTAAGTTGATTGTAGCAAAGATGGCAGATGCAGTTATTGAAGCAAATCAGGGTGAGGAGATTTCTGAGGAAGTACAGTCGGCTGAGGAAGATGTCGAAGAGGCAGCAGAAGCTTAAGATACAGGCGATGTGCAGTAAATAATCTTATGTAATGGAGTATTGTATTATAAAAATTTATACAGTATGATTTTATGTAATGGAATTTATCAGCATAATTAGTTTATGAATGTAGTATAGTTTACGTAATGTGATTATAATGATGCGCCGGTTTTTTAAATTCGGCGCATTACTAAATAAATTGTAAAATATTGTATAGATATGGAGGATATTAAAAATGGAAATTACAGCAGCTATGGTAAAGCAGCTTAGAGAAATGACAGGTGCAGGTGTAATGAACTGCAAGAGAGCTCTGGTTGAAACAGATGGCGATTTTGATAAAGCGATTGAGGTACTGAGAGAAAAAGGTGAAGCAACCGCAGTAAAGAAGGCGGGAAGAATTGCTGCAGAGGGTACTGTTCTGGCAGTGGTAAAGGAAGATAAGGAAGCTGTTATTGTAGAAGTAAATTCAGAGACAGACTTTGTGGCAAAAAATGAAAAGTTTAGAACTTTTGTTGCAGATGTTGCAGAGCAGATTTTTGCTTCTTCTGCAGATACAGTGGAAGCTTTGTCAGAAGAGCCGTGGATAAAGGATTCTTCAAAGACTGTAAAGGAAGAGCTGGTAAGCCAGATTGCAGTAATTGGTGAGAATTTGTCAATTAGAAGATTTCAGAAAATGAATACAGATGGTATTATTGTAGCTTATGTGCATGGCGGTGGAAGAATTGGTGTGTTGGTAGAAGCTGATACAGATGTAGTAAATGATGAGGTTAAAGAAGCTCTTAAGAATATTGCAATGCAGGTGGCAGCTTTAAATCCAAAGTATACAAGAAGAGATGAAGTGAGTGAAGAATTTATTGCTCATGAAAAAGAAATTCTTCTGGCTCAGATTAAAAATGACCCTCAAGAGGCAGCAAAGCCGGAGAAGGTGATTGAGGGAATTATTAATGGACGTATTAATAAAGAAATGAAGGAAATCTGTCTGCTTGACCAGGTATATGTAAAGGCAGAGGATGGAAAGCAGTCTGTAGCTAAATATGTGCAGGAAGTAGCTAAGGCTACCGGTTCAAATCTTTCTATCAAGGGATTTGTTCGCTTTGAGACAGGTGAAGGAATCGAGAAAAAGGAAGAGAATTTTGCAGAAGAAGTGGCAAAGCAGATGAAATAATGCGAACTTTTTAAGAAGATGGTTTAATCCCTCAGAAATCCCAAGAAATGGGCTTTCTGGGGGATTTTTTATGTAGATTTTAGAGGTTCGTAATATGCCATAAATTGTTATGATTTTCTTTGGTTTTGGGGAAATTTTGGGGATGAGTTTGGGGAAAGGCTTTTCCCCAACAGACCACCGAAAGTTTGTGTGTTTCTTCAATAAAGTGTAAATAAGGGATGGATAGATATTAAATTGTATTTGATTTATAATGAATAATATGATTGTTGAATTTTTGGAATTTAATATATGATAATACATTTTAAATAGGACTTTACATCTTTTGATTTAAGAGTTATAGTACCAGACATTACTTATAGGAAAGGAAGGTATATAATACAATGTCAGAAGATGAGAAAATTCAGGAGTTAATTGAAAAGTATGGCGGCTATTTTGAAAATTCAAATGCAGATGTATGCCATACATATAAGGGGATATGGTTCTTTTTCCGTTTTGACCCCAAATATAAGAATTTTGAATGTTTTATACAGTTTGAAACGGCTGGACAGTTAAAGAATATTATATTGGGCGAGATAGTCGATGATATTAACACATTAATAGAAGTTGCGGCGGATACGATTGCCCATGAGTATGATTATAAAGAGATAAATGAAGTGACTCATAGTGGTGATTATGAGGAAAGTATCAATAAGTTATTTTATAATCTGGAGGTAATTACAAAAAGTACCCATATGTTTGAAGATGTATTTAAGGCATTGTCAGGTATTTTGTCTGAAAAGAAAAAGGCTTAGAAATAGGCACAAACACACAATAGAGTTTAAAGTATGGCAGGGCTTTTTGGCTCTGCCTTTTCATGTCTGGGGTATACTTAAAGCTAGATTTTTTGAGTGACTTTGGTTTTCTAATAAGTGTATAATATGAATAATAGTATCGATAAAATTCTTTTAATTTACCATAAAATCTGCTATAATATACCTTGTATTTTTGTGGATTTTAACAGATAAATACCTAAAAATCTGATTTTGTAAATATAAACCATATTATAATTTAATGTATATAATATAATTTATCAATATATGAGAGGATAATAAGTGATGGGATATCAAAGCGAAGCTGATTTAGAAAAAAGTCTTATAGATAAGTTAAATAAATTAGGATTTATACCTGTAAAAATAAAAGATTATGATACTTTGCTTTTAAACTTTCGTCAGCAGGTAAATAAATTTAATAAAGATAAACTTAATAAAGTAGATTTGACTGATATTGAGTTTGAGCGTCTTATGACTGGTATTAGTGGTAAGACTGTATTTCAATGTGCAAAACAGTTACGTGATTTGTTTCCGTTGGACAGAGAGGATGGTACAACAGTATATTTAGAGTTTTTTAGTAAATATCCAGAGAAGAATATTTGGCAGGTGACAAATCAAGTAACTGTTACAGGAAAATATAAAAATAGATATGATGTTACAATTCTTGCTAATGGGATACCAGTTATTCAGATTGAATTGAAGAGAGCTGGTGTTGATATTAAAGAAGCTATTAATCAAATTGATAGATATAGGGTTCATAGCTATAAGGGATTATTTCATTTTGTGCAGTATTATGTGGTTTCTAATGCTGTTGAAACAAGATATTTTTCAAATACTGATGATTTGAGGATTATGAAATCACTTACATTTTATTGGACAGATGAAAACAACAGAAGAATAAATAATCTTGATGAGTTTTCGGTAGAATTTTTAAATCCTAATCGAATAACAAAAATGATATGCAAGTATATTGTTTTAACTGAGTCTGATAAAAATATGATTATCATGCGACCTTATCAAATTTATGCTACAGAAGCTGTTGTGGATAGAGCATTAAGTAGTGAAAGAGGAGGTTTTGTTTGGCATACTACTGGTTCTGGTAAAACACTTACATCTTGGAAGTGTGCCAATTTATTGATTCAAGACCAAAAAATTAAAAAAGTGTTTTTCTTGGTTGATAGAAATGATTTGGATACTCAGACTATGGCAGAATTTAACAGGTTTGAACCAGATTGTGTTGATTCTACAGATAAAACATATAAGTTGGTAAAACAAATCGAAGATAGTAATGTAAAGCTCATTATATCAACGATACAGAAAATGACGAAAGCTATTAATAAACCAAAGTATGCAGCTAAGTTAGCACCATATAAAGATGAAAAAGTAATCTTTATTATTGATGAATGCCATAGAAGCCAGTTTGGAAAAATGCATACTGACATAAAAAATTATTTTACAAAGGCTCAGTATTTTGGATTTACTGGAACTCCGCTTTTTCCAGAAAATAAGTCACAAGATGGCAGGACTACTGCTGATATTTTTGGGGATTGCTTACACAAATATATGATTAAGGAGGCAATCTTTGATAAGAATGTATTAGGATTTTCAGTTGAGTATATTAGTACATATAAAGGACAATATGATGCTGAAGATGAAACATTGGTAGAAGCAATAGATACTACAGAAGTAATTGAGTCTGACAAACGTATTAGTTTGGTGGCAAATCATATTATTTCTTTTCATAACAATAAAACTAGAATAAAGGGTAATACATATACTTCAATATTTACAGTAAGTAGTATTGATATGCTAATGAGATATTATGATAAATTTAAAAGTATAGACCATGATTTAAAAATAGTTGGGGTATTCTCTTTCGGAACAAATGAAGATTTAGAGGAAAAGGAAGAACATAGTAAAGACCAGTTAGAAAGATTGATGAAAGATTATAATGATATGTTTGACACAAATTTTAATACAGATGCATTTGCTGGTTATAATGCTGATATTTCTAAGAGAATGAAAATGAAGAAAGCACCATATATTGATATTTTGCTGGTAGTTAATATGTATTTAACAGGATTTGACAGTAGACCTTTGAATACATTATATGTTGATAAAAATCTTGAATGGCATAGTCTTTTGCAGGCATTCAGTAGAACTAACCGAGTTGAAAAAGAGACTAAACAGTTTGGTAATATTGTATGTTTTAGAAATTTAAAGAAAAAGACAGATGCTGCATTAAGATTGTTCTCTGGCGGAGGAGATGTGTCGGAAGTGTTGTTAAAACCATATTCATATTATGTGAAAAAGTTTAAAGAATTACTTGGGGTACTTTTTAAAATTGTATCTACTCCTGATGATGTTGATTTATTGCAATCAGAAGATGACCAAGCAAAGTTTGTTATTGCTTTCAGAGAGTTATCAAAGATTCTTTTGATATTGGAAACCTTTAGTGATTTTACTTGGGAGGATTTGTTGCCAGATATTACTCAACAGGAATATGAAAATTATAAAAGTAAATATTTCACCATACATGATGATGTGAAAAAGAGGAGAGAGACTGAAAGAGTATCTATTTTAGCAGATATTGATTTTGCTATTGAGTTAATTGAGACAGATAAAATCAATGTTGCATATATTATGAGCCTTTTGAAAAATGTGGATTGGGAAAATAAGGAACAAAAAGACAAAGACATTGCTCATATTTTTGATGAGTTGGATAGAAGTGATAGCCCAGAACTTCGTAAAAAGATTGACCTTATCAAAGCATTTTTGAATAAAGTTGCACCAGTAGCATTAGTTGGTAATTCTGTTCTTGAAATGTATGCAGAGTTTGAGGATGAACAGCGTAATAAAGAGATAGAGGAATTTGCTCAGGTAAATGGAATAGATGCTGTATATCTTGAGAAGCTGATAACAGAGTATAGTTTTTCTGGTATTTTGGATAATTCTGAAATTAAGAAAGAGTTGCGTGGGGATTTGGGTTTCAAACAATTAAGGGAACTGGTGGCAAAGGTAACGAAGTTTATTATAGAGAACTGTGAGAAATACGGAGTGTAAAAGATAAGATTATGGAATTTGAAACAACAATTTTAGATTTGAATGAATATCTTGAGTGCATTTTTGAAATGACAGAATTTATTAAGAAAAATATACTGTATCATGAGGAACTATATTTTAGAGGACATTCAAATAATGAATATAAATTATTACCATCTATTGCAAGAGGGAGAAGATTTTCTTGTGATGTAACAATTATGAATGAAGAACGAAATATGATAGAGGAAGCAAAATATAAGTTATCATCAATATTTACAGATAATATGTTGCCAATAGATTTATTATCGTTATTACAACATCATGGCATTCCTACAAGACTTTTAGATATTACATCTAATCCATTAGTTGCACTTTATTTTGCGGTAAGTTTAGACGATGATAAGGATGCAGAAGTGATAGTGTTTAGGCACATTGAATATGATATTACAACATATCCAATCATAAATGCAATAGCGGATAGTTATAGATTTGCTCATGCAACTACTGAACCATTAGATCTTTTTTATGCAAAAGTAATAGAACAACCATATTTTAATGAGCAAAGGTTTACGCTGAAGTTTTGTTATACAGATAAAATTTCAGGTGGTAAATGGATAAATGAATGTTGCAATGAACTGTTAGTAGTTCGTGCAAGAGAGCAAACAGAAAGACAAAAAGCACAACAAGGAAAGTATATATTATTTCATAATGATATTAAGCTATATGGCTCAAATAATCTTTGTTTTGAAAAGATGATATCAGAAATACCTAAAGATGAAAAACATATTTTTAAAAGGATTATTATACCTAAAGAAATAAAAAAAGATTTAAGGAAAAAATTGAGAACATTAGGTATTTCTAAAGAGATACTTTTTCCTGACAATATTGATATTATTTGTGAGTCTATCAAACGAAATGCTGAAGATAGATTATAAAGATAATTGTACCAAAAGGAGTAGTAGACATGGCAAACATAAAGAAACAGCAAGAGTTAGCAAACGAATTGGCATCAAAACTTTGGGAGATGGCAAATGTACTTAGAGGAAATATGGAGGCATATGAGTTTAAAAATTACATATTAGGATTTATATTTTATAGATTTTTGTCTGAAAAGACAGAAGATTATATGAATGAGCAGTTACAAAATGATGGAATGACATATGCTGAGGCTTGGAAAGATTCAGCATATAGAAATGATATAGAAGAAGATTTAATAGAATATTTGGGGTATGTTATTGAGCCAAAATATTTGTTTTCATATGTAATTAAAATGATTGAAACAGGTGATTTTACTATTGAATATATGGAAAAAATAATTAATGAAATACAGGAATCAACCTTTGGTCAAGAATCACAAGAAGGATTTATTGGACTATTTGAGGACTTGGATTTGAAGTCAAGTAAACTTGGTCGAGAGCCAAAACAGAGAGGTCAATTAGTTTCAAAAATATTAAAAACGATAGATAGCATTGATTTTAAGTTGCATGAGACAGATGTAGATGTTTTAGGAACAGCTTATACGATTCTTATTGGAAATTTTGCTTCAACAGCAGGAAAAAAAGGTGGCGAGTTCTATACAGAAACAAATATATCAAAATTAGTGGCAAGATTGGCAACTATTGGACTTACAGATGTTAAACGTGTATGTGATCCTACTTGTGGTTCTGGGGGACTTTTATTACAAGTAGGTCAATATGCAAATGTTCGTAAATATTATGGTCAGGAACTTACAAGTTCTACTTATAATTTAGCTAGAATGAATATGATGCTTCATGGTATACGTGTTCAAAATTTTGAAATTATTAATGTAGATACATTGGAAGATGATAGTAGATTTGGTGATTTGAAATTTGATGTACAGGTAGCCAATCCGCCTTATTCGGCTAAATGGTCAGCAGATCTTAGGTTTTATAATGATGAAAGGTATTCTGATTATGGTAAGTTAGCACCTAAGAGTAAGGCTGATTTTGCTTTTTTACAACATATGATTTACCATATGGAAAAAGGAGATAGCAGAATTGCTGTTCTTCTTCCACATGGGGTATTATTCAGAGGGAACGCAGAAGCAATAATAAGAAGATATATTGTTGATAAGTTGAATTATCTTGACGCAGTTATTGGTTTACCAGCTAATTGTTTTCATGGGACACCTATTCCAGTATGTTGTTTGGTGTTAAAGAAAGAGCGTAACGGAAATAATGATAATATTTGTTTTATAGATGCGAGCAGGTATTATACAGCAGGAACAAATATGAATTATATTTCTGAAGAAGATATAGATAGGATTGTAAATGCTTATGTAGAACGTAACCCAATTGATAAATTTTGTTATATCGCTAAACTAGAAGAAATAAAAGAAAATGATTATAATTTAAATATTCCAAGATATGTAGATACTTTTGAAGAAGAGGAACCAATTGATATTTCTGCTGTAAGAGAACAGTTAGTAAAGCATATGGAAGACTCAAGAGCATTAGATGTTGAATTGATTGATTATTTTAATCAACTTGGATTGTAGGAGATATTGTTATGAATAGAGTACCTAAATTACGTTTTACTGAGTTTCGAGAAGATTGGAAAAAAGTAAGTTTAAACGAAATAGTTAAGGAAAATATTGAGTCTATTCCAATGCCAGAAAACGATTATATAAGGATTGGAATATATTGTCATGCTAAAGGAACTTTTCAGGAATATGTAACTAAAGAAAAGGCATTGAATGTTGATACAATGTATGTGGTTCATAAAAATAATTTAATAGTTAATATTACTTTTGCATGGGAGCATGCCATTGCTATAACCAAAGATATTGATGAAGGTAAAATTGTTTCGCATAGATTTCCAACATATGATTTTAGAACAGGACATTTGTATAAATTTTATAAGTATTTGATATTGGATAAGAAATTTAAGTATAAGTTAGGTCTAGCTTCTCCAGGTGGGGCAGGTAGAAATAGAGTTCTTAATAAATGTGAGTTTTTAAAAATACAAGTGTATACAACATCTAAAAAAGAGCAGGAAAAGATTGCAGATTTTCTATCAAAAGTTGATGAGCGTATTACAGTTCAAGAAAATATTATATCTGATTTAGAAAATCAGAAAAAAGGATTGATGCAGAAGCTATTTAATCAAGAAATAAGATTTAAGGCGGCTGATGGTTCTGATTATCCTAAGTGGAATAATGATTCTTTTCCAGATATATTTACAATGCTTCAAAACAATACTTTTTCAAGAGATTGTTTAAATTATGAATATGGAACTGTAAAAAATATTCATTATGGAGATATTTTAATCAAATTTGGTGCATCATTACAGCCAGATGATAATAGGATTCCTTACGTTAATAGTAACATAGATGTACAAAGATTTAGTAAAGAGAGCTATCTTAAGGAAGGAGATATTGTATTTGCAGATACAGCTGAGGATTTTACAGTTGGAAAATCAATAGAAATTTGCAATATCGATAATGTAAAACTATTATCAGGTTTACATACAATTCCTTGTAGACCTAAAAAAGAATTTGCATCAAAGTATTTGGGGTATTATACTAATTCTGAAAGGTATCATAAGCAATTATTACCTTTAATACAGGGAATTAAGGTATCTTCAATTAGTAGAACAAGTATTTGCAATACATTTATTGAGTATCCCTGTTTGGAGGAACAAAAGAAAATAGTTAATTGCATATCAGCTTTTGATAAGAAGATAGAAATAGAACGAAAAATCCTTGAAGATTGGCAACAGATAAAGAAAGGACTTCTTCAGCAGATGTTTGTATAGGTGAATAGATATGAAGATATTATCAATGAATTTGAATTGTTTTAGTAGATTAGATTTCTTTGATTACCAGAAAAGAACTAAGAAGCAAAAGGCAATACAGAGAGACAATGTGAATAAGGTTATAGAGCATATAAAAAATGAGAGAAAGGATATTGATATATTTCTATTTCAAGAAGTAGTGGGAGGCGATATTGGTAGTGACTTTATTAAGAAGTTTGAAGATTTGGACTTTTTAACATTTTATTGTTCAGACTCTTTGGGTACTCCATACTTGAGAAATGTAATTGCAGTTAACAAAAACAATTTTTTGAGTGATATTGTTGAGGTGGAAAATATTTTTTCTGAAATGTATAATAGGTGGGTAGAAATCAGATTTTCCTTTGGCAACGAAAAAATATACTTGTTGAATTATCATAGAAAAGATGTGAATGATATTGATTTCTTTTGCAGATACATGACCAGAAGAAGAAAAGCATTTGCAATTGTGATGGGAGATTTAAATGCTGCATCAAAAGCAGATAGGGCAGATTTATCAAAGGTTAAAAAGCCAACTCTTTTAGAGAATGAGAGATTTCTTGATTTCTTTAGGATATTTGAGTTTACAAATATAGGAGATGGAAAATATACTTACTATAATGACAAAGCAAAGAGAGATATAAAAGATGGAAGAAGATTAGACCATTGTTTTATATCCCAAAATGTAAGAAAAACATTTAATTGTAAGGGATATACTGATGAAATAGTAAATGCTTTGGTGCATTCAGACACTGGTTTCACTGACCATTCAGCAATAATATTGGAGATAAATTAGTAATGGAGGATACTTATGCGAAAGATAACAATAGAGTGGTCTTATCCAATAGATGTTAATAATATTCTTTGTGATGAAAGAATGTATAATATAGGTCTTTATTATATTACACGAAATTTTGGAGGTCATCTTTCTGACTTATATATTGGCAAAACTACATATAATTATAAAAGCAGATTAGAAAGTCATTTGTGGTATTGGCTTAATAACTATAGAGGTAAAAAATTTGTAAGGCTTGGAACAATAGTTAAGCCGAAGAATATATCACAAGAAAATTTGAAACAGGTTATTAATGATGCTGAAGCTACATTGATTTTTATAATGAGAAATCAATTATTACATAATATTATGTGTACAGTTTCTTGTAATCCATCACAAAGGTTGAGGATTATTAATATTGGTAGACGAGGAAATATTCCATCTGAGGTATATATTCCAGATAATGATTGGAAAGAAAAATAAAGTTTAAAATAAGAATAAATGATATTGATTTTATATAGCTGTTAAGGTTATACAAAGAAGTATAAAATCATTTGATATTATAATTTACTAGAGGGGCTATTTTTGATATAATATTTCTAAATTCAACAAAGGAGGTATTATGTAAAATGCCAGTAAAAGCAACAACACAAGCACTTATTGATAGTTTATTAAAAACAGTTCCGTTTGAGATAAATTATAAAGATGACATTTTTTTACAGGAAACGACCCAATATAATCATTTAGTTTCTTCATGTATTGGCAGTAAAAACAAAAATAGCAAAAATTATAATCCTAATTATGATGTGTTATTAGCTGAAAAGAAGAATATAACTTTTACAGATATAAAGTTTGATTTAATTAATTCTGTTGGTAAAGATAGATTAAAAGAGTTAGAAGACATTTATATTTGGAATTGTAAGAAACTTGGAGATGCTGCAGATAAAGTATTTGATATTTCCTTTCAAGATAATATTGCTGATAAATTTGATTGTTTTATAAGAGAAGTAGCAAAGAAAAGAGATAATAGAACAATGTCAATAGAATGTCTTGAGAGAGTAAATCATAATATGAAATTAGTATATAAAGATGGTATTAAACCACCATATCAATTTTCTACATTAGATGCTCTATTGGATGAGATAGCAAAAAGTATAGTATGTTATTGTAATGGAGTTAGAAGTCTTAATAGAATAAATAAAATACCACATAATTCTTCTAAAGGTTCAAGGAATAAAACAGCACCATTATTCATTCGTAGAGTATGTGCCATGATTTGTTATACATTACTTGATTTTGGAAATTTTGTATCAATTCAGATAATGGGTAAACAAATAGGTACAAATACTGGTGTTACCAAACAAATAATGTCAGATTTACATCAAAGATGTGTGAAGATGGGGTATGCTTATTTTACAATAGAGAATAAATTATTTCAGTATGATAAATGGTCTATATCTCCAGAGGAAATGTTGAGAAAATGGGGTTATATACCACCAAAAGCACCCATAACTTATGCAGGCATAAAACAAGGCTGGTTAGGGTTTTTGATTTCAGAGTTGCAAAATCAAGTTGTGCATAATGTATTTATGGATGTATTTGGTGGTTCAGGTATGTCAATTATTCAATTTAAGCATAATGAAAATGTAAGATATTTGATAAATGATTTTCATTGTGCGAATGTATGTTATTATAAAGTATTGAAAGCACCTAATAAAGAATTTAAAGAATTTTTAAAGTGCTTAGAATCTATAAGAGAAACTGTGAAAATAGCTGTTAGTAAAGAGACTAATGGTACATGGACAAGAGATGAATTTAATATTGCCATAGGAAGGTTATTTAATATATATGATACTGTAGCAGATGCTTGTATTGATACAGAAAAGAGAAATTATGTTCTGTTTGGTACAGTATGTTCAGATTTTTTTACTGCAATGAAAAATATTGATGGAAATTTTAAACAATACAAATACAAGCCTTATATTATCATTGCTGCTATATTTACAGCGTTTTCCAATATGACAGTTAATGGTTTTATTGATAAGCATATTATTGGTAGTGCTAACTCGTTTATATCAAAAAATATAAATCAATTTGAAAAAGAATTTGAAAGTTTAAGAGAAATATATTCTGATGTTGAAATTGTAAGTGATTTTGGTGCAAATGCAATAGATTTAATTGGTAATTATGGTGATACAGCCTTAATTTATTTAGATTCTCCTTATATAGGTACAACAGAATATAATGCAAGTAAAAATTCATCTAATATTGACTATTCAAATGGAGCTATTATTTCAGAAGAAGATTTTGGCAAAAAATTTATTAGTAATGATTTCAATATGGCTGATTTATTAGACAAGTGTGACAATTTTAAAGGGAAAATTATGTTTAGCTGTCGTTTGAATATGCCAAATTCTGAACCAATGAGAGTTATAACTGGATGTTTCACTACTGAAATTGATAAGAAAGACAGTAATATAATTAAATATAAAAACTATAATCAAAATGAAATATATCATAGTTTAAGTAATTACTTATGGTTTTTTAATAGATGGTTAAAAATGAAAGATATAGATAGATATTATGCATATTGCATGATAGATACTGATTTTAATTTAATGCAGAGAGATTTATATTATAATTCTTTTGCTGAAAAAGATAAATATTGGCAAAAGCCAGAGGATAAAAATTTAAAAAAAGAATTTATAAATGCAGATTGGGTATGGATATTGAGACCAACATAAAAGAAAAAATATTTGACTATTTAAGAGCTGTTATATTGCTTAGTAAAAATTTCGAGATGATAATTACTAATTATGATGCCAAAGTACCTAGATTTAAAGATATGTATGAATATATATTTAATGATTATAACAAATCTACGGAGAATATTACATCAAAGAATAAGAAAGATGGTAGTGTAAAGGATTCAAAAAATATGGAAATTTTGATTCCCAAGAATGGTATGTTTGTAAAGATACCAATGAAATTAATAGCTCAATTAGTGTTAACTGAGTTCAAAGGTATAAAGAAAAGTTTTACAATAAAAAATTAAGAAGAAATAGTATCAAGACCTGCTTATTTTAGCAGGTCTTTTTAAATAGGGTATCATATTTTATGTATTTTCATATTTTCATTCATATCATTCATCATATATAGTATTACTTTATCTATTTTACCTATATAAAAAAGGTAAGATTAGCAGAGTTAATTTTACTATAAGATAAAGATAATAAGTGAAATAAATAAGTGAAAGAGGTGACTGAGATGAATGAGATTTTTCTTACATCAACAGAGTTTGCAAAGGCGATTGGAATATCATTATCAACATTAAAGAATTGGGAGAGAGATGATATTATTCATCCGTATATGAGAACACCAACAGGTAAACGCTTATATACACAGGCTCAGGTAGAGAGTTATTTTAGCAAGTATAGGGTAAAGGAGGCTGATGAGTAATGAGGATAAAGGAGAAGCCTGATATAGAAGATGTCATTTTCCCATCAGACACATCAGATACAACAGAGCCATTTAAAGATACAGAGGAAATTTCGCATATGACCTCGACAAGCCCAACATCCTCCGTATCTATCAAGACAGAGTTATCTCGTGAAGCTGAGATAGCAGAGTTAGAACTTTTACTTGCGGAATTTCCAGATACACGCTTTCATCGCAAGAAGAGAAAAGAGATAGAAGCTCATCGAAAGGAGCTAATAAAAGCACAGCAATCAGAGGAAAGAGAGAAATTAAGATTAGCACAGCAGACTCGCAAAGAAGAGAAGAGATATGCGAAATGGGCGAAGAAGTCTGTAGATGCCGAGACTATGACAAAGATTGCAGAGGAGCATCAGAAAGAATCCCTTGCAAGAGATAGAAAGCGTAGGGCAAGGAGAAGAAAGATAGATAAGATTTTTAGTATGATTGGCAAGGCGATATTGGTAATATCTGTGATATTTGGGGTACTCAGTCTTTCAAACGAGAATGTTCGCAGCAAGATAAGTCATATGTTTTATAATTTTTATAAGTTTGTAAGAAGCTGGACAGATAACCCTGTAGAAACAGGAGATAGTATTCCAGAAATAGATAATAATGAGATAGGTTTTACCATTGAAGATGAGCCTGTTTATTAAAAATAGAAGTTGTATTTTGTCTAACTCTTTATAAAATGGGGTACGATTTTTCCTCTTATTTTAAGCCCCTTGTTACCCTCTGATATTTCTCATCTTTTTCCTGATATAACCTTGAAAATACTCTGTTTTAGAGTTATACTACCATACCATCAAACAATAAAGGGTGGTGGTAAAATAATGGAGCAGATGAAAGTAAGCAGTATTATAAGGGCGTATCCAAATGCTTTTGTATTGGCTCAAGCGGTAAAGCGTAATGCTTTTGGGGCAATAGAGATGGCAAATGTAATGAGTGTATGTCACACCAAGCAAGAGGCTTTCACTAATCAAGTAATATTTAGAATGGTAGGAGTAAAGACATTCCTGATACCAACATTTGAAGAGCCAGAAGAAGCAGTACATATTATAATGTCAAAGGAAGAGTACAAGACAGAGCCACTTTTAAGCCCATCGGATTATGCGATGATTTTCAGGCAGTATTATGACATGGATTGATATTTGGGGTACTTTTTCAAGAAAATGAATAAGTGTATGAGTTTTAAAGGAAGTATATCATAGTATTCATAAAACAGGTCATATCATTTTTTAGATAAATGATTGATTTACTGTTTTGGGGTACGATATACTTCTTTTCTTATAAAGAGATAGATATTCTTCCATAAAAGAATAATAAAATTTTCCAATGTAATCTGTTTTATTTTAAGTTCTTATGTTGAAAAGTAAGTATCTTATCAATTTTTTCTTTTACATAAGCCAGTTCAAGTATTGCAACTTCTATTTCCATAAACCAATATAAAGATAATCTACTATAAAGGCTTATAAAAATAAGAAATATAGTAACAAGTGTATTTTCCTTTAGAGGAAGTGTCTTTGTATCAGCAGTTGAGATAATAGTTGGTATACCTAAAACAAATGGGGTATCAACAGACAGCATAGCAGTTCTAAGAAAGAGAAAATCAATCAATAATAATCAGAAAGGCGGGCGATTTATATGACATCAAAAGAGTTTGCAAAAGCAATCAGAGTCAGCAGTACTTTATTATTTAAGTGGAGACAATCAGGAGTTTTAGTGCCTGAGTATAGATTACCTACAGGGAAATGTTTTTACTCTGAGGAGCAAGTTGAAAAGTACAAGAATGGAGATTACAAAGTAAAAGATGAGAGTGATTTCCTTTCCATACGAGAGTTCTCAGATGAGATTGGAGTACCTGTTGGTACTTTGGATGAATGGGAAAAGACAGGCAGATTAAAGCCTGACCATTATAATGAGCATGGTCACAGGAAGTACACAAAGAAGCAAGTTGAAAAGTATCGTAATGGAGATTACGATGGTATTCGAGAGGAAGGTTTCATCAATAGAGAAGACTTTGCAAGTCTAATTGGGGTATCCGAGTCAACGCTTGCTAATTGGAATAAGAAGGGCTTGTTATGCCCAGACCATAAGAGTATTACTAGGATATGGCAGTACCGCCAAGACCAAGTAGAAGAAGCAGAGAAGATTAAGATAAGAAATCAGGGTAGAAGTAAAACTTTAATATAATTTTTCTTTTATCAATGTTTCTACATAGGTTATGTTATTATCTATTTTTCTTTTCATTTTCTTCCATATAGGCGAAACTGCCAAAATGACATGTATCATAACCACCTGATAGGGATGTTTTTTTATAAGAAAATATTTTGTGAGATGTGCCTTATAGGTATTTTAAGTTTTTATGTAAAATAGTGATATTATTTTGGGGTACGATATAAAACAAAAAAATCCCTTGACAAACCTCAACTTTTGAGTGATAAATACACCTACCAAAGAAGGAGAGGTGTATTATTATGAAGAAGAGTAGGGAAGAATTTTTAGAGTCGATGAAAAGTCAAGAGTTTGGATTGGAATTAGAGCTGACAGGTATTAGCAGGCATGAGGTGGAAAATATTATAGCAACCTATTTTAATGATAATGACCTGATTGATTATCAGGGCAGGCAATGGACAGTAAAGTATGATGGCAGTATTTTTGCTTATAAGAGATGTGGAGATAAGCTAATACCTGTATCCAGTGGTGATTATAAGGTAGAGCTTGTAACGCCAATCCTTGAGTATGGGGATATTTCAATGTTTGAAGAGCTGATTGGTATGATAAAGAAATCAGGTGGGGTATCAGGCTCTAAGTACCGCACAGGGTTTCATATTCATATATCAGAGCAGGGGCAAAACGAAGCAACGTTAAGAAATCTGATACGATTAATGAGTGCAAGACAATACTTGTTAGAAAGGGCTTTACAGATACCAGATTCAAGATTATCAAGGTATTGCCAGCATGTAGATTCTAAGTTATCCAGCCGATGTAATAAAAAGTTTAAGGATATGGAGGCATTACATAAGGCATGGGATAATACCTCTGACCGATATAGCATGTTAAATCTAAGCAGCCTTTTTGACGGGAAAGGGATTGAGCTTCGTATGTTTAATGGCACATTAAATCTCAATAAGATAAAGGCTTATATTCAGTTTAGCCTTGCTTTGTGCCAGTCAGCAAGGGATTTAACAAGATGCAGTTCTATGATACCAATAAATAATGGAAATGATTTGTATGTTATGCGGACATGGCTTTGCCGCATGTATTTAAATGGCGATGAGTTTAAGGTTTGCCGCAAAGAGATGTGTAAGCATTTACATGGCGAGAGTGCTTTTGCAAATCCATATGCCAGAAAGAAAGGGGAGAGTTTTACAGAAGAGGAATTACCTTTTTATTAAAAATCAGAGTTTTACTTATTTTGAAAGTTTTATCCATTTTGTAAGTTCTGTTTAAAATAAATCGACATCACTCTAATCTATTATCAAAGGTAGATAGGAGTGATTTTTTTATGTTATCAGTTAGAGAAGTAGCCGAGATATTCCAAACAACACCACAGACCATATATACATGGGTAAGCAAGGGTATCTTAAAGCCTGATATTCAAACACCAACAAACAGGAGATATTTTTCAGAGGAGCAGATAAATAGGGTATTAAAAGGAGGGATTTCTAATGAAGAGGTTAAAGAGATTTAAAAAGTTCATATTGATAGTGCTAATAATTAGTTTACCAATGATTATTGCCTATAAGATTATACAAGCAGTTGAAACAGAGGAGCTTCAAGATAAATGCTTAACAAAGGTATCAAAAGATACTGCAAAGATAAAAGAATGTATCATAACATCAGGAGAGATTTCTGAAGATACAATCAAAGAAGTTTGTAAAATCATCCAGACACAAGTACCTGATGAGGCTTGGAATTATCTGGTCAATTCAGGAGGAAAGCTGATTCTTGTAGAAGGTAATGATATTAAGGATTATGTATTGGAACATTATGGTGATGAGGCAAGAGAGTATAAGAAGATAACAGGCTATTGCCCATATGATTATAGGATAAAGCACTTATGGGGTATCAATGTTGGAGTATTACAAAAGGTGGATGTCATTATCGCCCAAGACTGCTTAAAAGGTTTAGTACATGAGTTTTGCCATGTACTCGATTATTCGCATGATTACAGTAAAACAAAGGAGTTTCAATCATTTTATGATAATGAAGATAAGATATTAGAAAAGGTATTTCAGGATGAGGAAAAAGTAAGTTATTATGCAAGAAATCATAAGGAGTTTTTTGCTGAATTGTCAGCACAGTATATAAAGGGCAATCTAAATGGGGTAGACAGCAAGTTAGAAGATTATTTATCTAAGATGCTACAACATTGATATGGAATACATATTTCATCATATTTTTACCAATTTCATATTTTAGCTGATATGATTCATCATTAGTGTATTCAATTTTATAGCTTACTATAAAAGTTGAAGATGGTAGTTTACTATCTGAGTTATCAGATAGGTTTTTAGAGATGTATTTTTACAGGAAAGGAAGTGAAGATTTTGTAGTAGTTTCAGTGTAGTTTTTAAATAGTAGTTTCAGTTTATAGTAGTTTACTCATAATAGAGATTGAGTTGAAAAATAGTAGTTTTTAATAGTAGTTTGAGTTGTAATTTATTTATTAGTAGTTTAAGTTTAGAAAGACAAGTTGAAATACACAAGGAAAGGAGAGTTGCTTTATGAATAAAACAGTTTGGAAAGTATTTTTACTGATTGGAGTTTTAGTTGCTATCTTCCTTATCTGGCAGTTAGTATTTAAAGATGGTGGTATTCTTAAAACTGGTTATAACGCTCTTGTTGAGGGTATTAATGGTCAGTGGGCGAAAGTCGCTGGTACAGGCAAGAAGATTTTACCGACATGGGGCGAGACAGGTGCAACAGACGGCAGCAAAGCAGATGGTTTTACAATCGATACCGATTAATTATGTGAGAAGGCTGTTATCATGCGATAATAGCCTTTTCAAGGAGAAGGTGTATCTATGAAGAGAGTAAGATTAAATATCTGTCTGGTTTCTATTTGGGGTATGGTCTTAATATTAATTTTACTTTGTATCAGAAAACAGCCTGAGACTATGTACCAACACCGCAAGGACAGCGAGATAGAGCCAATAAATGAATATTTATATTGTGAGAAAGGCTGTTCTAAGGATGAGATAAAAGAGATTTTAACATTAATAGAGTATTTACCGCCATCTTTGCTTGATGCGTTTAGACAGGAAAATGGAACAATCATTTTAGTATCTGACCTGAAGGGCGGCTGTATCGGAAGTACCGAAATAGAGCCTGATAATATCACTATTTATATACAAGATGGTTATGTATTTGATTCCCTGATACATGAGTTTGGTCATATTTATCTTCATTTTCACCCAATGGAAGAAGAATTTAAGGAGCTTTTTCAGACAGAGGCAAAATCGCTAATAACTGCGTACTATGGCGATAGCCCCTATTATTACACCAATGAGAAAGAGTATTTTGCACAAGCCTTTCAGACAGTTTTGTGTATGGGTGGGCATGATACGCAAGAAGCAGCACCAGATACATTTCATTACATGAGTAGGTTAATTGGTGAGATGTTCGATGAAAAGTAATCTTTGGGGTATGTTCTTCGATGAAAGGAAGTGAGTTTTATGGATAAGGAAAAGATTGAAAAACCAGAAGATGAAATGGATAAGGATAGTCAGTTACAAGATAAGCAGCCAGATGAGGATGAAATAATGGATATTATTGCAGAAGAGAAGATTGCAAAGTTAGAAGATGATGAAAGAAAACAGTTAAAAAAGAATAAAAAGTTAAGACATAAAGTAGGTATCCGCAATGTAATTATTCTTATTTTAATTGTCATCATTATTATTTTACTTCTCCGTTCCTGTTCTGGAGATACAAATGATAGTAGAGTTAACAAGCCTGAGTTGGAACAAGCCGAGTACATACAGCCTGATGATGTAGCGGATATGGAGCATATGGAGGGTACAACAGCCATTCCAGTCATCAGTGATTTTACGGTAAGAAAGAGTTATCCTTATGCAACCTTATTTAATCCTGAAAGCAATCTGGGGTATTCTTATCTTTCCTACAAATTTACAGATTTGAGTACAGGAAAGGTCATTTACGAGTCCAAGTTAGTTGAAGCTGGCAAGAAGTTTAGCGTTGCCTTTGGAGATTTGCTGGATATTGGCACATATCAGGTATCTGTTGATATTTATTCCTATGATTATACAGACCCAACGATACAGAAGAATGGCGGACATAGCGATATTACTTTAACCGTAACCGAGTAGCAAAGAAGCATTAAGATATAATAAGAAAACAGCAAGCATCAAAAATAATAAGAATTAAGATATATTAAAAACAGCAAGCATCAAAAAATAATAAGATATTTGAAAGGAGCGATTTGTTATGAGAAAGAAACTTGTAGGTTTACTGATGACCATGACTTTGATTGGAGGAGCGATTCCAGCGTATGCACAGGATATTGCTGTAACAGGCGATAATGCTACAGGAAGTTCCCCAACATCATTTAGCGTTACAGCCGATATGCTTGGCGGTGATTTAATTGTAACTGTACCAGATACGCTGACTTTGGAGTATGACCAGACAAACAGCCGATTTGCAAAGACTTCTCAGGTAAATGCAAAGGGTAATATTAATCCAGCAAAGAAGTTAGAGGTATCTGTTCCAACCTCTGTAACTTATGTACATACAGATGATGCAGATGTAGATGCGGCAGGCACTTTAAGTTTTGGGGTATCTGATGGTGATAACCAAAAAGAGACATGGTCAGCAAGTGCGTTAAGAGCTGGAAAAACAGCAGGAGTGGATAAAGATTTAACATCGACAGTTCCTATGAGCGAAGTTGAGTATATCGGCACATATGAGGCAACAGTTACATTTCAGATAGCATTAGTAAATGCAGAGTAAGAAATAAAGAAGTTTCATGTAAACTAGAAAAAGGGAGCTTAATGCAGAATCGTTAAGTTCCCTTTCTTAAAAAGAGTTTAAGCAACTTTTGAAAGGAGAAAAAGCATGGTATATAAGAGATTATTAGCTGGTATGTTAAGCTGTTTTATAGTAGCTTCATCAGGTGGGGTATCAGCCTTTGCAGATACAAAAACAGCCGATACTTCTTTTACAGCGACAGCGGATATGCTTGGCGGTGGTTTGATTGTAACGATTCCTGACAATGTAGCCCTTACAAAGTCAGGAGATGAGTTTGTAGGCACTGGTAAAGTAACAGCTCAGGGTATTACAAGCCCAAAGTCAGTTTTATCAGTTTCAACCAATCCTAAGATAACGTATGCGAACCAGTATAAGAGTGATATTACAGTGGATGCATCGGTTTCGTTTGGTACAGATTGTAGTGCAAGCTGGACAGCTTCAGAATTAAAGGCGAATTTAACAGCAGAGCCTAAATTGGGGTATGATATCACCGCAACGGTGCCATTTTCTAAGATTGACTATATAGGAACCTATCAGACCAACATTTTATTTAATATTTCGTTAAGTACAAATGATAAGGCAATGACTTATTATATGGGCTATAAATATTCTGATAGTTCCGATGTAAGTTATGCAAACCAGTATGATATTGCTTATGATATTCTTCCACAGACCGATATGGTGGCGGAATTAAAAGAGTTTAGTACCAATAAAGAAGAGATAGAGGCAAAAGGGTATGATATGGTGATTGAGTCCTCTGATAAAAACCTTGTAATTCCAAGAAGTATGGAAGATATACAGGTCGTTGGGGTATGTTTTGAGACTCTGTTTTCAGAGGCTGAGATTGCCGCTTATATCGAGGAAGTGGAAGTGCCTGACAGTGTGAAAGGTGTAGAGTTAAGTAATAGTGAAACTTCCATTTCCACAGCGATTATCACATGCGATAATGTAAGGTCAGCAGTGAATGTTTCCAAGAAACTTCCTGATACAGCAAAAATCAGGTTTAAGTTTGAAGCAAATGGGGAAAGAGATTACACCGAGTTTTTCGATTATCATTATGAAAATGGAAAGTATTATGTCTGTGGATTTTCACAGTATGGCTATGACACATTAAAAAGTTATGGCACAGATTCTATGGTAGAGATTTCATTGCCTGTTACTTATAATGGAAGTAGAGGCGTAGCACAGATAGCTGGTATCCGAAGCGATGTTGCTGGGGCAGAGATTGATTTTTCAGACTCTCTTTCTGATAGTGATATGCCACAGCAGGAATGGGTATTACCTGACAATTATGATTCTTGTCTTGGATTTTGGTGCAGTGGCTTTGATGTAAGCAATCCTTGTACCAAGTTAAAAAGTGTAACCTTTAATGAAGGTCTTACAGAGATTCACAGTGACGCCTTTAAATACTGTACAGGTCTTGAGAGCGTAGTGATTCCAAGTTCAGTCACAATAATTAAGAGCGATGCATTTTATGGCTGTACCAATTTAAAAAATGTGGTATTTAAAGATGGTTTTGATGGCAGCATAGAGGATAATGCGTTTATGGATACAGGTATTATAGAGGTGACATTGCCCGATTCCTGTACAAGTTTAAATGGGTATGCATTTGGTAATAATGAGAGTTCAAATGGATATAATTCTAATGTAGCCAAGATAAAATGGGGTATCAGCCATGATACTGCTGAAGTAACCAATTCATCAGGACTTATGTATACATTGATAAGTTTTTCAGATGGAGATTATATTGGAGCAGATTCAAAAGCAGTAAAGGCAATCGCAACATCTGATGATGGGGTAAGTGCTGTTTTATCCTGTGATACCATAGAAAGTTCTTATAAAAATACAGAGGGCAAGGCTTATAAAAATCTGATACTTACAGATAGCATTGTATCTATTGGAAAAAGTGCATTGGATGGCTGTACCGCTTCTATCAGTCGTGCGGATTTAAGGAATGCAGTCACTGTTGGGACATGGGCATTTTGTGATACGACTATTGATACCTGTATTGTAAAAGATACCTTTTTAGCAACTGAGTATGTATTTCATGGTGCGAAGATTAAGAATTTATATATTGACTACACTGATTCAGGGGTGACATTAGCGAAGTATGCCACAAATAATGCAGTGATAGAGAATGTTTATTTTTCAGGCACAGAGGAGCAGTATATAGAGTTTCTTGGAAGTAGGGCTGGAAATGCTTTAAGGGATAACAAAGATACAATGAATGTTGTCTATCAGGCTCAGATGCCTTAATGTTCAGAGGAAGGGATGGCTTACCTGAGAGGGAGAGCCATCTTTTTTCATGGTAAAGTGGTTAGAGAGGTGATAAAAGTGATTCAAGATGAAAAGTTGGAAGATGTAAGTATTTACATTTCTAAGGCAGAAGATAGGATATTAAAGAATATTGGAGTATCTGATTTCTACCATGCTTTAAAGCGATTTGATACAGAAACATTTACCCATTCACAGGAAGTAGCAGGATTAGCGGTACTTATCGGGGTAAAAAGAGGATTTTCAGAGGAGAGATTGGTAAATTTAGCAATATCAGGGTATCTGCATGACATTGGCAAGATTTTTACAGGGATTGGTATTATAGGCAAGAAAGGCTGTTTAACCGCAAAGGAGTATGCGATTGTAAAAGAGCATCCTATTGTGGGGTATAGACATTTAAAGAATTTTATTCAAGATGAAGAAATCTTATCAGGTATTCTTCAACATCATGAGAGGCTTGATGGAAGTGGGTATGTAGACCAGATGTGGGGAGATGAAATAAGTGAGTTTGGAAAAGTGATTGCTGTTGCTGATGTATTTTGTGCCATGACATCTGTAAGGGCATATAAGAGTGCCTATCCGCCAATGCAGGTAATACAGCAGATGGTTTACTCAGAAGGATTTGACCATGAATTGATTGATATATTGGTTTCTTTTTGTTCAGATGGAAAATTGAAGGTATCTTAAAAAAGATAATAAGGCTTGCCGATAGCTGGCAGGTCTTATTTTTTTGCCCACAAGAGAAGAAAGAGGCAGCTCTTTTGTATTTAAAATTCCAAGATAGATATTTGTATGGCAAGTCTGGAAGGTATTTTTAATGATTGGTCTAAATTTATAAATGGGGTATGTCCAGTTGGGGATACGTTTACCAATATGTTTTTGGGGATAAAGAATACAGGAATAATCTATTAAAAGGCAGGGAGAAAAATAGTTTCCTGTTCATATGGTTTACCATTTCATCAGTTTTTTCTTTGGTATTCCAATATATAACAAATCTATTATAAAGCAGTACAAGTAGAAAAAATATTTTTCTATGAGTTGTACTTGCTGAGTAGGGTAGCACTAATAAGAAAGTTTATTTAAGAAAGGTAGGTAGTAATTATGTATGGTTCAAATGGTTATGTTGGCAAATCTATTATTGAGAATGGGGTAAAGAATTTGTCAGGTGAAGAGAAGGTAGGAAATTTGTATTGTTTAAATGATTATGCTGAGGTATTTACGAGAGAGAGCGAGGATAAACATTTTGAGTTAGCAGAGAATATAAGTCGTTTAAATGTTTATATTGAGATGTTTGTAGGACAAGATGAGGATAAGCAGTTTGAGTTGATGAAACAACTGGTAGATAAAGATGGTTTTACACACATGTCTTGTACAGGAAGGGGATGTGCTAAGACTGACTATTTTACAAAAGCTGGGTTAGATTATATTTTTGCTTTCACTTATGCCATAAGAGAGGGAAGGGAGTATTGTTTACCGATTATTATGGATGTTGAGTTTGCAAAAAGACATTATATGAAAGATGGCAAGTTTGATAAGATTATTCGATTAAATGGACATAGCAATAAGAATTCGGAACTTACACCAGTTATGGATTATAATGGGAAGAAAAATGTAAAAGTACATAGAGTTTATATGAAGGAGTTGGGTTATAACATTGAAGGTTTGCAAATTGACCATTTAAGTCATTGTCAAGGTGCGATTACAGAGTTAATGCTAAGACCCTGTACTAATGATGAAAATCAATTAAACAAGGTAGGTGTAGAGATAGAAGGTAAAAGTGACTATGAGTATAATGCACTTCAAGATTTTAGATTTTCATTTTGGATTCCTTTTCTTTGTTTTATTCTAGGTGTTGTATCTTTTGATGATATGACAAAGTTGAAAGAGATGGAAATTGCTATAAAGAAAAAGAAATTTGCTATGAATTGGTTGTCATATTAAACAGAGATAAATATTGTTATTCAAGACAATGTAAAAATTGGAGTACCTCATGGATGCGTGGGGTACTCATTCAAAGAAAGGTAGGAATGTTTATGTATTTAAGAAGTTTTAGTTATTCAAAGCAGTTGACAGGTGAAATGCTTAATGTATTATTTAAGGATTTAGAAGATGATAATGGAAATCTTGAGGATAACCTTAAAAATTTTGACTATGGTTTTGAGCTGATTGAGTCTGCACTTGACGGGCGGATTTACCTTGATAAGCCATTCCATTTGCATGGCTGGGTAACAGCGTTTAAGAATGGGAAGTATCAAGAAGAGATAGATAAGCTGAAAAGAAGGCAGTATTTCACTGATGATTATGAGGACAGTACGGGAGTAAAGCTATCATCAATTGTGGATATGCGTGATGATTATGAGGACATCCTTGATAAGGAAGAACTGGCATATACAGTAAACGAGGTTTGTAACTTAAATAATGAGTTTAAAGCGGATATGGGGATTGATTTTATTTTTTGTATGAGAAGGGCTGTACAGGGGATTCCTTTTGCTGTTGAGGAGATAATGAAAATTTGTGCAGAGTATAAAAGGGTTGCTGAATATGTAAAAGTTATTTTAAGCAGCGGGGTAGAGTTCCAGACATTGTTCCCTGAGCAGATAGCTTGTTAATATTTTAGGTAAGAAAGTAAGTGAAAGAAGGTAGGTAGTAGCTGATGAATTTAGATGGGGTACTCATATATGAATATAAAAATAAAAAGTTCATTTTAAATATAAATTCATATATCATTTCATATGATTCATCAATTATGTAATTGTTTTTTATTATCGTTTTTATTTTGTGAAAAATAATATGGTTAAGATAAATTGATTTTATTGATGTTATAAATTTTTTCATAATCAGGGGGCTGTCGCTTTAATGAATAAAGATTCGTGAAGCGGCAGTTTCATTTTTGCT
>CAJUDQ010000012.1:9296-83172 GCA_910585215.1 uncultured Lachnospiraceae bacterium | reverse complement strand
AGGAGGGATAAAAATGAAAATAAAGAAATATATTTCTAAAGTTATTATACTGTTTACAATTTTGATGATATTCTGTACTGTTCCAGTATCGGCATCCAATTATAAGGATACAGTATTTGATTTTTATTTTAAAACAGCTGCGGGGGGAAGTACTACAACTGAATTACGTGAAAAACAAGATGATTCTTCTGCATATATGAAATGTGAAAAAACTACATTTCCATATGTTGCTAAAGTAGCAGGTACACAAAGTGTATTTGATTATTATTATGACGTATCTGACGGACATCATTATACCTTTGATAGTGGAACAGTATATAAAATGATTAATTATGTATATGAAAACAACTTTAAGTATGCTGTTATTTATGCTAAGAGAGTTTATTCATATAACTATGCTGCAAATGGTCTATGGAGTCCAGACAGCATTTAGAGAAGGAAAAACGGTTATATTTGATATTTTTATAAATATGGTTTCTTTGTGTATTTTTTGAAAAATACACAAAGAAACCAGTACAAAAGACAATTGCTCATATAGTTATGAGAGTTTCCCTGTTTTGCTTATATTAAGTAAAACAGGGAGATTTTTGTATATTCGGACAATTTTGTATTTACGACAGATACAAATCCTGTAGCCGAATGGAAAAACGGAAAAAGCTGTAATTCTGCTTGTGATTTTCCAGATTTTGTCGTATACTATCCTGTAGATGTTTACTTTTAACAGTTTCATAAGAAAAACAAAATTGAGGAGAAACGAAAATGGATAAAAGAGAATTTATACTCATAGTAGATGAGGACACTTCTGAAAGGCAGGAGTTAAGAGAATATTTATCCGAAGCATATAGAGTGGGTGAGTATGCAAATGGAAAAGAAGCCTTTGATTATCTGAATCAGAACCCTCTTGAAGTGGATATGATTATTGCAGGTGCCCGTCTGGAGGACTGCGACGGGTTTGAACTGCTTCATTTGTTAAAGGAGTCAAAGCCATTAAATGTCATTCCTGTGATTATGCTTGTAGATGGGGAGGAAACCCAGAGAAAAGCTATTGAAGGCGGTGTGGTAGATGTTATCACAAAGCCGTTCAGTCAGCCGGTGGTTGTGTGTCGTGTTAAAAATGCGGTCAAGGCAAACAATGTTCCTACTTTTATTAATGTGATGGAAGACCTTGTAAGAGAACAGATTGATAAAAATATCAATACCTTTGGAATCTGTCAGTGTGCTGTCTGCAGGGGCGATTTGGCAGCTTTGGCGCTCAATCATCTCCCGCCGAAATATGTCAGTACAGAAAAAGGCAGGCTGATTTCTGCAACAGAAAAAATGTCCTATAACAATATTCTGGAAATTATAAAAGCAATCGCGGAATGTGCAGAAATGGTGAAACAAAATCCGAGACACGAAAAAGATTTGTATGAATAAATCTATTTTCTGATTGACATTGCCGGAGTTTGTGAATATTATATAAAAGGTGCAGAGAATCACCTGTAAAGTAAACTCTAAAAGAAAGTGAAACCGCGAAGCTGTGCTTCGTCTTTTGTATACATGAATACAAAGAGGCGGGGCATTTAGTTTTTTTATAGGAATATCAAGAGGGAATGTTATGGGATTTTATCAATATTTTAAAGAGGAAGCTGCCATTATCAGAGAAAGAGACCCTGCGATTAAGTCAGACTGGGAGGTTTTACTTTATCCAAGTTTCTGGGCAATCAGAAAATACAGAAAAGCACATAAATTATATTTGAAAGGACATTTCTTTCTGGCAAGATGGATTTCACAGAGATGTGCAAGAAAGACAGGAATAGAAATTCATCCGGGCGCACAGATTGGAAAAGGACTGTTTATTGACCATGGAAAAGGAGTGGTGATCGGAGAAACCGCGATTATTGGAGATAATGTGACATTGTATCAGGGGGTTACACTCGGCGGAACCGGAAAGGAAACCGGAAAGAGACATCCGACACTTGAGGATAATGTAATGGTCAGTGTCGGAGCAAAGGTACTGGGTTCCTTTACAATCGGTGAAAATTCCAAGATTGGTGCAGGCAGTGTAGTCTTAAAAGAAGTGCCACCAAATTCTACGGTCGTAGGTGTTCCGGGGCGGGTAGTAAAACAGGATAATGTGCGTATTCCGCGTACAGATATGGACCAGATACATCTTCCTGACCCAGTAATGAATAAAATAGAAAAGCTGGAACAGGAGAATGAAGAACTGAGGGGAATGATTGAAAAGCTGGCACAGGAAAGAAAATAAATCGCTGGTAAAAAGTCATCAAACTTTGTTTGATGACCTGCGCACGCATCAGCGTGCTTCATTGTGGTAAAAGTCATCAAACTTTGTTTGATGACCTGCGCAGTAGTAAAAGTCATCAAACGAAACAATTTTTATAAAATAAAAAACTGGCTCTTTCTGATATTCGGGTATTCTATCTAAGAGAGAGCCAAAAAATAAAAAAGCTTTTTGATGAGTTGCCGCAAAATAAAGAAGAAAACGAGGATTATTTTATTATGGAAAACAAAGTGAAATTTTATAATACACTGACAGGAAAGGTGGAAACTTTTGTACCAAATGAAGAAGGAAAGGTAAAAATGTATACCTGTGGACCTACCGTATACCATTTTGCTCATATTGGAAATCTCAGAACTTATATTATGGAAGATGTTCTGGAAAAAACTCTGCGCTATGCAGGCTATCAGGTAAAACGTGTAATGAATATTACAGATGTGGGACATCTCTCAAGCGATGCGGATACTGGTGAGGACAAGATGCTCAAGGGGGCCAAGAGAGAACATAAGACAGTTATGCAGATTGCAAAGTATTATACAGATGCTTTTTTTGAAGATTGCAGAAAGCTGAATATTGGACGGCCTGAAATCGTAGAGCCGGCGACAAACTGTATTGATGAATTTATTCATATGATAGAGGTGCTGTTAGAGAAAGGATATGCATATATTGCCGGAGATAATGTTTATTTTGATACATCCAAATTGGAAAATTATTATGTATTTTCCAGTCAGAGTGAAAAGGAACTGATGGTAGGTGTAAGAGACGATGTCAGTGAAGATACAAACAAAAGAAATAAGAGTGATTTTGTACTCTGGTTTACCAAGTCAAAATTTGACAATCAGGAGTTGAAATGGAACAGTCCATGGGGAACGGGTTATCCAGGCTGGCATATCGAGTGTTCCTGTATCAGTATGAAGCATTTGGGAGAATCTATGGATATTCACTGTGGTGGTGTAGATAATATTTTTCCGCATCATACAAACGAAATCGCGCAGAGTGAATCTTATACGGGTCATAAATGGTGTAATTACTGGTTCCATGTACATCATTTAAATGATAAGTCCGGCAAAATGAGCAAGTCCAAGGGAGAATTTCTGACAGCTTCTCTTTTGGAGGAAAAGGGATATCCTGCTCTGGTATATCGAATGTTCTGCCTGCAATCTCATTATCGAAAGCCTCTGGAATTTTCCTATGAGGTAATGGACAATGTAGCTGCTGCCTATGACAAGCTTCTAAAGGCTGTGGAACGTTTGGAGGATAAGGGAGAACTGGACAGGGAAGCATTTGACTGCTATAAAAATAAATTTTTAGAGGCTGTGGCAAGTGATTTAAATACCGCAATGGGTATAACTGTGATTTATGAATTATTAAAAGACAGTATAAATGATAAGACAAAGCTTGCATTAATTCGCAGTTTTGATGAAGTGCTTTCTCTGAATCTTACAGGAGGAAGCAGAAAGAATGACACAGAGGTTGACCCTGAGTTTGAGCAGTATATTCTGGAAAAGATAGAAGAGAGAAAGGCGGCAAAAAAAGCAAAAGATTTTGCAAAAGCTGATGAAATCAGAAGTAAACTTGCAGAACAGGGAATCCTTCTGGAGGATACAAGGGAAGGAGTCAAATGGAGGAAAGCATAGATTTATACGACACAATTTTAAATGAATTTGAGATAAAAAAGCAGAGTATAAATACCTATTCCCCGCTTACTCTGGCATATATCGGGGATGGTATTTATGAAACTGTTATTCGAAGTCTTGTTGTGGGACATGGAAACGGACAGGTGAACAAGCTTCACAAAAAGAGCAGCAGCCTTGTGAAGGCGGAAACACAGTCTAAAATAATCAAGCTTTTGCTGGATGAGCTGACGCAGGAAGAGCTGCAGATTTTTAAAAGAGGAAGGAATGCACATTCTTTTACCTCGGCCAAAAACGCTTCAGCGGCTGATTATCATATGGCTACAGGATTTGAAGCAGTGATGGGATACCTGTATATGGAAGGAAGAATACAGCGGATATTTGAGCTAGTAAAACATGGACTGGAAAAGATAGAAGTGGTATGGTAAGTGACACAATCAGAGTTTAAAGCACAGACAGGAAGCTGCATGGTAAACTATCATGCAGCTATAAAACATTATTTTAGAAGGAGCACAAGAATGGTATGAGGTATAAGGAATTTGTGATAGAAGGAAGGAATGCTGTATTGGAAGCGTTTCGGTCTGGAAAAACCATAGACAAGCTTTTTGTTTTGGATGGATGTCATGATGGACCAGTTATGAGTATTACAAGAGAAGCAAAAAAGAAAAACACGGTGATTCATTATGTGGACAAGGACAGGCTTGATGGAATGTCCACGACAGGAAAACATCAGGGAGTGATTGCGCAGGCAGCCGCTTATGAATATGCAGAGGTTGGGGATATATTAAAAGCAGCCAGAGACAAAGGAGAAGACCCTTTTTTATTTCTGCTTGATAATATTGAAGACCCGCATAATCTTGGGGCAATTATCAGAACGGCAAATCTTGCAGGGGCACATGGAGTGATTATTCCAAAAAGAAGAGCTGTCGGATTAACTGCAGTAGTAGCAAGAACTTCAGCGGGAGCATTGAATTATACTCCAGTGGCAAAGGTGACAAATCTTTCCTCTACAATAGAGGATTTGAAAAAAGAAGGATTGTGGTTTGTATGTGCAGATATGGATGGAGAGGTTATGTATCATATGAACCTGAAAGGACCAATTGGGCTGGTAATAGGAAATGAGGGAGAAGGAGTAAGCCGTCTGGTCAAGGAGAAGTGTGATTTTACTGCTGCAATTCCCATGAAAGGAGATATTGATTCTTTAAATGCATCCGTGGCAGCAGGAGTACTTGCATACGAAGTAGTGCGGCAGAGAATACAGGGGGCTTAAGCATGACTTTAAAAAAAGGATTGTTTAGCTCAGCGTATAGACAAATTGTCTGTAAAATGGCTTGGAGGAGATAGCAGGTGAATCTGATTCACTGTTGGAAAGGAAGGGTGTATAATGGTTATCATTATGTGGATAATTATGGCGGCAGTGGCGGTTTTATTGGGAATCTATGTCTATGTTTTCTTCAGGCGTGTATTCCGGTTTTACAGCAAAGGTAAAACAAATAAAGTTTTGCAGGTTTTTCAGACAATACTCGCAGTGGCAGCAGGAGTTTTCAGCGTTAATATCTGGAACGGAATTTCGGTGATATTATTGCATTTGATTTTTTCAGCCATGCTGTTTGACCTTGCAGCAATCATACTTCGAAAAATTTTTGCAGGCAAAAAAGAAAAAACATATTACAGAATAGCTCATATATTATATCATTGCGGGCTCATTCCTGCTATAACGGTATTTTTTATATTGCTGTACGGTTTTTTAAATATGGAAAATATAGTCAGAACAGAATATACAGTTCAAACAACGAAAGATATTTCGGATTATAAGGTGGTTTTAATTACAGATACTCATTATGCAACAATACAAGATACGGATATTTTGAAAGACAGTATTTCTGAAATCAATGCCCAAAATCCGGATATTGTGATTTTGGGCGGTGATATTGTGGAAGAAGGAACCTCTCATGAAAAAATGCAGGAGGTTTTTGAAATTTTTCAGAAAATAAAGAGTAACTATGGCGTATTTTATGTGTATGGAAACCATGACCGGCAGCCATATACGGATAAGCGTACTTATACAGATAAAGAACTGACAGAAGCAATTACAAAAAATGGAATTGTAATTCTGGAAGATACTTTTGTAGAAATAAATGAAGAACTGATTCTGGCAGGCAGAGGAGATGCTGCGTGGGGAAATGATTCTGGCAGGGCATCTGCAGAAGAGCTTTTAGAAAAAGCAGATATGAAAAAATACATTATTGTAGCGGACCATCAGCCGGTGGAAGCAGCAGAAAATAATGCGGCAGGGGTAGATTTGGAGCTGTCTGGTCATACTCATGCAGGACAGATTTGGCCGACAGAGTATTTTTTTGATGTGATGAAAATGCTCAGATATGGAAGATATCAGGAAGGGGACTGTACAGTGATTGTATCTTCGGGTTTTGCAGGATGGCAATATCCAATCAGAACACAGGAGCATTGCGAGTATGTAGTGATAAATATTCAAGGAACAAAAAAACAATAGATATGAATTTGAATAATATTTAAGGTAATTAGACCAGTGAAAACGAAATAGATATAAAAAATTTATATTTAAAATCATGCAAATCTGTTTGGGATAATTGACAAATCGCCAAATTTGTAGTAAATTAACAGTACTACGATGCAGGGGAGTTATCCTGACGTATATGCACATGTAGTATACTGCAAAGAGCAGTGCAACTGGTATAAAAGTATACCTGAAATGGAGGATAGAATGAGATTTAGGAAATTTACTGCTGTTTCACTGGCAGCAGCCATGACAGCCGCAGCGATTACAGGCTGTGGAAACAGAGAGCAGGAAAAGCCGGAGGCAAAGACCGAGAGCAGAGAGGTTTCGGCGCAATCCTTCTCTGATGCATTAAAGAAAAGCTCGAATATCAGCAGTTATGATTATACAGCCGATATCAGTTTTTCGATAAAGGCAGATGATTTATTTACTTATACAACAGAGGAAACAGAGCAGATTCTTGACACACTGGGTATTGCTTCGGATAAAGTTGATTTAAAGCTTACTGTAAACGGTTCTGTCAAGGGCACAGATGCACAGACGATAACACTTGGATTTGAAGTGGGAAATCTTTCCGGTGACCTTACAGAAATTGTCTATGTAGATGATACGCTGTATGTAAATGTTGCCAAGACAGTAGATGTTATTGAGCAGGTAGCTGATAAGTTTGGTATGAAAGATACCGTATCTACTTATTTGACGCTGCTTCCAGAAGGAGATTATATTTCTGTTTCCAAAGATACGCTGACACAGTTTGGAGAAGCATTTTTGAAGTCTGCACAGATTACAGCGGAGGATTTTAATATTCCAAAAACAGATACAGAAGCAGTAGAAAAGGCTGTTTATTATCTGATGGATGAAGTGGAAAAGGCTGCAAAGAAAGCACAGGATGTATATTCTTCCAAAAATGGATATTCCATAAGCATAAATAATTCCAATATGCTTTCTTTTATGACAGCGGCAATTACTGTACTGGCAGAAGACAGAGATGAAATTATCAAAAACATTAAAACAATTGTAGGAGATGAAACTATGGATATTTCCATTGAAGATGCTTTTGATAAAATAAAAATCAGTACAGAAGAAGACAGAGAAAAGCTTTTGGAAGACATCAAAACGGCAAAAGAAGAAATGCCGGAATTTGACTTTACTTTAACAACAGATTATTCCGGTGAGGAAGGCTCTGCTGTAGGCTCTTTTGGCTGTAGCATGAAAGCAAAGGACAGTGATGCTGATATAACGATGTCTGTCGATGCCAAAATCAAAGAAAAGGACGTAAAGATAAGTGCTCCGGAAAGCGTAATGGCTCAGGAGGATATTGAAGCGCTTCTTTCATTGATAGGCATTGATTCTACAGGCGATATTACAGATATGTTCGGTGGTACAGATAATTATGGTTATAATTTTAATGATGATTTGAATGTTGACGATACAGCAGCTTAATAAGTAAATTTAAGACATTTATTGATTAAATAAAAAAACCGGAAAACAGTCAGATAGATATCTGGCTGTTTTTTATATGCATCTTAAGGCGGCGCTTGGAAACGTGCGCAGCAAACAAAAAAATAGCTCCGGGGAGAAGTCCGGAGCTATGAAAAATGGGGAGGAGTAATTTTTCTTTTTTTCAAAAGAAAAATTATTATGAAAAAATAAAAAAATTAAAAAACTATATAAGAAACTTTTTTGTTTCTTATATAAATAATATAAGGTACAAATGTGGTTATTTTGTGAAAACTTTGCAAATAATATATGAAAAATATAAAATATTTGCAAAATGAAAACAGAGAAAATATCTGAGAAATTTTCTGGAGGATAAAAAGTTCCCGGGGAGAAAACCGGGAACTAAAAAATGGGGAGGAGTAATTTTCTTTATGTTTAAAAGAAAATTATTATGAAAAAATAAAAATCAAAATGTAAAGAACATATTGTTTTTTACATATATAGAATAGCCAGAAAATGTGTTGATTTTGTGAAAAAAATAAAATTCAATCATAAATTTTATAAAAAAAATAAAAAATTTGACAAAATGTGCTATAATGTATGTCATCAAATGAAGTTTGATGACCTGCACACGCATCCGTGTGCATCCTTTATCAGCGAGCGTCTTTATGAATTATTTATGATATTATTCAGGAAATGAATCTGGAGGTAAACCATGAATGTAACAGAACGTTTTTTTAAGTATATTAAAATAAACACACAATCGGATGAAAACAATCCACATTGTCCAAGCACGGACAGTCAGCGGCAAATGGCTCAACTGCTTGTAGAAGAACTGAAAAAAGCCGGAGCAGACAATGCATATATGGATGAGCATGGCTATGTTTATGCTTCTATAAATGCGTCAGAGGGTATGGAACATGGAGATGTTATTGGATTTATTGCACATATGGATACAGCTCCGGCATTTTCAGGAGAAAATATGAATCCGCAATTGATAGAAAACTATGATGGGACAGATATTATTTTAAACAAAGAAAAAAATATTGTTATGAAAGTTTCAGAATTTGGACATCTTTCACAATATAAGGGACAGACATTGATTGTGACAGATGGAACTACTTTGCTTGGAAGTGATGATAAGGCGGGAATTGCAGAAATTATTACTGCAGTGAATAAAATTACAGAAGAGCATATTCCACATAAGGAAATAAAAATTGCATTTACTCCAGATGAAGAAATAGGCAGAGGAGCTGATTTGTTTGATGTAAAAAGATTTGGAGCTGATTATGCCTATACGATTGATGGAGGACAGTTGGGAGAGCTTGAATATGAGAATTTTAATGCCGCTTCCATAAAAGTAATTGTCAATGGTGTAAATATTCATCCTGGAGAGGCAAAAAATAAAATGAAAAATGCTGTTCTTATGGCAATGGAATTTAACAGTATGCTTCCACCTGCTGAAATTCCTGCCTGTACAGAAGGGTACGAAGGATTTTATCATCTCTGTGAAATAAAAGGCGATGAGAGTCGGACAGTTTTATCCTATATTCTCAGAGACCATTCCATGAAAAAATTTCAGGAGCGTAAAAAGTATGTAGAAAATATCACAAATTATATGAATCAAAAATATGGGGAAAAAACTGTAGAGATTGTAATTACGGATTCTTATTACAATATGAAAGAAAAAATAGAATCCTGCATGCATATTGTGGAATATGCAAGAAAGGCAATGGAAAAATGTGGTATCACTCCTTCCGTAATACCCATTAGAGGAGGTACAGATGGAGCCAGACTTTCCTATATGGGACTTCCATGTCCAAATTTATCCACAGGCGGACATAACTTTCATGGAAAATATGAGTATATTCCTGTACAGTCGATGGAAAAAATGGTAGAAGTAATCATTGAAATAATAAGAATAGTTTCAGATATATAAGGATAGAAAGATGAAAGTTTTAATTACAACGGATTTATTTGTTGCAGACACAAACGGTGTTGTGACCTCTGTACGAAATTTGAGAAATGAACTGGTAAAAAGGGGACATGATGTACGAATACTTACTTTTTCACGCAATCTAAAAAGTTATCACAGAGGGTCGGTTTATTATATAAAGTCTATTCCATTTGGTATTATTTATCCAGACGTACGGATGCCGGTGTCTTATCGTAATGAGTTTGTGGAAGAGCTGATTCAATGGAAGCCGGATGTCATTCACAGCCAGTGTGAATTTTTCAGCTTTCAGTTTGCAAGTCGTATTGCACGCATGACAAATGCACCGCTTGTGCATACGTATCATACTTTGTATGAACAGTATGCAGGGTATGTAATTCCTTTTCGGCGTCTGGGAAATCATCTGGTGCGTATTTTGTCGCGTGAACGGTTAAAGAATGTAGACAGAATCATTGCACCTACAAAAAAAGTAGAAAAAGCATTACACAGCTATGGGATAAAAAATCCTGTATGTATTGTGCCAAGTGGTATTTCCATAGGACAGCACAGAGTCAGGCTGACACAGAAGAAAAAAATGAAAAAACGTCATAATCTGGGAATTCCTGATGGATATCAGGTATTGTTAAATCTGGGACGGCTTGGAACCGAAAAAAATTTAAATGAACTGCTCAAATTATTTGCTCATTTGCTGAAAACAAATCAAAAGCTGATATTTTTGATTGTTGGAGATGGACCGGCAAAGGAAGAACTGGAAGAACTTTCCAGAGTGCTTAAAATTTCCAGACATGTGATTTTTACTGGGATGGTACCTCCATCGGAAGTTCAGGAGTATTATCAAACAGGAGATGTGTTTGTCAATGCTTCTACCAGTGAAACTCAGGGACTTACTTATATTGAAGCGGCAGCGAATGGACTTCCTCTGGTCTGCCGCAAGGATTCATGTCTGGAGGATGTGATAAAAGAGGGTGTGAATGGATATGAATACAGCAGTCCAAAAGAATTTTTTAAGGCAGTCAGAAAAGTATTAGAAGATGAGGAATGGAGAAAAGAAGCTGGAAAACACAGTGAAGAAATTGCGAGAGGATTTGATAAGGGATGTTTTGCAGAAAATGTGGAGAGAGTCTATAAAGAAGTTTTGAGAAAAAAGAGTGAAAAAAGAGGCAAAGGTTAATTTCCTCTGCCTTCTTCAAGTTCAAGCCAGTTTGAAAATCACAGTTTGGTTTCTCTGTTAGTTATCAAACAAAAAACTCTTGCGAATATACGTTCTCTATGTTACAATAAAGTGTGAGAACAAATATTCGAAATCAGGAGGCCGCTTTCTATGAAAGACTATGTATTGATACAACCGGACATGCCATTAGAGGAAAAACTTAAAATACTCTCTGCTGCTGCAAAATATGATGTTTCCTGCTCTTCCAGCGGTGTTGAGAGAAAAGGAAACGAAAGAGATACCGGAAGCGCCAGTGCTGCAGGTATCTGTCATTCATTTGCCAGTGACGGCAGATGTATTTCTCTTTTAAAAATTCTGCTTACCAATGAGTGTATTTTTGACTGCAAATATTGTATAAACCGTATATCCAATGATGTGCTGCGCGCCTCCTTTACTCCAGATGAAGTGTGTCGCCTGACAATGGAATTTTACCGCCGAAATTATATCGAAGGTCTGTTTTTAAGCTCAGGGATTATGAAAAGTCCAGATTATACCATAGGGTTGATATATGAGGCGATTTACAAGCTTCGTACACAATATAGATTTAATGGTTATATTCATGTCAAGGCAATTCCTGGCTGTGACCCTGAAATGCTTGAACAGCTTGGATATCTTGTAGACAGAATGAGTGTCAATTTAGAACTGCCTACTTCGGACGGTTTGTCAAAGCTGGCTCCACACAAAAGCCGTAAAAATATATTAAAGCCCATGAAGGAAATACAGACAGGAATACAAAATAACCGGCATATGCACGGTATTTATAATAAAAAACAGCATATTACCATGACGGATGGAGGCTATGGACAACAAAAACAGATAGCGTCTGAAGATACAAATTTGATATTGTCCGAGAACTATCTTGCAGAAAGCAAAGAACATCTGTCTGAAAAGCTGAAATTAAACAAAGTTCCTTTATTTACAGAAAATCAGGAAATAGCTTCTGTATCCGAAAATCAGACTCAGATTCGTTCTGTAGGAACAAATGGCAAATATTTTGTTCCGGCAGGACAGAGTACCCAGATGATTATTGGAGCGACACCGGAAAGCGATTATCATATTATTAATGTTACACAGGCTTTATATGACAACTATGATTTAAAACGGGTTTTTTATTCGGCATATGTACCTTTGAATGAGGATAAATATCTGCCTGCTCTGGGTACAAAACCTCCGCTTTTAAGAGAACACCGGCTTTATCAGGCAGACTGGCTGCTGCGGTATTACGGATTTTATGCAAAAGAGCTGCTTACAGAAGACAGGCCATATTTTAATGAATTGATTGACCCGAAATGTGACTGGGCAGTCAGACATTTGGAGCTGTTTCCGGTAGAAATAAACAAGGCAGATTATTATACGCTTCTTCGGGTGCCTGGAATCGGTGTGAAAAGTGCGAGGCGAATTATTGCTGCCAGACGATATGGAACACTTGATTTCCAGCATATCAAAAAAATGGGAGTAGTTTTAAAAAGAGCCTTATATTTTATTACCTGTGGTGGAAAGATGATGTATGATATTAAACTGGAAGAGAAGTATATCACAAATCAGCTTATTTTCAGTGAACCGGTATCTAAGCAGGGGAACGGAAAGGATTTTCGACAGATGACCATATTTGACTTTATCAATTGAGTACAGAAAAACAGGGAGATTTTCTGTGAAAGAAAAGAATGGAGAGAAGGTTGTGGAAAAAATAGTAATACTTTGTGACAATTCCATAGAATCAATATTGACAGCAATTTATGATGGATTTGTGATAAAGAATGAAAGATTTGCAGGAAGGAAAAAGAACCTGCCGGAATATCAGGACAACATAGAAATCAGACCACTGGAAAATTATGAATATGAAATGTTTGCAGAATATCTTACAGTAAAAGCAGATGAAGAAAAGGCGGAAAAAACAGTGTATGCCATTCGCAAAAAACTCGGAGATAAAGTCTGGCATATAACCTTGCGTGCTATTTGTCATTTTGACAGTCATCGGGGAACACAGATATTTCATTTTCTGGTGAGAGGATTTCACATAGGCAGCAAAGTAATGGATATGCTGTATGATACTTATGTAATGTCTGTTATGGAGCTTTCCAGAAAAACGGCAAACGAAGCACATTATTTTGTACAATTTATCAGATTTGAGGAAACGGATTCTATTTTGTATTCCAAAATAGAACCGAAATGTAATGTGCTTCCGTTAATTGCAGAACATTTTTCCGGGCGTTTTCCAAACGAGAATTTTGTAATATATGATGCAGTAAGAAAATTATCTGTAGTTCATAAAAAATATGAAAAGTATTTTTTTGTCAGAGATTCGGAAATTGCTCTTTCGGAAAAGAATACTATAAAAAACGGGCTTGCAGAAAAATCAGACAGTTATGAAATGTTATGGAAAACATATTTTCATTCAATTGGAATTGAGGAAAGAGAAAACAGAAAATGTCAGAGAAATATGCTGCCTTTGTGGTATCGGAAAAATATGATTGAGTTTTCAGAAGAAAACAGTTGACAAACCCTGAATTTACTTTTATTATAATGAAAGGAAATTTGCAGAACAGTTTCCTTTTATTTTAAAAAGAGAAATGTAGTGAGAAAGAGGAGTAAAAAACAAAGGCGGTTCCAGAGAGGATAATTCACAGGCTGAAAGATTATCCAAAGCGCGGTTTTTGAAGGTAGCTTTTGAACAGCATATTCCAACGTATCGAAATCAGATATCAGTAGAATATGACGGTTTCGTCCCCGTTATCGGATAAGAGAAGAAAAAATAAAGGTGGTACCGCGGCTTGTCCGCCCTTGAATATCAGGTGAAGCGCGGATATCAGTTTACAGGAGCCATAAGCGTATTCACTTACAGGCTCCTTTATTATTGAAACAGTTACAGTCAGTGTTTTATCAACTGTCAGTGCACAGGATTGATTGTGAATACTTTATTTAGAAAGGATAGGACATGAAAAAAGAATTAGAAAAAAATTATAATCCTGCTGATATTGAAACCCGTCTTTATAATAAATGGCAGGAAAAAAAGTATTTTCACGCAGAAATTGACAAAGACAAAAAACCATTTACGATTGTAATGCCTCCTCCGAATATTACTGGTCAGCTCCATATGGGACATGCACTTGACAACACCATGCAGGACATTCTTATCCGTTTTAAGAGAATGCAGGGTTATTCCGCCTTATGGGTGCCGGGTACAGACCATGCCTCAATTGCCACAGAGGCAAAAATTGTAGAAGCAATGAAAAAAGAAGGCATTACCAAAGAAGAAATCGGTCGTGAGAAATTTTTGGAAAGGGCATGGAACTGGAAAAAGGAATATGGTGGAAGAATTGTAACACAGCTTAAAAAAATCGGTTCTTCTGCTGACTGGGACAGAGAACGCTTCACTATGGACGAGGGGTGTTCAGAGGCCGTAAAAGAGGTATTTGTAAACCTTTACAACAAAGGATTGATTTACAAGGGGGAGAGAATTATCAACTGGTGTCCGAAATGTCTTACCTCCATTTCAGATGCGGAGGTAGAATATGAAGACCAGGCTGGACATTTCTGGCATCTGAGCTATCCTCTTTCCGACGGAACCGGATGTATTCAGATGGCAACTACCAGACCGGAAACTATGCTTGGGGATACGGCAGTTGCAGTAAATCCGAATGATGAAAGATATAAGGACATGATAGGAAAAACAGTGATTCTTCCTCTTGTTCACAGAGAAATTCCAATTATTGCAGATGATTATGTAGATATGGAGTTTGGTACAGGTGTAGTAAAAATCACTCCCGCACATGACCCAAATGATTTTGAAGTAGGCCTGCGTCATAATCTTCCTGTGATTAATGTAATGACAGAGGATGCAAAAATTACAGATGAATATCCGCGTTATGCCGGTATGGACCGATATGAGGCGAGAAAAGCGATTGTGGCAGACTTGGAAGCAGAAGGGGTTCTGGTAAAAATTGAAGACCACAGTCACAATGTAGGTGTATGTTATCGCTGTCATACAACCGTGGAACCAAGAGTATCCAAGCAGTGGTTTGTAAAGATGAAAAAGCTGGCTGGACCTGCTATCGATGCAGTAAAACAGGGTGATACCAAGTTTGTTCCTCCGCACTTTGACAAAACATATTTTCACTGGCTGGAGGGAATCCGTGACTGGTGTATTTCACGTCAGCTCTGGTGGGGACATGAGATACCGGCATTTTACTGTGATGACTGTGAAGAAGTGCTTGTCACCAAGGAAGAGCATCCGGTATGTCCGAAATGTGGCAAAGCAATGCGCAAGGACCCGGATACCCTAGATACATGGTTTTCTTCCGCATTATGGCCGTTTTCAACTCTGGGCTGGCCAAAGCAGACAGAAGAGCTGAAATATTTTTATCCTACCACTGTACTTGTTACAGGCTATGATATTATTTTCTTCTGGGTAATCCGTATGATGTTTTCCGGCCTGGAGCATACGGGAAAGGTGCCATTTGAAAAGGTTTTTATTCATGGTCTTGTGCGTGATTCGCAGGGAAGAAAGATGAGCAAGTCTCTTGGAAACGGGATTGACCCTCTGGAGGTTATTGAAAAATATGGCGCAGATGCCTTGAGATTTACATTGATTACCGGAAATGCACCGGGCAATGATATGCGTTTTTATTGGGAAAGAGTGGAGGCAAGCCGGAATTTTGCCAATAAGGTATGGAATGCTTCCAGATTTATTATGATGAATCTGCCGGAAGACGGTATTTCACCAGTGAAGGCAGAACAACTTACAGACGCTGATAAATGGATTTTATCAAAAGTCAATACTCTGGTAAAACAGGTAACGGAAAATATGGAAAAATATGAACTTGGTATTGCTGCTGATAAGCTGTATAGTTTTATCTGGGAGGAATTTTGTGACTGGTATATCGAAATGGTAAAACCGAGACTTTATAGTAATGAAGACACTACAAGGCAGGCTGCACTTTTCACTTTACAGACAGTATTGATTACCTCTCTGAAGCTTCTGCATCCATATATGCCATTTGTTACAGAGGAAATTTTCTGTACCTTGCAGAACAAAGAAGAATCCATTATGATTTCAGACTGGCCAAAATATTCAGAGTCTCTTGTATTTGAAAAAGAAGAACAGGCAGTGGAAGTGATTAAGGAGGCAGTGCGTGGAATCAGAAATATTCGTGCGGAAATGAATGTTGCACCATCAAAAAAAGCAAAAGTATTTGTTGTTTCCAAACAGCAGGATATAAGAACAATTTTTGAAAATGGAAAAGTGTTTTTTGCAACACTCGGATATGCCAGCAGTGTTGTAATACAGGAGGATAAAACGGGAATTGATGAGGATGCGGTTTCTGTTATGATTCCAAATGCATTTATCTATATGCCGTTTGCAGAGCTTGTAGATGTCGAAAAAGAAATGGAACGGCTGACAAAAGAAAAAGAACGGCTTGAAAAAGAGATTACAAGAGTGAATACTATGCTTGGCAATCCGAATTTTGTAAGTAAGGCTCCGGAAAAGAAAATAAAGGAAGAAAAAGAAAAGCAGGCAAAATACATGCAGATGATGACACAGGTAGAGGAGAGACTGGCACATCTGAAAAAATAAAATTTAAAAAGAAATTCCCTGTGAAACAGAGGGCTTTCTTATGTCGAAACTTGCGTCAAAAACCGCTTGCAACTTGGCGGTTTTTGACTATAATATACTATGTTATAAGTTACAGAATTATAGGTTACAGAATATATTACAGTCAGAATTGGTGATTTATCATTAAAATAAATAAAGTATTTATATTTCATGCAATATTACAAACATACAATAAATGCAGGTACTGTCTGTTACAAAAAAGCAGTTTTTGCATGAGAAAAACGGAGAAGTCATGAATTACAACGAAGCATCAGCGTATCTGTTAAGTATACCAAAATTTTCGAAAAAGACAACAAAACATAATCTTATGGAACTGTTAAAAAGACTGGGCAACCCGCAGGAGAAGGTAAAATCTGTTCATGTAGCGGGAACAAATGGAAAAGGCTCAGTCTGTGCTTTTCTAAATACAATTCTTCTTCACTCGAAAAAATCTGTTGGACTGTTTACTTCTCCACATCTTGTCAGAATAAATGAACGAATAAAGATAAACAATACAGATATTTCAGATGAAGAATTTACAAAAATATTTGAAAAAGTAAAAAGTGCTGTTGATATCTTACAACAGCAAGGAGGTGTCCATCCTTCTTTTTTTGAGTTTCTCTTTGTTATGGCTGCTCTTTTTTTTGCTGAACATAAAACAGAGTATGCAATTTTTGAAGTAGGACTTGGTGGAAGGCTTGATGCTACAAACGTATTAAAAAATCCTGTGGTATCCGTGATTGCTTCTATCAGCTATGACCATACCGAGATTTTGGGAAACAGTATCGCTGAAATAGCAGGAGAAAAGGCAGGAATTATCAAGAAAAATGTGCCGGTTGTATTTTATCAGAACAGTCCAGAAGCAGCAGAAGTAATAAAGAAAACAGCCAGACAGACAGGAACGGAATACTTTTTATTAAGTGACAGAGATATAAAATTCATTAAATTTTCATCAAAACAGGTTGATTTTTCTCTTGATAATAGGTATTATAAGTGTGACAGCGTGAAAATAAATTTTCCTGCGCTGTATCAGGCAGTAAATTGTTCGCTGGCGTTGCTTGCCTTTGAGATGATAAGAAGAAAAGATAAAACACTTCAAAGTATTGTTCATCCGGAAGAATTTGTTTTATTTACAGAGTGGCAGGGACGAATGGAACAGGTTAAAGAAAATATTTTTTTGGATGGAGCACACAATCTGGAAGGAATCGCCGGCTTTTTGGCCTCTGTACAGAAAATACAGACAGATGGAAGACGGCTTTTGCTTTTTGGTGTTGTAGAAGAAAAAAATTATGAACATATGATAGAGCTTCTTATGAGTGTTGGAGTATGGCAGGAAGTATTTATTACCCGACTGAATAATAAAAGAACTGTTTCAGAGACGGAGCTGACAGAAATATTCAGACGCTGTTCGGATATTCCCATACATACATTTGACTGTGCGGGAAAAGCTCTGAAACATGCACTTGCCGTAAAACAGAAAGATGATATTTTATTCTGTGCAGGTTCACTGTATTTGATAGGAGAACTTAAGGAATATTTGGAGGTATAAAATGATTAATTTTGACGAGGAAATAAAAAAGTTTCAGCCGAGCCTTGAAGTAGGGGAAGCAGAAGATGCAATCTACAATAAAGGTACTACAGATTTGGCGGATATCTTTGTTGAAATGATGAAGGAAGCAGAAGGTACAGGAGAAAGAACGAATGGAATGTTATAAATGCGGTAGTGAATTATCCTCGCTGGATATCTGCAGCAACTGTGGTGCGCAGGTCGGCGTTTATAAAAAGATTATCACAATGTCAAACACTTTTTATAACATGGGTCTTCAGAAAGCCAGAGTAAGAGATTTGTCAGGGGCGACAGAATTGTTGAAGCAGAGCCTTGCGCTGTATAAAAAAAATATTCAGGCAAGAAATCTTTTAGGGCTTGTATATTATGAGATGGGCGAGGTAGTAATAGCTCTTCGGGAGTGGGTGTTAAGCAAAAATTTTGAACCGGAAAATAATATTGCGGATTATTTTATTAAAAAGGTGCAGTCAAATCAGAACAAGTTGCAGGTACTCAATCAGTCTGTCAGAAAATATAATATATGCCTGCGGCATGCTGCCGAGGATAAAAAAGATGTGGCGATTATTCAGTTAAAAAAGGTAATAAACACAAACGAAAAATTTGTAAAGGCATATCAGCTTCTTGGACTTTTATATATTCATGAACAGGAATATGAAAAAGCAAAGCGGGTGCTTAAAAAATCTCTCACTATTGACAGAGGCAGTACATTAAGTACCCGATATCTGAATGAAATCAATGAGGTTACAGGGGTTACAGAAAAGGAATTAAAAAAAGAGCAGGCAAAGGAAAAAAAGAAGAAAAAGAAGGAGCCCGAGGGCTTAAGCGGAAATGATGTAATTATTCCAAAATCCACCTATAAGGAAATTAACTATGGTTTTTTTACTTTTATTTATGTTGTAATTGGAATGGTTATCGGAGCCGCCATGGTATTTTTCCTTGTAACACCTGCAAAAATAAAAGATGCCAAATCAGAAGGGTCCAAGGATGTGCAGTCCTATATGGATGAAATATCCAAGTCTAATATTACAATCAGCGATTTGGAAGTACAGATAGAGGCATTAAATGCAGAAAAACAGAGCCTGTCGGAACAGCTTGCACAGGAGCAGGGAAAAACGGATAACTCCGCAGCATACAATGAACTTTTGGAGGCTGTTACTCTGTTTGTCAATAATGATGTGAAGGGATGTGCGGACAAGCTTACCACCATTACTTTACCGGAAGGAATGGAGACACAGGCGGTTAATTTGTACAATGCATTGACTGCCAGAACCTATCCTGAGGCCGCCACTGCCCATATTAATCAGGGCTCTCAGCTTGCAAACCGCAGTCAGTGGCAGGAAGCGCTTACAGAGCTGCTTCTGGGAGAAAAAATGAATCCAAATGATATCGGATGTCTGTATAATATTGGAAAATGTTATTATCAGCTAAATGGACAGGCAATCGATGAAAATGCGAGAAAATATTTTGAAAAGGTCATAGAGCTTTCACCGGGCAGCAATTATGCAGGCTGGTCACAGGGATGGCTTGGACAATAGATACGAAAGAAAAGAATGTGGTAGAATACTGCATTCTTTTCTTTTTCTTATTTTATTAGGAACTTAGGAAATTACTTTGTATAAGTAATAAAAAGGAGGACAGAAAATCATGGCTGAGGAAATCAGTTATTACATGGAGGAAGAGACGCTTGTGGTAGGGCTTGGAAAAGAACTGGACCACCATAATGCGCAGAATATCAGAGAAAAAACAGATGCATCTGTGATAAGAGGAGGCATAAAACGGATTATTTTTGATTTTTCGAGAACAGGCTTTATGGACAGCTCCGGTATAGGTGTTATTATGGGAAGACAGAAGATTATGGACAGTATAGGCGGAAAAGTATTTGTAAGAAATATGAACAGAGAAATTGAGAGAATTTTTTTGATTTCAGGGTTACATAAACTGGTGGAAAAGGAAGATTAAGGGGGCAGGAAGGAATCGCTATGTATAAGAATAAAATGCATTTGGAATTTGACAGTAAATCAGAAAATGAAAGATTTGCAAGGGTAACGGCTGCAGCTTTTGCCACGCAGCTGAACCCGATTATGGAAGAGATATCAGATATTAAAACCGCCGTTTCCGAGGCGGTGACAAACGCTGTTGTTCATGGATACGACGGCGGTGAAGGAACCGTTTATCTGGATGCGGAAATTGAGGACCGTACTATTATTATAGTAGTAAAGGATACAGGGGTCGGTATTGAGGACATCAATAAGGCAATGGAACCTCTGTATACTACAAAGCCCGATGAGGAGAGGGCAGGTATGGGATTTATGTTTATGGAAGCATTTATGGATGATTTGGAGGTACAATCTGAACTCGGAAAGGGAACTACTGTAATTATGAAAAAAACCATTATAGAAAGGTAAGGGAATGGGATAAAGAATGGAAACTTTAGAGCTTATCAAAAAAGCTCACGAAGGGGATAAAGAAGCAAGGGACAGAATTGTAAGTGAAAATGTCGGGCTGGTGTGGAGCATTGTCCGAAGATTTAAGGGCAGAGGGTGCGAGCTGGAGGATTTATTTCAGATTGGTTGTATAGGTATTTTAAAAGCGATTGATAAATTCGATTTATCTTATGATGTCAAATTTTCCACCTATGCAGTCAGCCTGATTTCAGGAGAAATAAAACGTTTTTTGAGAGACGACGGAATGGTAAAGGTATCCCGTTCCTTAAAGGAAAACGGCTGGAAAATTAAACTTGCATCAGAAAAATTATCACAGGAATATGGAAGAGAAGCTACCATTGATGAAATTGCTACAGCGACAGAACTGTCTACAGAAGATATTGTAATGGCAATGGAAGCAAATGTAGAAGTAGAATCGATTTATAAATCTGTATATCAAAATGATGGGAATGAAATTTTTCTAGTGGATAAATTACCCGAGGAAAAGGATGAGAATGAAAAAATGCTAAATCATATGCTGTTAAAGCAATTACTTGAAGAACTGGGGGAGGAGGAGAAAAAGTTAATTGAGCTGCGATATTTTCGGGAGATGACGCAGATGCAGGTAGCAAAGATATTAAATATTTCGCAGGTGCAGGTAAGCAGAATGGAGAAAAAAATATTGATGAAGATGAGGGGGAGAGTATGAAATTAAATCGTGTTTTCTTTTTGATATCGATTTTATAGATTATGTCTAGTCATTTATTTTAACTATGATAAAATTCAGCAGAAGAGAAGAGCCTCACGAAAAAGGATGCTCTTCTCTTTGCATCGCTTTTGCATTTTTTGCTTTATTCTTTAAAAACTATCGTATACTGTACTTTTGAATTATCGCCGACAACAACAGCTTTATTACCAGCATAAGTGAAATAAAAATATACTGCAACACTGTTGAGAGCATATTAATCAACGAATCTGACCCGATATTTAAAAAGTGCAAAAGATTTGGCACCATTGTAATACAATAAAAAATAATCAGTCCCATATACGCTTTTACAAACGTCATTCTGTTTTTTCTTAATTTATCCGCCTCATCAAGTCTCATTTTTTCTTTTAAATATTTAATTGTTTTATTTAAAAGATTTCCAAAAAAAAGTACATCAAATAAATAAAAAAGAACCAGAATCATTTTTTCCAGTGCAAGCTGATAGCCTAAAAAGATTCCCGCAATCCAGTATGCGCAGGAAAAAATAAAAAGCCGGATACTTTCCTTTTTCAAGCCCTGCATATAATCAAGCTGTGTTTCATCGCAAATCATATGCACACCTCTCATAATCAGAAAATATCCAATAAATGCAGGAAGTATTTCAAAGCTTCCAAAGAGATAAATATGAATAATGCTGATTAAGATTCCCCATTTTATCATATTATAGCCGTTTGAAATCATAATAAATTCATCACCTTTCGTTTGATTTTACAAAGCAGAAAATATGTTGCATATATTCTGCAGTTTTCTATGGTACTTCTCTGAAAAGGTCTTCCAGTTCCTGATAGCTTTCAATGGTATTAATTTTACGCCGAATATCATTTGCATGTCTCATGCCTGCCACGTAAAAACAAATATGAGTTCTCATTTCGCGAAGACCTGTATATTCACCCTTAAAATCAATTAACATTTTGGTGTGCCTTAAAATCATATCGGTTACTTCAGAGACAGAAGGAGCAGGAAGGAGCTTTCCGGTTTCCAGATAACAGCCAATGCGGCGAAAAATCCACGGATTTCCTCTTGCTGCCCGTCCAATCATAATAGCATCGCATCCGGTCTGGTCTAGCATTTGCTTTGCATTTTCCGGTCCTGTAATATCTCCATTTCCAATCACAGGAATTTTGACAGCGTTTTTTACCGCTTTAATTATGGTCCAGTCTGCTTTTCCCGAGTAATATTGTTCTCTGGTACGCCCGTGAACTGCTATGGCAGCAGCTCCGTTTGCCTCTGCGATTTTGGCGATTTCTACTGCATTGACAGTATCTTCAGAAAAGCCTTTTCTGATTTTCAGAGTGACCGGCTTTTTGCATTTTTTTGTCATGGCACCAATGATTTCTCCCACCAGATGAGGATTTTTCATCAGTGCAGAGCCCTCATTGTTATGAACGATTTTTGGAACCGGACACCCCATGTTTACATCAATAATGTCATATGGTCCGTTTTCTATCTGAGAAGCAATTTCCGCCATAATATCGGGTTCACTTCCAAAAAGCTGAAGTGCAAGCGGCTGTTCCATATCGGAAGCGGAAAGAAGCGGCTGTGTATTTTTGTTTTTATATAAAATCGCTTTTGCACTGACCATTTCCGTATAAAGAAGATGGCAGCCCTGTTCCTTGCAGAGCTGTCTGTATACAGTATCAGTTACACCAGCCATCGGTCCGAGCACAAGAGGTCCAGCTATGGAAACAGTTCCGATTTTCAGGGTTTTCATGGTTGTTCCTCCGGTTGATTTTCTTTTGTCTGGTCAAAATCGGGCGTTTCTCCAAGAGCAAATATTTTATAATACATTTCCAGTGCTTCAAGCAAATCACGTTTTTTGGTCTGTATTTCTTTTATTTTCAGTCCGCAGCTTATCTCGTCAAAAAGAAAGTCATTTTCTTCTGTATGAATATTGAAATTCAGATTTCCCTGTTCGTCAAAATCAAGCGTTAAAATACAGCTTATTTCCTCTGTAAATAATACACACATAATTTTCAGTTCATTTTTAATGGAAGAGGGAAGATGGTCAAAAGTATCGTTAAAATAATATTTTTTTTCATAGGCGCTGGAGCCGCACAAAGTAACATTTTCTTCATTATACATAGCCGTATACTCCTCTCACGGAAACTTCACCGGATATTACCCTGCTTATCTGTCCGTCTTTTTCAATTATCAGTTCGCCGTCATTATCAATGGATTTTGCCACAGCTTCATAGCTTTTATTCCCCTGTACTACAAAAACCTTTTTACCAGTATTAATCATAAGAGAATTATATTCCTCTTTTAATAAAGACAAATCTACTGTTTTTAAAAAAGTATCATAATAATTTCTGAAATGTTTTATTACAGAAGCTATGATATCACTGCGTCGAAATGTTTTCTGTGTTTCCAGTTTTATGGAAGTTGCTTTATCCGCAATATCAGAAGGAAATTGTTCATTATTTACATTAATGCCGATACCAGTAATAATGTAATTAATGGCTTCCATTTCCGAACTCATTTCTGTAAGAATACCACAGATTTTTTTTCCATTTACAACAATGTCATTTGGCCATTTTATCATTGCCTTCAGATTTGTTTTTTCACGAATCCCCTGACATACGGCCATACCTGAAATCAAAGTAAGCATAGAGGCTTTTGTTGGTAAAAATTCAGGTTTTAATATAAGTGTCATAAAAATTCCAACACCGGCAGGAGAAGTAAATCCCCGCCCGCGCCGTCCTTTTCCTCCTGTCTGTCTGCCTGCGATAACAAGGGTCCAGTCAGGTGCGCCTTGTTCTGCCTCCAGCTTGGCACGGGTATTTGTAGAATCTGTTTCGTCTAAATAAATAATTTTGTTTAATTTATCTGTATTGATTAAAGAAAGCGAGGATTTTATTTCACTTTCTGACAGAATATCAGGACAGGATATGATTTTATAGCCTTTATTATTTATGGAGTCAATAATATAACCTTCCTCTTTTAGCTGATTGATGATTTTCCATACAGCGGTCCGTGATACGCCAAGGTGTTCACAAAGCTTTTGACCGGAAATATAATGGTCTGTATTTTTTAATAATTCAAGAATTTTTGCTTTCATTGGATTTCCTTAAAAATGCAGTTAATAGGTATTATGTCATTCGTTCATTCGTTAAGTTATTTATAATATAATAATCAGTGAAAAAACACTGAATCCAAGCAGAATAACAGCAGCAGTAAACAACAGAATACAGCCGGCGTATTCGTCCATTTTATATTTTTTTACTCCAAGACAGCCATTCATTACAGCTGCAAGCAGAAATATAACAGGAAACATAAACATATATTTTCTTACATTTATCATAAGAATTATACCGGAGATAAGAATCAGGATGCACAGAATAAAATTAATAGTATCGATTAATTTACCACGCTGCTGCCATGTATTCCGTCTTAAAGAATTTTTTCCCATAATTTCCCTCTGTTCATTTTTTCTGTTTCTAGTTCATTTCCATTCCCAAGGTTGCTGCCATTACAGCTTTAATAGAATGCATGCGGTTTTCAGCCTCATCAAATACGACAGACTGTGCAGACTCAAACACTTCATTCGTGACCTCCATTTCTGTCAGTCCGAATTTTCTGGAAATATCTTCGCCAATTTTTGTTTTTAAATCATGAAATGCAGGAAGACAATGCATAAAAATAGCATCTGGCTTGGCATTTTCCATGATTTTTTTATTTACCTGATATGGAGACAAATCTCTGATTCGTTCAGCCCAGACTTCATCCGGCTCTCCCATGGACACCCATACATCTGTATATATAATATCCGCTTCTTTTGTTCCTTCTATGGTATCTTCTGTTAAGCGGATGGTACTGCCGGAAGCTTTTGCATAGGATTCACATTCCTTTACAAGCTCTGCATTTGGAAAATATGCTTTTGGAGCACAGGCAGTAAAATTCAGTCCCATTTTGGAGCAGGCAATCATAAGAGAATTTCCCATATTGTATCTTGCATCACCCATATATACAAAATTCAGCCCGTTTAAACTTCCCTTATGTTCCTGAATTGTCAGAAGGTCCGCAATCATCTGAGTAGGATGATATTCATTTGTCAGTCCATTCCATACAGGAACTTTGGCATATCTGGCAAGTTCTTCCACAATCTCCTGTCCAAATCCGCGATATTCGATTCCTTCATACATTCTGCCAAGAACTCTTGCAGTATCTGCAATACTTTCTTTTTTTCCTATCTGAGAACCCGACGGGTCAAGATAAGTAGTTCCCATACCAAGGTCATGAGCTGCTACTTCAAAGGAACATCTAGTGCGGGTGCTTGTCTTTTCAAAAATCAAAGCAACATTTTTGCCGCGAAGTTCATCTACTGGCTGACCTTTCTTTTTTTTCTCTTTCAGATATGCGGAAAAATCAATCAGATATTGAATTTCCTCCGGTGTATAGTCCTTTAATGTCAGAAAATGACGTCCTTTTAAATTCATAATTTTTTTCCTTTCTTTGAATCATAATACATTAAAATCTATTATAGCAAATATGGAGGATTTTACAAGTAAAGAAACTATGAAAAAACGAGCTGTTATAAAACAGCTCATTTTCTGCTACAGGACTATCATTACTGCTTTGAAGCAGGTTCCTGTTTGTCGTATATGATTTTATGAATAGTATTATGAGCAAGTCCATAATACTCTGCCAGCTCTTCCATAGATTTTCCGGCGTAAAACTGCTGTTTAATCTCGCTGTTTCGTTTCAGATAATAATTCTTTGAACCACTTTTGGCACCCCATTTTATTTTTTGAGTAGCTTTTGGCACATACAGAATTTCTCCATCTATGTAAGACTGAAGTTCTTTTAATAATCCTTCCGGTAAAATATCTGCTGCATTTTTATATTTCATTTTGCTGCTCCTTATCTAAGTGGTCAACAAATTTTTTTCACTTACATGTGAAATATCAGATGCTGACTGCAAATTTCAAATTCTCATTGTGATAAGGTGCAGAATAAGCAGAATTATAGTATTTATAAGGGCGGCTGAAAGGAAAACCGTCATAATGGGCCCATACAGAAGTGTACTATATGTCTGCTATTCTGCATGGGCAAAAGTATTAAAGTGGCTTGATTGTAACAAATGTCCTATTTGCATGTCTGTTCCTCCTTTTTGCATAAATATCATGGGCATTTTATTTTGTTCTGTCAGTCAGGAACGAAGCAAATGCTTTAATTCGGGATATTCCCGAATATTCAGTACATAATTTTTTTCGGATTTTACTAAATTGAGCAAAAACTGTTGCAGTTTTCTGAGCCTTGTTGATGTTTTAAATACAGGATATTCCCTTATCATATTTAAAAAAATACAAATCCATAATTTATAATCTTCGTGTTTACAGTAATGAAGCCACGACCTGTTATAAATATCCCACGGTTTCATTCCTGAATAATGTGTTCCAAATATACAGTGAAGATTTGGAAAGCTGTTAAAACTGGCATATTTGATATCCAGATTATGCCATTGTCCGGAAAGCTTTGAAGTCATATACTGCATATCCGGCCATGCAAATTCTGATATCATTTTTATAACTCCTGCGTCTTTCAGGTCATTTGCAATTTCGTGATAACTGATTGTATTTTTTTCAAATACATAAATTGCAGAATTTACGCCCAGATTTGTTTTATCATTCCTTACTCTGTCTGTCACCTCCTTTGGAATGTGGGCCTTTGGCGGTATATTTTGATATATGTCATACCAAATCCACTGATTATTTTCGTTAAAACCAATTACATTTTCTTTTTTTTCGTTTAATATTCCGCTTGGTGCAGGATAATGGCAGAGTTCTGAAAAATTCCGCAATGGAAGTATATCAGAATCGCAAATAATAATTTTGTCATATGACATATGTTTTTTTTCTATAATATCCAATATGGCAAATCTGACAAATAATTTTTCGCGGTCGCTGCGTTTTTTGGTGTTTTGATTTTTAACGATTGTCTGCTTGACACAAAACACAAAATCATATAAATGAGAAATAATTTTTATACATTCTGTAGGTATTTCTTGTGTAACAATACAAATCAGTTCGGCATTTATTTTCTGCTTTTTTAATGCATATGCAAATGTTAAAATCCCCGGCAGATATCTGTCACTTTCGATAAGAAAGGTACAATATGCATATTTTTTTGGTTTCATGTATTAGATTTTACAGAAAGTCAACAGCGTTTTACAAGGGGGAGAATAACTATAACTGAATTATATATAAAACAAAATGATATATAAAGCAGAACGATGTATAAGACGGAATAAGGTAATGACACTATAGATTCCACTATTGTTCATGAGCATGGTTATATATCTTTTGTATTTTCTCTGGCAGTTTATCCGGCAGCATTTTATATAGTTTATCTTCATTTCCGTCTTTTATCGCCTGTTCATAGTACCAGCATTTAAAACAAATCATATCCAGTGCTTTTTGAAGCCTTTTTATTTCTGCCTCTACAGCTTCTTTCTGTTTCAAAAAAATTTCTCTTCTTTGTGGATATGTTTTTGTTCCTTCCGAACACCATTGTATAAACTGTTTAATATCCTTAATTTCCATTCCTGATTTTTTCAGACATTCAATGACACGCAAAGTTTCCAGTTCTTTTTCCTCAAATCTGCGTATACCGGAAGTTCTTTTCAATTCAGGAAACAAGCCTTCCTTATCATAGTAACGCAGGGTGGAAACTGGCAGATGAAACATTTCTGATACTTGTCCTATTGTATACGTAATAATTCCTCCTTTGCCTAAAAATTTTCTTAACCTAAATTTAGATTTAAGTATAGTAATTCATTTTATCATAAAATGTCAGAGAATTTCAAGAAAAATATATAAATTCCTGTAAAAAGCGCAAAAAATTATTTGAGGTTTCAGGGAGAATATGATATACTGTCTTCTGATTTTTATTAGAAGTGATAAGAACACTTGTAGATTTTAGTTGTAGGAAGTTCAGTGGGAAAAGAAAGGAAATAGAATATGTTACAGAATTTAAAAAAGTATATGCCGTTCGATGGACTGATTCTGGATGTGGATGGCACATTATGGGATTCTACTTCAATTGTGGCTGATGCATGGACAAAAGCGGTTCGTGAAAATGGCTGTGAAGACCTGACGATTACTGCAGATATGTTAAAGCAGCTGTTTGGAAAAACTATGAATGTCATTGCCGACCTTCTTTTGCCCGAGCTTTCAGCAGAAGAACGTTGCCATATTATGGATGTATGCTGCAAATATGAACACAGAGCATTGGAAGAAAACGAATGTCATATCTGTTATTCCAAAGTTGTGGATACAATTCAAACATTGTCAGAAAAGCTTCCAGTATTTATTGTCAGTAACTGTCAGTCTGGTTATATAGAATTATTTTTGGAGAAAACAAAATTATCTTCTTATATAAAGGATATCGAATGTTTTGGAAACACTGGTAAAAAGAAGGGTGAGAATATACGTCTTCTTATGGAACGTAATCATTTGAAACATCCGGTATATGTGGGAGATACTCAGGGAGACAGGGACGCTTCGGATGAAGCCGAAATTCCATTTATTTTTGCTTCTTATGGGTTTGGAAATGTGGAAGATAAGGATGGACAGATTGATGAATTTTCAGAGTTGCTTCAACTGATTTGTGAATAAACAGTATGATTGAATGGATAGAGTGAAGATAAGTATAAAATAGTGGCAGAAAATGCAAGAAAGGATAAAATATAAATGAAAGTGGATTTAAACAGATTTTTAGGAATGTGTTCCTGTGGCAAAGAACATTCTATAACTGTAGATGAGATTCTTATTGAATCCGGAGCAGTAAAAGAATTAAGCCGTGTAACAGCAGGCTACAAGCATCCGGTGATTGTATGTGACCAGAATACCAAGACGGCAGCATATCCATATATGACAAATTATTTTGAAGCATACGAAGTAGCAGAAATGCAGGGAACTAATATTCATGCCGATGACCATTTTACTGCGATTGCAGATAGTATAATCAGCAAAAATGCAGATATTTTAATAGCCGTAGGTGCAGGTACGATTCATGACCTGACCAGATATACAGCATACCAAAGAAAGATTCCGTTTGTATCTGTGCCAACGGCCGCCAGTGTTGATGGATTTGTATCTGTGGTAGCTGCCATGACATGGCATGGTATGAAAAAAACTTTGCCGGCAGTAGCACCAATATGCGTGTTGGCAGATACAGATATTTTTGGCAAAGCGCCTTATCGTCTCACTGCTTCCGGTATTTCTGATTTAATGGGAAAATATACGGCATTGCTTGACTGGCGTGTGTGTCATGTATTGTTTGATGAATATTTCTGCAAGGCTATTTATGAGCTTGAGATGGAAGCTGTTTGGGAAGTGGAGCATGTTTTGAGCGATATCAGGAAAGGTGAGCCAGAATGTATGGAAAAACTGATGTATGCCCTGATTCTTTCCGGACTGGCCATGCAGATGACTGGAAATTCCCGTCCGGCATCAGGAGCAGAACACCATGTATCTCATCTGTGGGAAATGGCGATTATCAATGAACCGGTGGAAGCTCTTCATGGAGAAAAAGTGTCTGTTGGTCTTATATTTGTGATGGAATATTATGAGAAGATTCGTAAAGCCATTGAAAATGGAATCTGTAAAATTATAGATGGTCGTGCTTATGAGACGGAGCTTTTGCAGCAGACATTTGGTGCAAAAGGAAAATATAAGGAGGTTTTACAGGAAAATGACCCGAATCTGATGGAGGATATTTGCCTGACAGACCTAGAAGCAAAGCTGCCTATTATTGCAAAAGAATTGGAAAAGCTGCCAGATGTCTCTGAATTAAAAAAGAAGCTTGCAGACGCGGGATGTGTTACCACAATGGAAGAAATTGGTCTGGATTCGTCTCTGAAAGATTTAACTCTTCGTCTGTGTCCTTATGTAAGGCGTCGTTTGACACTGTTGAGATTGAGCAAGCTGATGTCATGGTAAATACCGGCAGATAACAGGATGATTTTTATAAAAATATTGCAATGAAATAATTTAGGTAACAGAAAAAATAGTAATTGTCAGTTTTCCATTTTCGTTTTTTATGTTTCCTTTTAAAGAAACCTGCTCCATCCATTTCAAATTCTGGCTGTCAGTAAAAATCTGAGGTTTTGTCCAGTTTGAACCCATGTCTGCTGTATTTTCAATATAAATACTGCAGGCATGGTTTGTATTGTCTGTGCCTTTTAGCATATATCTTGCAGATAAACAGCCTGTTCCATCGTTATAAATCATCTGCCTGTCAACACCGCCTGGCAGTATTGTACCCTGAAAATAGGGACCATCGCAATACCCATCAAAAAGTGCCATGCGAATGGTGACCTCTTCCATATTTATTTCATTGATTTCTGTTAAATGTACATAGATTTCCAATAATTTATTTTCCATTTTCATATTTGCTCCATGAAATTTTTATATAGTTATATAGTATCATATTCTGTTTTTATACAAAAATCAATGTGTTTTCCATAAAAACTATATTTTTATAATGAGTGATATGATAAAATGTCATCAAACTTTGTTTGATGACCTGCGCACGCATCAGCGTGCTTCAATGTGATAAAATGTCGTCAAACTTTGTTTGATGACCTGATGTTATAGGAAACACTAGAATTATTTATAGAAAGGATATAAGCTGTGGGTTCTTAGAAGCGAAGTATGGTGTAAAATATGATAAAACTTTTTGATAAAAGAGTATCCGATGCGGTTCATACAATTTGGGTAAAGCAAGATTTTGAAAACGGAGATATTGCAAAAAAGATACTGGAAAAGGCAGCGGCTGAAGGAGACGGGGATGCCTGTTATTTTTTGGGACGGTGTTACCTTGGGGAATGTTTTGTAAATCCTGCGTTTGGCTTTTTGGAAGATGACCAACTAGGGTTTGAATATTTTAATAAAAGTTTGGAATATGGCAGTGCGGTGGGAATGTTTGGTTCTATGAGAGCAGTGGGATTTGAACCGACGAGGGGGACTTACGTTTATCCACCTTATGTATCATTAAGAGAAATTTGGGCTGTAGTAAATGAGATGGCTGAAAATGGAGAGCTGTTTTGTCAGTATATGATTGCCACTGCCTATTATTTTGGCGATGTAATAAAATTTCTTGAATATGACCCTGAAAAGATAGGTCTTACGCAGATTCAATGCTGGAAAAATCTTGCGGCTTCCCTGTATGAGAAATGCGTAGAACAGGGTATGGGAATGGCAATATGGAATTTAATTAATATCCTTACTTCGGGTGATTATGGAATGCCAAAGCAGGAGGAGCGCGCAAGGCTGTTTCGGCATCTTGGCGCGGATATGCATATAGGGATCTATGAGCTGGAAACAGGCATAGAATATAGAGATTCCGAACCAGAAAAGGCAAAAGATTTCTATGAAAGAGCCATATTGCATAGGGAGCCAGGTGCATATTATTATCTGGGTGAGCTTTACTCTTTTCGTGGAAAATTGCCAAGAGATTTAAACAGAGCAAAAGAATGTTATGAAATGGGATTGAAACAGGGAGCAAATATTATCGGATGTTTAAATTGTCTTGGTGAAATCTATTTTTATGGAGGACCACAAATAGCACCTGATTATGAAAAAGCTGTGCAATATTTTCTGATGGCCAAAAAGGAGAATGACTGGGCTTGTGATATGCTTGGAACCTGTTATTTAAAAGGACTTGGAATACCGATAGACTATGTTGCTGCGAAAAAAGAATTTGAACTATATACAAAAAAAGCACTTTCAGCGATTGGACTTGGTGAAATTTATGCTTATGGGCTGGGTGTTCCACAGGATATTAAAAAAGGAATGGAGTATTGGAACAGATTTCCCGAACATCCAAGAGTAATCGAAAATAAAAGGAATTTTAAGAAAACATTATTTGGATGGAAGCAGCGAACGTGATAGAAAGTGATATTTTAATAGGAGAAAAGATTTCAGGATTATATCAAAAGAAATTCAAACCCAGACAATGCGCAGGCCCTTGACTTAGGTATCAATAATCTTGTAACAGCCATATCAAACTTCTGAAACAGGTGCGCAGCTCCTTAGAAGCCCATTACTTTTAGGTGATGGGCAGTTCACACAAGAAGAAAGACACATAAAGGAATATTATTAGTAAAATTTAAGAAAAGTTTTTATTGAATCTTAAAATAGATAATGCTATAATGGCCACATTACACTGTAATTTTACTTATATTTCAAACATTGGAGGAAAATTTATATGAAAAAAATTTTTACCAGAAGCCTCTGTATCTGCATGGCGATAGCTTTAATTATCAATATAGCAGTAGTGGCGTTTATTCAAATGCTGGTTTCCCGGCGAAATAATACAACTTCTAGTGAAGAGAAGCTGAATTATGTAAAAGAAGTACTTGCAAAAAATGACGAAAATATTTTACAGCTTACAGAGACTCTTGGTGAAAATAATCTTTCAAAGACCAGAGCTTTTGCAGATTTGCTTGCTGTAGATAAAAGTATTCTGGAAGATGCAGAAAAAATGAACGATATCAAGGAACGACTTATGGTAAATGAGCTGCATGTGATAGATGAAACCGGAATTATCACACATAGTACGGTAGATGCTTACATAGGATTTGATATGAACAGTGGAGCACAGTCTGCCGCTTTTATGCCAATTGCAAAAGATTCCTCTCTTGAGATTGTTCAGGAGCCGGAAGTAAATGCAGCGGAAGGAATTGTAATGCAATATATCGGCGTGGCAAGAAAGGATGCCCCGGGATTTGTTCAGGTTGGTATACGTCCAGAAGTACTGGAAAATATGCTTGCAGGCACACAGATTGATGTAGTTTTAAAGGGGATTGAATTTGGAGAAACGGGATATGTTTATGCAGTGGATATTTCTACCGGCAATATTTTAGCACATTCAGATTCTGGATTAATTGGGACCTCTGCACAAAAAGCAGGTATTCCTCTGGAAGTGGGAGAGGGCTCAGCAAAATTTGATGGAGTAGCTGGAAAATATGTTTCACAGAAATATAATAACATGTATATAGGTACATTTATACCAACAGGGGAATATTATCGGGATGAAGTAAACCAGACAGCAATTATGGCATTCAGTATATTTATTATATTTTCTGTGCTTTTGTATTTTATCAACAGGCTGCTGGATAAAAAAATTGTCCTTGGAATACAGAATATTACCACATCTGTAAAGAAAATATCAGAAGGTGATTTTGGAATTGTTATTCATGAGCAGAGTACACCGGAGTTTTCTCTGTTAAGCAGCAGTGTAAATAAAATGGTGGAATCTATTTGTCAGAATATCAAAGAAAACGAAGAGCTGATTGTTCGTCAGAAGGAAGATATGAACAACAATCTAAAACTGATTGAAAATATCAAACAGGTCTGTTCAAATCTGGAGGGAGTTTCACAGGAAACATTGTCTACGGCAGATGCGATTCATAATGGTACAAATGAGCAGGAGCAGGCAGTCAGGGATTTGGAACAGGTTATGGGCGATTTGTCACGCGAGTTAAGTGCCAGCGCAGAAGTTTCGAACAGTGCGGCATCCGCAGCTATGGCAGCAGCTCAGAAGATTGAAATCACAGGTACACAGATGCAGACATTGGAAAGTGCAATTGAAAATATCAGTAATATGTCTGCAGAAATCGGAAAAATTATCGGAGAAATTAATTCGATTGCACAGCAGACAAATATGCTTTCCTTGAATGCCTCCATTGAAGCGGCAAGAGTTGGTGAAGCTGGAAAGGGATTTGCAGTAGTTGCAGCGCAGGTGGGTGAGCTTGCGGCAAGAAGCGCCCAGGCGGCAAGGCAGACAAGTGAGCTGATTACCAATTCTATCCATGCTGTAGAGCAGGGGAGACTGATTACAGAAAAGACAGCACAGGAGTTTGCTTCTGTTGTGACGGAAATTGAGGAGGCCAGCCACAGTGTAAAGGAAATTACCAGAATGGTAAAACAAAACGTAGATACTGTTTCCCATGCAGTGGAACGATTGGATGTGATTTCAGATGTTGTAGAAAAAAATGTCGAGATATCCAATAACAGCAAGGCTGTTTCTGAGCGTATGGCCGATGAATCCGGAAAGCTTTTGGAATTAGTAGAATAATAACAGATGATTTTAATACAATTCACAATTTTGCAGAAAAGCAGAAGTTGTGAATTGTATTATTTTTATGATGCTAAAATCAAAGTTTTACCGGATATAGCGAAATTTTATATAATAACAGAAAGAAAAGGAATTTTTTGAATATGCTTGATACAAACAGATTATTTTCTATTCCATTATTACAACAGAATGGATGGAAACCGGTAAATAAAACAGACTTAAAGCAGAGATATGAAGAACTTGAAAGGAAGTATCAAAAAAATCAAAGTATTTGCAATCTTCCACAGGTAGCTTTAACAGAAATATTTCCTGTTGCAAAAGAAGTTATTGAAATCTTTGAAGGAATATGCATTAAAAATTTTCATTCTGAACTTGGAATGGGAAAGGATTCCAATATTATTGAATTTAGTTTTTTTGAGTATGACAGGTCAAATATTTCTGATTTGCAGAAATTCAGTAATCAGATACAAGAACGCCTGCTTTTTATTGGAATTGGTTATGATATCATAGGTGACTGGCTTATTGCTGAAAGTGGAAGAATTTATTTTTTTAATAAAATATCCGACATGTTGCATTTGGTATCAGAAAATATTTATGAGTTTTTTGAACGGGATATTTATACATTGCGGGGTATAAATAGCATAAATATACTTAATAATCAAAAAATGAATGAATAGTATTATTGTTATTTATAGCTTGTGTTTTCTTTGTGATATTTTTTTATAGAATAAAGCATCAACATGGACTCAGAATGGGGTGTTGGCAGTTCATCCAACAGTATAGACAGTGAAGGTATTAATTTTAAAAAATTTATATATTTCATCTGACATTTAATAAAAACTATGTTAAAATATCCTTGTAATGAATAGAAGCATATATCGATGCTTTGAAATAATAAAATATATAGATTTTTTCTATAAATTAATAGTAACAGATGCTGTTTTAAATTAATAATTGATATTGAACAGTTTGGAGAAAGAAAGGAGAAGTAACGATGCTGGTTTTTGAGTACAGGCAAAAGGTAAGGCTTAAAAAGAATATTTCATATGAATTTATATCAGAAAAGATAGCTTATTTTATTGACAGTGCCTTGGCAAAAGAAGAAAAATATTTAAATCTGCATAATAGCAGGGAATATAAAAACTATGTATTTGACCTTTTATACCCGTGTGAAACTGACAAAGAGTATAAATCAGGGAAAGTTTATACTTTTCGTATCAGAACTATTTCACAGGAGTTGGCAGAATATTTTTCAACTATGTTAAATTATCATTGTTCCAGAGAACTGGATGGATTGGGAGGAGAATTGCAGATTATACAACAGAAGATATTGGATAAAGTATTCTGTCTTACTCCAGTTCTTTTAAAAAATATTGAGGGATATTGGAGAGAAACGATGGATGTGAGGCAGTTTGAAGAAAGAATTTTTGTTAATCTTGTAAAGAAGTATAATTCTGTTATGAATACAAAGCTGGACGAGAATATACAATTATATGATTTTATGGAGTTTAAAAATGATAAGCCTGTAAAGGTAAGCTATAAAGGAAAGATTTTGTTGGGAGATAAACTTCAGTTTACAGCTTCAAAAAATAAAGATGCGCAGAATTTATGGTATATGGCTCTTGGAACAGGAGTGGGAGAAAATAACGCAAGAGGGTTTGGGTTCATGAATTATCGGTATTTATAAAAGGTATAGGATGGAGGTGTGGAAAAATGATAAAAGAGTATCTCGAGGTTTTTGAAAAATGGATAGCGGAAAAAGGAATCAAGGTAATTACAGATGCTTATATTCCAAAAAATGGAACTTATCGTTTGATAGAAATTACGGATTCAGGGTTTGAGATAAGAACTACTTTGGAAATAGAGTATGATAAAAAGAAAAATTATATATCAAGTTCTGAAAATATGGACTATGATTTAATATCTATATTGGATTATTACAGTAAATGGATAAATTCACAAAAACCAATTAAATCAAAAAAAATTCATACCAATAATTATCTTTCATTTGCAGTAAAAAAAGAAACTATACAAAAGAAAGAATTGACAAAAGAGATTATACAAAACTATTATCAGGTATTGAAAAATCCAGAAATAAAATATAAAAGTCAAAAAAATACCCCGATATTATATAATAGTGTAGAAAAGGAAATAGGAACACCAGATATAGGTCTGATTCAAAAAATAGAAAAATATCTATTGGAAGAAAGTTGTTGGAGTGGAATTGATTTTGATAGAAAGGATTATGTTAAGATTTTTTTTGTATTTTCTGATAGGAAAAAGACAGAGGAATATTATGAAAGAGAAAGTAAAAGATATATTATTCCTAATATATATAACAACAATGATTTTAATATTTTTCAGGGTGAAGAAACATTTGGATTATCTAATAATAATATGAATATGAACGCAAAAAAGCCTTATCTTGAAAATAAGACAAGAAAGATATCGACTCCCAATCTTATCAGTCAAAAACAGGCATTACTGCAAAATCAAATGTTTGATTATTTTATGACAATAGTTTCCAGAGGTAAGAATTGTGTTTATCTTATAAATAATGACGATGAACCGGAAATCAGAGCTTATAAAAATACAGAAGAGCCAAAATATTTACAATCTGGATATTATTTAAGAATGAAAAAGGAGAAAAATGAAGTTTCGATTGAACAGGCGGATATTATTGTAGATTATAATTCAAATTTAAAGAAAAGCTTTGTTTTAAAAGACTGGATTGGTCTTTCAGAGAAAGTTTCTGAAAAAGTAAAGGAAAACTATAAAAATGATATATCTAGGCTTTGGCAGATAAAAGAAACTTTGGATGCTGCGTTTTTTGAAGGGAAATTAAGATACAGCTTTGATGCAGAGGCAAAAGATTTGTCTTTTAATAATGACGATACAATAAAACAATGTTTTCTGCTATGCAGAGAGCAGTTAATAAACTGGTTCTGGAAGGGAATAGATACCTATATATATGAACTGCTGGATTTGATTACTTTAAGGTTAATAAAAAATTCAATTGTTAAAAATAGAACGTTTGCTGCACAGCATCAATTTAATGTAAGATGGGCAGTATTAAATTATTTAAATGAAGACAGAAAGGCTGGTGAAAATATGGGACAGATAAGAAATACTTTAAGAGAACATATTAATATGGCAGGAACGGTTGACTGGGAATTTTCATCTGATGACGAATTTGCTTATGCAGTGGGACAGGCTGTGTCTTACTTACTGACGAAAAGTAAGAAAAAGGAAAAAGACGAAGCTTGTATTAATACATTTCTGGTTGCTAAAAATGTAGAGCTAATCAAAGAGAAATTAATGCAGCTTTATAAAAAATATAATTACAGTATTATTCATAATACTGAAAACCGGTTTGGCAAAATGGCCGCAGCGATTATGGAATATAAACCAAAAGAGATAAACAGCGAAATGATTATGGCAGGATTTGTATCATCTTCTTTAATTTATGAAAAGAAAAACACCAAAGATGAAAACAATGAAAATGATAATAGTGAAAATAATAACAATGAAAATGATACCAGTGAAAAATAATTATAATACAAATAGAAATAAAACAATATGTGGACAGGAACAAGAGAAAGAGAGGAATTGGTTATGAAGAAAAGAGTGTATGGAGTATTAGGAGTATCATCTATTATGTCAAATTGGAATGCAGATTTTTCCGGTTATCCAAAGACAACATCTGGCGGTGATGTGTATGGAAGTGATAAAGCATTTAAGTATCCAATGAAAAAAATGTGGGAAAATCAGGGAGAAAAGGTATTATATATCAAATCAATGAAGTTATCAGACGACAAGAAAAACGGTATGTCTCTTGTTCCTAAGACAATTGATGAAAGATATATGCAGCTTTTTCCTGACAGTGAATTAAATTCAAAAAAGAAAGATATTAAAGAAGTACTTGAAAATTTATTTCGGGCAGTTGATGTGAAAAATTTTGGCGCTACTTTTGCTGTAAAAGAAATCAATATTTCTATTACAGGAGCTGTACAGTTTGGACAGGGATATAATAAATATAAAGATACAGAGGCACAGGAGCAGCCTATTTTATCTCCGTTCAGGGATGGAACCAAGACGACAGATGAAAAAGGAGAAGCCAAAAATTCCACACTTGGAACTAAAATTGTCAGTGATGAAGCCCATTATTTTTATCCCTTTACAGTCAATCCTGCGGCTTATAAGGAATTTGCAGAACTGGGAGTTACAGAAGGGTATACAGAAGAGGATTATAAAAAATTCAAAAATACAGCCCTTGTAGCGGCAACTGCATATGCAACAAATTCAAAAGAAGGCTGTGAGAATGAATTTGGCTTATTTGTTGAGACAGAGGAGGATTTGTATCTGCCAAATATGAGTGAATATATTACCTTTTTAAAAGGAGATGAAAAAAATACGATTTCTCTTGACTGTGGATTGATATTGAATGAAATAAAGGATAGAATTAAAAAAATAGAGATATATTATAATCCTTTGACTACCAGTATAAAAACAGATATAGAAGGAGCAGAATATTATAATATTATTACTGGAAAAGAGGCTTAATATGGAGGCTTTAAGATTTGAACTCAAGGGGAAAAATGCCTTTTTTAAAAATCCGGAAGTAAATTCTTATTATTATTTTACCTATGGAAATATACATAAGCCTGCATTGCTGGGTATGTTTGGCGCGATTTTGGGATATCAGGGATATCAGAAATATTCAGAACAATATGGGGATTATCCGGAGTATTATCAAAAACTGAAGGATATAAACATATCTGTTATTCCAAAGGCAAAAAAGGGATGTTTTTCAAAAAAAATTCAGTTTTTTAATAATACGGTAGGGTATGCATCTTTTGAACAGGGAGGAAATCTAATCATAAAAGAAGAATGGATAGACAATCCTTTTTGGATTATTTATATTAAAATCGAAGAGGAAGAAAGTAAAAAACTGGCTTCCATGATACAGCAAAAGAAATGCATATATCTCCCATATCTGGGTAAAAATGATCATCCAGCGAATATTACAAATATTGAAATAGTGAATATAGAGAAAAAAGAAGCATCTAATCAGATAATAAATTCCCTTGTTCCAACGGGAGAGTTTGTCTATGATTGGGATGAGATGAAATATAAATATGAAGAATATCTTCCCATTGCTTTAAATCAGGAAACAAATCATTATGAATTGAAAAAATTTATTTTTACAGATGCAGTAGTGGAAGAGGGGAATAGTATATTATACAGTGATGGGGAAAATAATATCGTTTTTTATTAATTAAAATACCGCAAAATCTGTAAATAATATAGATTTTGCGGTATTTATTTTACTTTTCAAAAACTATTTTATATAAAATATCAAAAGGAGTATTTTTATGAAAAACAAAAGGAGAAAAATATATGAGCAAATTTCTTGAATTGAATCAAATATTTGATGAAGATTATGTAATATATGCACATACCTTGGAAAAAGGGGGAAATGAAACATTACAGGAGCATATTTATACATGTGAAAAATATTTTGAAGAATTGTGTAGAGATAAAAAAATCGAAAAGGTGATAAAACAGTTTTGCAGTTTTATAAATTTTGAACATAAAGAGGAATCAAATAAAATTCTTACAGAACTGGCATATCAGTTAATTGTATTTCATGACTTGGGAAAATGTAATCCTGTATTTCAAAGAGAAGTCATGAAAAATAAAACTTATTTGAAAGGAAGCTTTGAAGGGGTATCAGGAAGCAATCATTCCATGCTGTCGGCCATTTTTTATCTGGATTATTTTTATGGAATCATTGAATCAAATCCTGTTTTTACGAAAGATGAAAAGAAAAAATTGAAAGTATTGTTATTGGAACATTCTTTTGTAATAGCAAGACATCACAGTGATTTTCAGGATTTTCACGAATATTATTTAAATTTAAAAACAGATAATATAAAAAAATTTTTATTATTATTCAACAAAGGAGAGATAAAAGTATATAAAATGCCTGTCAGTATAAATTATGATAATCTTGATAAAATACTTCGCAGTTATGAGAAAATAAAAAGAAAGAACAGTCAGCAGGAAACTTTTACAGAGTATTTTTATTATCGTTTTTTATATTCCCTGCTTGTTTCGTGCGATTATTATGCAACAAGTGAGGTTTGCAGTGGAATTGTCAAGACTGGATTTGGGTCTTTTCACAATATACAGGATTACAAAGAGGTATATTCTAAGACTGATTTAATCAGGAGTATTCGGGAGTTTGAACAGAAAAAATCAGCAGCAGAAGATTGTGAAGTTCAAACTATTACAGATATCAATAAATTGAGAAGCTGTATGTTCTTAGAAACAGAGAAAGAGCTTTTAAATTCTTTGACAGAATCCATTTATTTTCTTGAAGCGCCTACAGGAAGCGGAAAAAGTAATATGGCCCTGAATCTTTCTTTTCATATGATGAAGGATAAGAATAAATTATTTTATATTTATCCGTTTAACACACTGGTAGAACAAAACAGAGGAAATCTGGAAAAAATTTTTTCAGAAAAAGAATTGTCACAGCAGATTACAGTAGTGAATTCTCTTACTCCAATTAAAATAAAAAATGAAGAAACAGACAGCAAGGAGTATTATCAAAAAGCATTATTGGACAGGCAATTTTTGAATTATCCTATCATTTTATCTACTCATGTCAGTTTTTTTAATACGTTATTCAGCTGCAAAAAAGAGGATTTATTTGGATTTTTGCAGCTTATGGATGCGGTAATTGTTCTGGATGAAATACAAAGTTATAAAAATTCTATCTGGGCGGAGATCATTCTTTCCCTTAAAGCATGTGCCGATTTAATGGGAATGCAAATCATTATTATGTCAGCAACCCTGCCAAATCTGGAGGTGCTTGCAGAGGAAAAATTGAAAATAAAATATTTGATGAAAAATTCAGACAAATATTTTGAGCATTATTTATTTTGCAACAGGGTAAAGATTTCTTATGAGTTGCTGGATACTTCTTTTTCTTTGGAAATGTTATTAAAACACATAGAAGAGAATTACAGCAATAAAAAGAGAATCTTAATTGAATTTATTTCAAAAAAGACAACTGAAAAGTTTTTTGGTATGCTTTGTAATTCTGAAAAAATAACAATGCCAAAATATTGTATTACAGGAGATGATTCTATTTATGAAAGAGAAAAAGTTTTGAAACCAATACGCAATCATGAGGTAGAGGAATGTATCCTGGTTGCAACTCAATTAGTTGAAGCAGGAGTTGATATTGATATGGAAATTGGGTATAAGGATATTTCAAAGCTTGACAGTGAGGAACAGTTCCTCGGAAGAATAAACAGGTCTTTTCATGGAGAAGGAATCGCGTATTTTTTTGATTTGGACTCTCAGGAACAAATATATAAAAATGACTATCGTATAAGTAAACATTTGACATTAAAAAATCTGGAAATGAGAGAAATTTTGCAACGAAAGGATTTTGCAAAATATTATAAAGAAGTTTTGAAATTAATAAAAACAAATAGAAATGAAAGTACACAGGAAGAGGGACTGGATGAATTTTATCGTGAAATCCGAGAATTAGATTATGGAAAAATAGAAAAAAGAATGAAATTAATAGAGGATAACTTATGGAATATGGATGTTTATTTCAGTCGAATAATAGAGGGGGAAGGTGGAGAGATTTTAAATGGGAAAGAAATATGGAATAGATATAAAGAATTGTTAATGGCCGATATGGACTATGCTGAAAAACAGGTAAAATTATCTGAGATTAGAAGTAAAATGAATTATTTTATTTACTCTATTAAGAAAAATCCAAATCTTTGTTATAATGATGTGATTGGAGAATTGAGGTTTATACAAGAGGGAGAAAAATATTTTATAAATGGCAAGTTAAACAGGGATTTATTGGACAGTGATAGTATGTTTTTTTGAAATTAGAGGAGAAAATATGCAGATAAATGGAACATTAATAAATTATTATTTTCATTGCAGACGCCAGTGTTATCTTCATGGCAACAAATTGAATTTGGAAGATAACAGTGAGCTTGTGAAAATAGGAAAGGTGATTCATGAAGAAAAGGCAAAAGGGAAAAATAGTGAAATAGAGATAGATAATATAAAGATAGACAGGCTTTCCAAAGAATATGTGACTGAGGTAAAGAAGTCGGATGCAGATATTGAAGCTGCAAAATGGCAGTTGCTGTATTATTTAAAGGTTTTAAAGAGCAAAGGAATGATTCGTAAAGGAAAGCTTGAAATCGTAGAAAAAAATAAAACAGAGAAGTCAGTGATAATTGTAGAGCTGAATGAAAAGGAAGAGAATGAATTAGAATATTATATTCAGGAAATTGAGAAAATGATACATTCAGATAGCATACCGGAAAGACTGGAGAAGAGTACATGTAAGAAATGTGCCTATTATGAATATTGTTATATATAGCAAAATATGGTGATATAAAAATATAAACGTTCATTGTGGTAATATTGCAGGAGATAAGGAGGATTTATGGGAAGTACGAAATATCTTATGTCTATGGGTGAATTGACAAGAAAGGATAATTCACTGTGTTTTCGAAAGGATGGAAAAAATGTGTATATTCCGATTGAAAATACAAAGGAAATTTATTGTTTAAATGAGGTTTCGATTAATACAAAATTGTTGGATTTTTTGAGTCAGAATCATGTTGTTGTTCATTTTTTTAATTATTATGAAGGGTATAGTGGAACCTTTTATCCAAAAGACCAGTATCAAAGTGGAAAATTGCTGATAAAACAAGTGGAAAAGTATAAGACATCTAAAGAATATATTGCAAAGGCTATTGTAAAAGGAATTGGAAAAAATATGGCGGAAGTATTGTATCATTATTATAAACATGATAAAAAAGGGGTTAAGGCTACAATTGACTGGTTGAAAAAGGATTTTTTAAATGATGTTGACAGGGCTGAGGAAATACCAGAGATTATGAAATATGAAGGAGAAGCATGGGGTAAATTTTATGCAGCTTTTCAATATTTTCTGCCAGAAGATTTTATATTGAATAAGAGAGTAAAAAGACCGCCGGATAATCCTATTAATGCGTTGATATCTTTTGGGAATACATTACTGTATACAAAAACTATTTCGGCTATATATCGGACACATCTGGACCAGAGGATTAGTTTTTTACATTCTCCTGCAGAAAGAAGGTTTTCACTCAGCTTGGATATAAGTGAAGTATTTAAGCCAGTAATTGTTTATAAAACGATATTTGATTTGGTAAATAATAGAAAATTACAGGTAGAAAAACATTTTGATAAAAATGTAAATTATTGCCTGCTAAATGAAGAAGGAAGAAAAATATTTGTGTCGGCTTTTGAAGATAGAATCGAATCCGTATTTATGCATCCGAAATTAAAAAGAAAAGTCAGTTATCGAACAGCGATTAAGCTGGATTGTTACAAATTGATAAAGTATATATTGGAAGATAAGGAATTTGTCCCATTTTCATTGAAGGAAGAGTATTAAGTATATGAAGAAAATAGATAAAGTAAATTATAATTATGCATTTTTGTTTTATGATGTTAATGAAAAGAGAGTTCAAAAAGTGTTTAAGGTATGTAAAAAGTATCTGTCACATTTTCAGTATTCTGTTTTTAGAGGGGAAATTACACCATCTTTGTTGATAAAGCTAAGGGGTGATTTGGAGAAAGTAATTGATAAAAGTGAGGATTTTGTTTGTATTATAAAGCTGAAAAATGATAATGTGTTTGGAGAGGAGATATTGGGAACACCAGATAATAATACGGGGGAAGATTTGATTATATAAAAAATTACCAGGTGGAAGAAAAGAAAAAAGAAGAAAAAGCTTGAAAATTTGGGCATTTTGGGATAAAATGGAAAAGTATACTGGGAGGTTGGGAAGAAAGTGAGCAAAGGAAGGATTTTAGAGGGGATTGGAAATATTTGAAAGTAGAAAAGGCCTTTAGGGTATGGGATTAATAGTAACATGAGATGTATTGAAACCAAGAAAACCTAAACCGTATCAATTCCGAACAGGCAAGATTAATAGTAACATGAGATGTATTGAAACTACATGGATTAAAATCCATTTCCCACATCCATGTCTGATTAATAGTAACATGAGATGTATTGAAACAAGTGGTGGAGCCACGTATTCATCTCTAGGTTGGGATTAATAGTAACATGAGATGTATTGAAACGTTTGCAGTCCAAGAGCGTATAAATGACCATATCATAGATTAATAGTAACATGAGATGTATTGAAACCAAAAAGCGAGAACAATTATACTGTAAATAAGATTGATTAATAGTAACATGAGATGTATTGAAACTTTGCCAAGCTTGTTGCTTTTACAGTTAGAATGGTTGATTAATAGTAACATGAGATGTATTGAAACTAGCCTCCGAAAGGGGGCTTTTTCTGCATTTTCCCGATTAATAGTAACATGAGATGTATTGAAACGCCGCGTTATATGCAGACTGGATAAGACCAGATATTGATTAATAGTAACATGAGATGTATTGAAACCAGCTTGCCCAACGCTTTTGTCCTTTGCTTAAAGAGATTAATAGTAACATGAGATGTATTGAAATGATAAACCGCCGGTTTTAAAAATATTATCTAAAATGATTAATAGTAACATGAGATGTATTGAAACGGACAAAGAAGAACAGTTTATGTGGGAAGATAGGCAGATTAATAGTAACATGAGATGTATTGAAACAAAGCTTGTGTCCTGGGATTTAAAAAAGAATTTCGATTAATAGTAACATGAGATGTATTGAAACTTGGTTGGAAATATACTTGTAACAGGATAAAACCATCGATTAATAGTAACATGAGATGTATTGAAACATAATCTTCTTTCTGTAAATCTCTTTTTCATTCAGATTAATAGTAACATGAGATGTATTGAAACTCGACGAAAGCGCACTCTATGATAATTGCCTGCGCTTGATTAATAGTAACATGAGATGTATTGAAACTCTTCTGCCATAAAACCTAATGGAGTTTTATATCTTGATTAATAGTAACATGAGATGTATTGAAACACAGGACCATATATTTCTGTAAGTATTGCTATGTCTGATTAATAGTAACATGAGATGTATTGAAACCAAGATGGAGGTTCTATATATATAACCTCCAAGGATGATTAATAGTAACATGAGATGTATTGAAACTGATTTGCGGACACGGAAAAGAAAACAGTCTGCAAGATTAATAGTAACATGAGATGTATTGAAACTAGAGCTAAAATATATAGCGCATTGCAAATCTCTTCGATTAATAGTAACATGAGATGTATTGAAACGGGCTTCCGTTGTTTAGGGCTGAACCGTCTGTGTAGATTAATAGTAACATGAGATGTATTGAAACATAGAAACAGAATATTCCTCTTTTTTCTCTTTTATGATTAATAGTAACATGAGATGTATTGAAACGGCTATGTTGCGTATTATTTATGGCCTTAAAAAAGGATTAATAGTAACATGAGATGTATTGAAACGGCGTCGTAATCAAAACTAAATCATCCATGCTAGACGGATTAATAGTAACATGAGATGTATTGAAACTCTGGTATAAACTCTGTACAAAAGCATTACGCTTTGGGATTAATAGTAACATGAGATGTATTGAAACTTTTAAAGCGCAGTTCATGGTAGGCTGACATTACGATTAATAGTAACATGAGATGTATTGAAACAAAAGTATTAAAAAATCTTTGAATTTTGAAGAAAGCGATTAATAGTAACATGAGATGTATTGAAACTTATGCTTACCTTCTTTGCAAAAGCTGTTTTTCCAGCGATTAATAGTAACATGAGATGTATTGAAACTATACAAATTTATTGCAGTACCAGCGTTTATACTCGATTAATAGTAACATGAGATGTATTGAAACTTCTTTTCATTCTTGTTAGGTGTTGGCCGTTTGTTGGATTAATAGTAACATGAGATGTATTGAAACAGTATTCTTGTCATCAAAGCTTCCAATAGTGCAGTGATTAATAGTAACATGAGATGTATTGAAACACAGTAACATTGAATAAATCAGCTAATTTAATGAGCGATTAATAGTAACATGAGATGTATTGAAACTAGGAAAAAGAACGAATGGTTGAAACATCAAAAGGGATTAATAGTAACATGAGATGTATTGAAACGCATTTTATTTTAATATATCACAAATAATGGCAGTTGATTAATAGTAACATGAGATGTATTGAAACGGGTCCGAAACGAATAAACGTTCCAAAAAAGCCTGATTAATAGTAACATGAGATGTATTGAAACGGTTTCAAAAAAACATGTCCTATCTTTTCTGGAGGAGATTAATAGTAACATGAGATGTATTGAAACTCGAGTTGATTTGATGAAATTGTGGGAGTATTCTGGATTAATAGTAACATGAGATGTATTGAAACCTGGATTTTTTACTACGGTTACATATATTGTAAGTTGATTAATAGTAACATGAGATGTATTGAAACATAGGAAAACTTATTAAACACGGCATAACTTTAGAGATTAATAGTAACATGAGATGTATTGAAACCCAGAAACAAGAGCTGCAGAAACAGTCTGTTGTGCGATTAATAGTAACATGAGATGTATTGAAACTTTGTTTTTTGTTACTATAATATTTAGTTTTTAGAAGATTAATAGTAACATGAGATGTATTGAAACGAAATATAAGACTTCGTAATAATATTATGCTCAAATGATTAATAGTAACATGAGATGTATTGAAACCTTAATTTATATTGTCGTAATAAGTGAAGATTTTTTGATTAATAGTAACATGAGATGTATTGAAACAGAGCCATTCACGGGGCGTTCTTGGAGCGTGTTTTGTGATTAATAGTAACATGAGATGTATTGAAACGATAATATGTTCTTTCATTCATTTTCTTAAAACTTGATTAATAGTAACATGAGATGTATTGAAACGGAATGATTGTTGCCGGAGTTTTTAAAAAGTCCCAGATTAATAGTAACATGAGATGTATTGAAACCAATTAAGGATACAAGGATAACAAACGCCTTTGTGATTAATAGTAACATGAGATGTATTGAAACCAATAAACATGAACCCTAACAACATCATTTTTCTTCGATTAATAGTAACATGAGATGTATTGAAACGGGCTATTTCGTAGATGTTTTTAAATATTATTTGATTAATAGTAACATGAGATGTATTGAAACTGGCATTGCTCATCAGAGAGGGGCGGAAATATTCGATTAATAGTAACATGAGATGTATTGAAACATATCCACTGTATACAAAACTCCTTCGAATCGAAACGATTAATAGTAACATGAGATGTATTGAAACACTAAGAAAAAATCACCTTCACTAGTGACGCATTAGGATTAATAGTAACATGAGATGTATTAAACTTATAATACCTGCTTAGTATGCCGGCGCTGTTATGATTAATAGTAACATGAGATGTATTGAAACTAGCTTACACTTGTGAAAAGTGCATTTTTATTCTCTGATTAATAGTAACATGAGATGTATTGAAACTTTGGTTTTTGTTTTGTTGGTTTTTCTATTAGTTTGATTAATAGTAACATGAGATGTATTGAAACGCGCGGAGCAGAGACGGAAAGCATATGCCGCAGTGATTAATAGTAACATGAGATGTATTGAAACTCAGGAATGTTAATCTGAATAAACTCAGAATAGTCTGATTAATAGTAACATGAGATGTATTGAAATTCCAGAGATGTAGGTGATGTTACTCGTCGTTCTGGATTAATAGTAACATGAGATGTATTGAAACGGGATTGCGAAAGGTGAGAAACCTTCAATAAATGGATTAATAGTAACATGAAATGTATTGAAACACGGGTAATTGCTTAGAAGCTCCTGACAAAACTCCCGATTAATAGTGACATGAGATGTATTGAAACATAACAGTGGTCCTATTGCCGCTACAACAGCACCGATTAATAGTAACATGAGATGTATTGAAATTGTGGTTGTGTGATTACTGCCCCATTCCTAATATGATTAATAGTAACACGAGATGTATGGAAACGATTGTATTCTGTTAGAAAAGAACCCAGATACGCAGTTCAGGGAGCTATCAGTAATTGTAATTTATATCAGGTCAATAACTGTTTAGGTATTTTTGATTTTAACTAGACGTGCCGAAAAGTCCCCAACCCTCTAAGGTGGTAGGATGAATCGGCACAAACTACAGGTTGCCAGAACCTGAATTTTATGGTATGTTATAGAACAAAACATATATTCACTTATAGAAACAAGAAGGAAAACTATGGCAAATAAAGCAATCAACTACAGGCTGTACCCTGCATCTGGACAGGCAGTCTTTTTTGCAAAAACTTCTGGATGTTGCAGAAAAGTCTATAACCTTATACTTTTTAATAAAATTCAGTCTTATAAAGATACAAAATCCTTTGGGAAGCAGACTCCCGCCATGTATAAGGAAACATACTCTTACTTAAAAGAAGTGGACAGCCTAGCCCTTGCAAATGTACAGTGAAACCTACAGCAGGTATTGAAAAACAGGTTTGTAGGCAAAACCTATTGTGGATTCCCAAGTATAAATCTGCAAAACACAGCAGGAAATCTTATACTACAAATAACCAGAACGGAACCGTTGCCATTACAGAGAGTAGAGTGGGGTAGTTTACTTTGATAAATGGCAGATTTGCGGTAAAAAAATTTTTTGGAAAGAGAGAAGAAGGATTAGTGAAAAGAAATAATTATTTTATCGAAGGCTTACAGGGAGCCGGAAAAAGTACTTTTGTAAAAAAACTTTCTGATTGTCTAAATGATTATGATGTTTTTCGTGAAGGAGATTTTTCGCCTGTTGAATTGGCGTGGTGTGCTTACGTGACAGAAAAGCAGTATTCTGTTTTATTATCAAAATATCCTTCGCTGGAAAAAGAACTAAAAGAAAAGACAGTGACAGAAAAAGAATATAAAATCATCTGTTATACACAAATATTAACAGATATTCCGAATTTTCATAAAACTCTGGAAAAATATGAAATATATAATGGGAATCTGGATAAAGAATCTTTTGAAAATATAATCTTTAGACGTTTTCGAAATTGGAAAGGAGAAGGACAGATTTTTGAATGTTCTATTTTTCAGAATATAATTGAAAATCAGATGTTGTATCTGATGATGACAGAGCATGAAATTTTAGATTTTTATAAAGAATTAAAAAATATCTTATCTGATAAATTATATAAAATTATTTATCTGGATATGGATGATATTTCAAATGGAATTAATATTATCAGAAAGGAGCGTTGCGATAATAATGGAAATGAAATCTGGTTTCCATTAATGATTCAATATATGGAAGAATCCGCATATGGAAAGAAATATCATTTAAGAGGACTTGAAGGACTGCTTTGGCATATGGAGAGAAGAAAAGCTTTGGAACATCGGATTATTGATGAAGTTTTTCGGAAAAATACGGTGATTCTGAAAGCGAAAAATTATAGAATGGAAGATATACTGAAATTATTGTAAACTGTCAGATTTGCAGAATAAACCAGTTTTTCACATAAAAATCGCAAGATTTGAGAAGTATTTGTAATAAAAAACAGTTATAATACAAAAAATAAAAATTAAATTTTGGAGAGTATATTTTTATTATGAAACAGTACATACAGATAAAAAATGCATCTATTCACAATTTAAAAGGTATAAATGTGAAAATTCCAAAAAATAAACTGACCGTAATAACAGGGGTATCCGGCAGTGGCAAATCAAGTCTGGCATTTGATACGCTTTACGAGGAAGGCCGTCGCAGATATCTGATGTTTTCCGATACACAGTTTATGGTGGAAAGCGAGTCATCGTTTGACGAAATTACTGGTCTTTCACCGACAGTAGCCGTAGAACAGCGGATTATACGTCAGTCAAATCCAAGAAGTACTGTTGGAACAAGAACAAAACTTACGGCTGTTCTGGCTGCACTTTTTGCAGTATATGGCAATTTAAATCCTGATTATGATAATGGAAGACCTTTAGAAGCATCGATGTTTCAGAGAAATTCCGCAAGAGGCATGTGTGTAAAATGTCTTGGAAAAAGAAACATTATTCATGTATGTGAAGATAAGATATTACCAGATATTTCAATAAAATTAAAGGATATTCTAAACGGACAGGCAGACGGAGGTGCTTATCAGCGTTTTTTACGAAAGCTTGAAAAGAAAACTGGTATATCCTCTGAAAAAACATTAAAGGAATTGACAGAAGAAGAATTGCTGGTATTTAAATATGGAACAGCAGATACAGAAGGATTTATCACATGGATTGGAAATGTATGGTTATGGAGTCAGGGCAAAAAAAACTGGGGTTCAAAATTAAACTGTGTAGAAAATATTTCCTGTCCAAAATGTAACGGGACAGGGCTTGGAGAACAGGCGATGCATACAACAGTTGATGGTAAAATCATAAGCGAGCTGGAAGAAATGCAGATCAGCGGATTACTGAATTTTCTGAAAAATGCAGATATTAAAAAATCACCATTATTGGAAGATTTGATAAAAAAACTTTCCTGCATGATAGAAGTAGGATTGCATCATCTTTCATTGTCAAGGCCGCTGCCGACTTTGTCCGGCGGAGAAATTCAAAGACTGTTTCTGGCTTCCTATATTCTGGCGGAAATGGATTCAATTATTTTTGTATTTGATGAGCCCACCATCGGTCTTCATGAGCTGGAAAAATCCAATCTTATTCGTATTATAAAAAGGCTTGTAGATGCCGGAAATACTGTAGTATGTGTAGAGCACGATGAAAATTTTATAAAAGAAGCAGATTATATTATTGATATGGGACCAGAAGCTGGAATATATGGCGGTTTAAAAATATATGAAGGCGGATATCAGGAATTTTTAACATGCAGTGAATCAAAGACAGCGCCTTATCTGAAAAATTTGGCAGCACTTGATTGTTCAGATAAAACCGGATTTAAAACGAAATCATTATACAGACCTGTGTCTCAAAAAAAATTACATATAAAGAATGCAAATACGCATAATTTAAAAAATATTTCGGTAGATATACCACTTGGGATAATGACTGGTATAGCAGGTGTGTCCGGAAGCGGAAAATCCAGTTTAATATCGGATACTCTGGTTCCGAAATTAAAAGAAATTCTTAAAACAAAATGTGTGATGGAAGAAAACGGGGAACAAAGGGCGAATATAGAATTGCTGGGTGTAGATAATATAAAAAAATGTTATATTATTGACCAGAGACCAATCGGCAGAAGCAAAACATCCTGTCCGGCTACTTATACAGGAATATTTGATAAAATACGAGCTTTATATGCAGAAAGTGATGCGGCAAAATCTGCCGGATATTCGGCAGGAATGTTTTCCAGAAACAGCGAGGGCGGCTGTCTGACCTGCAAGGGAGATGGAGCAATTCATTATCATATGGGGCTTGGCAATTTTATAGACATAAAATGTGAGGATTGTAAAGGAACTGGATATTTGCCTGAAGTAATGAAAGTTTATCTGGATGGTAGAAATATACAGGATATTCTGGAAATGAGTGTGGAGGAGGCATGTGAATTTTTTAAGAAAAAGGATAAGTCTATTTATGCAATGCTGAATGTTCTAAAACGTGTAGGTATGGGCTATATCAAATTGGGACAGGAAACGCCAACGATTTCAGGAGGAGAAAGTCAAAGAATAAAACTGGCAAAAGAGCTTGCAAAGCAAAGAGCAGGAAAGGAGTGCCTTTATATTTTTGATGAGCCGACAACAGGGCTTTCTTTTTGTGACAGCGAAAGACTTATGACACTTATGAATGAGCTTGTGGATATGGGAAATTCAGTAATTATTACAGAACATGACCCTTATATATTGTCCAATTGTGATTATATTATTGAGCTGGGAAAAGGTGGAGGAGATGAAGGCGGTAATGTGATTGCGTGCGGTACGCCGGCTGAACTGAAAAACAATTCAGAATCAATCATAGGCAGGTATTTAAAATGACGATTGATAAAATTATAGATAACTATATAAAAAGAAAGAAGTATCGGCAGATAAACAGTGTACTGCTCTGGCTCAACGGGGAATTTGTGGCTAATTGTTATTATAACGGATTTGATGAAAACAGCAGAAATGTAATTAAATCCGTGGCAAAAAGCATAACATCAGCAGTTGCGGGAATTATGATTGACAAGGGCCTGTTAAAAAGTGTGGATGAGCCGGTTTATAAGTTTATTCCACAATTTAATGAAGGAAGAGACTTGCATCACAGAATGATTACAGTGCGTCATCTTTTGACAATGACCTCGGGAATATACTGGCAGGGAGGAGTACACTACCATTGTCCCATGCTTGACCAGATGTTTCGGTCAGATAACTGGATTGGACATATTGCAGATATCGTTGTAGTAGATATTCCGGGGACAAAATATCTATACAAGGAGTGGGATATTTTATTGCTGGCAGAGGTTTTAAATTATATTTCCGGTGATTTATATGAATTTACAAATCAGAATCTTTATAAACCGCTGGGTATAGAAAGTAAAGGATGGTTTCAATCTGCATCGGGGACATATTATACGATTGGAAATAATGATAAGAATGAAAAACTTTCTGATTTGACAGCAATGGAACTGTTTAAAATAGGAAAGTTGTTTTTGGATAATGGAGTTTATGAGGATAAACAGATTTTATCCAAAAAATATATTGATATGGCTATTGCGCCGTCACCGGCAGAATCAGGATATGGATTTATGTGGTGGAGAGGCGATGAATGGTATGGATGCAGGGGATATGGCGGACAGAGTATAACAGTTGTTCCAAAAAAGAAATTGATTATGGTAACACAGGCAACTCCTACAGCGCGAGGAATGGGGTATCATGATTTAATTTGGGATATTATAGGTGAAATGGAGAACGATTGAAAATTATTAAAAAAGTAGAAAATGTGGATTGACAAACATACCGTTGGTATGATAATATAAACATACCGTCGGTATGTAGGGAGGTTAAAAAATGGCCAGAAATAAACACCCAGAAGAAACTGTTAATTTAATCCTTGATGTTGCGCTGCGTCTGTTTATGGAAAAAGGATATGAACATACTTCTATTCAGGATATTATCAATCAGTTGGGCGGGCTCAGCAAGGGAGCGATTTATCATCATTTTAAATCAAAGGAAGATATTTTAGTCGCTGTGACAGATAGAATGACAGAAGAATCAAACAGAATGCTTGCAGTGATTCGTGACCGGAAGGATATTACCGGAAAGGAAAAGCTTAAAATTATTTTTAAGGAATCTATTCTTCGGCCTGTTCAGAACGATATATTTACAGTGGCGCCGGATTTAAGTAATAATCCCAGACTGATTTTCAGTATTTTTCGTGAAACAATGGACGAAGCGGCACCGGATTATATTGAACCTATTATTAAACAGGGGATTTTGGATGGTTCCATTCAGACAGATTATCCGGCAGAGCTAGCAGAATTGATTATACTTGCCGCAAATATCTGGATGAATCCAATGATATTTAATAATTCTGCCGAGGAAGCGTGTCGAAAATTTATGGTATTCCAACAGATGATGCAGGGCTTTGGTCTGGATATTGTAGATAATGAAATGCTGGACAGATTAAAGGAACTGGCAATTCTTTATGAACAGAGCAAATAGAGAGGGCTACAGTATATTGTAGTCCTATATTTAAAAATATATACATACCAACGTGCGGTATTATAAATAGAGGAAAGGGTAAAACATACAAAAATATAGAAAGGATATATGCTGCAGGTGTTTTTTGATTTTATGGATACTGTTTTGCAATGTCAGTTTCAGGTCAGACTGTATATCAGAATGTATGACCTGCAGCATGGTACAAAAAAATGAATCAAAAATTATTTTCAAAAGATTTTATACTGGTGGTAATTGGCCAGATTATTTCACTGTTTGGAAATACTGCAATCAGATTTGCACTTCCGTTGCACCTGTTAAATCATACCGGTTCATCAGCTCTTTATGGAACAGTTACTGCCTGTGCATTTATTCCTGCTATTTTGCTGTCGCCTATAGGAGGAATTGTTGCAGACAGAATAAATAAAAAAAATATTATGGTGATTCTGGATTTTTTCACAGCGGCAGTTATCTTGATTTTTTCTTTTCTCGTAGAAGGAGTGAGTCTTATTCCTTTAATAACTGTTACTTTAATGCTTTTATACAGCATAGCAGGTGCATATCAGCCGTCTGTGCAGGCAAGTGTGCCGGCTCTTGTAGGTCAGCAGCATTTAATGGCCGCAAATTCTATTATTAATACAATCAGTTCTTTTTCTTCTTTATTAGGACCTGTGATTGGGGGAATTTTGTACAGTACATATGGATTGGAACCGCTATTGTGGGTTTGTATTTTATGTTTTTTTGTTTCAGCAGTGATGGAGCTTTTTATTTATATTCCTTTTGTAAAACAGGATTCTGATATAAATATATGGAAGATGCTAAAAAAAGATTTTGCAGAAAGCTTTTGTTTTATTCGAAAAGAAAAACCTGTAATTGGGAAAGGACTGCTTGTTATTTGCGGAATAAATTTATTTTTATCCTCTGTGATTATTGTCGGTCTTCCGTATCTTATTACACAGGTATTAAATTTGGAATCTTCTCTGGCAAACAGATTATATGGTTTTGCAGAAGGAACATTGGCTGCCGGAGGACTGGCCGGAGGTATTGGCGCAGGTATTTTTGCAAAAAAACTGACCATACAGAAATCAGGCAATTTCATTATTTATTGTGCAGCATGTATGTTTCCAATGGGAATATCTTTAATGTTGTTTTCGTCTGGTCTGATAAATTATGCTGTTATGACGGTATGCTGTTTTGTTGTTATGATGTTTTCTACTGTTTTTACTGTGCAGATGATGGCTTTTGTTCAGGCAGAAACTCCACAAAATTTGATTGGAAAAGTAATTGCGGTTATTTTTACTATTTCCATGTGTGCACAGCCGGTTGGCAATGCATTTTATGGAATTTTATTTGAAATCTGTGATGGTTTTGAATTTATTGTTCTTTTATTTGCGGGCATTGTTTCCATGATAATTGCGGTTAGTACAAAAAGTATTTTTCAAAGTTTTTCAAAGAAAGAATAAAATCATGATATAAAAGCAGAGGAGAACAGAGTGTATAAATTTTCAAAATTAAAACAGGTTACTTTTTGGAATAACGGATATAGTAAGAATATGTACAGGCGGTGCAATATTGTACCGCCCGAAAAATATGATTTGCAAAATAAAAACTTTTTTATTATATATCCAGTGTTATCTGCTTTGCCAGAAACTCTTTTTTCAAAAAGCTTTTCTGGTTTCCCTGTATAACGATGTCTGTTTCTTTTAACTCTCCCAGTAAAAGTGGAGAATTAGGATTGTGATATTTGTAATTATCAAATGCCTTTTGTGGGTTTTTATTGGCATAACAATATTTACATCCATTCATACAGGTGTCATATGCACCAATATCTCTGCTTTCAATACAATGACAGCCTTCCCGAAGTCCTTTATGTTTTAAATCTTTAAAATCCAGCCCGTTTGCCTGGCCTAAAATTTTAAGAGTAGCACAGCCGGAAGAACCAATGCCATACTTTGTATAATCGCCATTTTTTCCGCAGGTTTGTATCGTCATACGATTCTTTTTTGCAACCTGCCCCATATATCGGGCAAGTTCTTCTTTTTCATTATCAGAGAATACTATAAGTTCCGGCATATTCGATTGTAATTTTTTATATAATTCCACAAAATTAAAAATACAGCGGTCAATATAGGGTGCAATAAGCTCTGCCATGGTTGCAAATATTTCTTTATGTTTTTGTATTGAATATTTTTTTGTGAGCAGTACAGGGTCATATCTCCATGAAATTCGTTTTCTGCCTGCCAGTGAAGATAATTCTTTCAGAGTTTCAATACTCGTCTTTATATCAGGAACTCCGGGCTCAATATCCTTTCCATATGCAGTAATAGTATAATGAAAATAAACAGGATAGTTATCCATAATTTTATGTAAATCTTTTAATATGGGTTTATAATTTTTAGAACAAAACATGATTAAATCAATTTTATCCGGTGACAGCTCATATCGGGTTACTTTATTTGGAAAAAGAGGATTTCGTGCCAGCACATAACCTTCTTCGAAACGCTTTAAAAGCCATGGTGTAAAATACTGTACGGTATCTGTTCTTGCTCCTGTATTTAATATCATAGCAGCCTCCTTTTGATAAAATATCTACAATGTCAGTCTGTTACAGTCTAACATTTACTATAAGAATTTTCAATATAAATATCTTGTATGGTAAAAATAGGTACTATATTTGAAAGTATCAAATACAACAGTATTCTGACAAAATTCATGAAACATTGTAATTGCTTTATATCTATGTTATACTTTTTATAGAAAAGAAATGCTATTTTTAAGAGAAAAGAGGATATTATGAACAAGGAGAAATTAACAGCTGAGTTAGTCAAGGCAATAAGAACAATTCTTTTGGATTTAATGAAAAACAAAGAGCACTATTACTATATTACTCTTATATCTGACGGTCTGGCAAATACACCATATATATCTGCATGGTCTATCGAAGCTTTGGAACGGGAAAAAGAAAACGGAAAAGAAGAACTGGATATGATAAAATGGTCTGGCGAGGACTCACCATATTGTATGTGGAAACAGGAAAATTTTAAAGAAGTAGAGGCGTTGCTATATGCTAGAGGCTCCATATTGGACATGGATGATTCTGAATTTGAAAAGGAATATGAATTTCGATATTCCGCAATGGAACAGGCAATGAAAATTTTGGACAGTGAAGGAATATTTGCGCTTAATCAGAACCGTGAAGATGTAATTGTATTAGTTGAAGTAATGTCTCCCGATTACACAAATACAGAACGTGCATACCGCCTGAATAATCCTGATACAAAAATTTTTGCCAGATGGCTTGCGGAAGCGGCAGAGGAAAAAGAAGATTATGAAGAAGAGCAGGATAAGGAATAAACAGCTATGGAAATAAGAAAAATCCGTCTTGGAAATCTGCTTCTTCCCTCTAATGTGTTTATGGCACCCCTTGCAGGATATACCTGTTATCCTTTCCGGCTGCTGGCATATGAGCTTGGAGCCGGATTGTGTTTTACAGAAATGGTCAGTGCAAATGCATTGAAATATAAGGACAGAGCTACAAAGCTGCTTTTATTTACAACAGAGAAAGAAAAGATAAAGGCAGTTCAGCTTCTTGGCGGCAATCCCGCAGTTATGGAGCAGATGGCAGGAAGTGAACTTTTGCAGGAGTTTGATATTATTGATATTAATATGGGCTGTCCCGTACCAAATGTATTTAAAAGCGGAGAAGGAAGTGCACTTATGCTGGACTGGAAAAGAGCAGCAGCAATTATACGGGGCTGTAAGAAAAGCGGAAAGATTGTAACTGTAAAGAGTCGTATCGGAATTTCAGAGGATTGTATGTTTGCTGCGGAATTTGCCCGTGTATGTGAGGATGCAGGAGCAGACATGATTACGATTCACGGCAGAAGCAGGAGTATGATGTACGATGGCAGGCCCTATTTAAATGAAATTGAGAAAGCCAAGGCAGCAGTGTCTATACCAGTCATTGCAAATGGTGGAATATATTCTGTGGAAATGGCAGAGCAGGTAATGGAATGTACAGGCGCAGACGGAATTATGCTGGCGCGGTATGGACTGGAGCATCCATTTGTATTTAGTGAGCTGACAGGAAAACCATGCAAAAAAACAGCGTTTCAGATTTTATCAGAACAGATAGCGCTTACAGCAAAGCATTATGATGAGACTTTTACGTTGTCTTATATAAAAAAGATTGCTTCCTATATGATGAAAAAGCGAATAGGGACAAAACAATATAAGGAGCAGATGTATAAAAGTGGAAGTCTTGAAGAACTTTGTCAAATATTAGAACTGATTTTTAAGAAGTTTTAAGACACAGGAAAGGAATAAAAATGAAAGAGTATCTTATAAAAGATGGAGTATTGCAGGCTTACACGGGGAGAGAAGAGATTCTTATAGTTCCCGACGGAATTCATACAATTGGAGAAGGTGCATTTAAGGCATGTGTGTCCTTAAAAAAAGTAATACTGCCAGTTGGACTTCGTTTTATTATGGAAAATGCATTTAAGGGTTGTCGAAAGCTTGAGGAAATAGAAATTCCGCAGGGAGTCGAAAGGATTGGAAGTTATGCGTTTCACCGCTGCCATGCAATAAAAAAAATACTGCTTCCAGATTCCGTAAAAATTCTTGGGGATTGTGTATTTCTTTATTGTGACCATTTGACAGAAGCTCGAATACCCGGAGTAAGAGTTTTTGGAAAGCAGACTTTTTTAAATGATGTTCGACTTGAAACACTTGAAATATCTCCGGATTTAGATATACAGTGTATTTGTGACGTATTTACCGGCTGTTCAAAAATTCGGGAAATTTCCTTTGCAGGAGGTAAGCGCTGGCAAATTTTAAATGCAGTGGAGGTAATTGTGGAAAAGCTGGAGGTTCCGCCTCTTGTCTATCAGATAGCCACGGATATTTTAAAAATGATGGAGCTCGATGGAAGAAGTCTTGTCCGGTTTCTTGTAAATCTGAAACATGTAGAAATTCCCGAAGGAATAGAAAGCGTGGCCAAAAGCTGTTTTTTTGATAAAAAAGGAATCCAGTCCGTATGTTTTCCAAAATCTTTGAAAGTAATAGAGAGCAGAGCATTTCGAAATTGTATCAGTCTGGAAAAAGTGAGCTTTCAGGGAGATACTGTTAAAATTCAAGAAGATGCCTTTAAAAATTGTACTTCACTGAAAACAGTCAGAATATATGATGGGCGGGAATATGTATTTTCGGGAATAAAAGGTTTAAAGGATGAAAGTGTTCCTGATATTGTAAGAACAGTACAGAGACAGGTACTGGGAAATTTTAAAATCAGCGGAACAATTCTGCTAAAATATTTTGGAGCAGAATCGCGTGTAGTGGTGCCGGAGGGAATTACCAGAATTGCGGGAAGCGCTTTTGCTGGAAATGAGGCAGTTGACCGGATGATTTTGCCAGAAAGCCTGAAAGAAATCGGAGAAGAGGCGTTTCGTGACTGTGTGCTTTTGCAGACTATTTCTTTTCCGGAAGGACTGGAAAGAATTGAGGCAGGTGCTTTTGAAAATTGTGTCAAGCTGATTCGTGTGTCTTTATCCTCCAAAATAAAGCAAATAGAAGAAAGGAGTTTTCGACATTGCAAAACGCTCAGAGAAGTGGATTTTCCAGAAGGACTGCTGGAAATTAAGGAAGGGGCATTTTATGGGTGTATTGCGCTTAAAAACGTGCAGTTTCCAGAAAGTCTTTGGGCTATTGGAGAAATGGCGTTTTATGGATGCAGCGGACTAAAAGAACTGCATCTTTTAAAAGATGCAGAACAGATAGGAAGTCTCGCGTTTGCGAAAAGCGGGGTTCGAAAAGTATGGATATCCGGCAGTGGGCAAGCTTTTGGTACAGGTGTATTTCATGAATGTATCAAACTGAAAATGCTGATACTGGAAGAAGGAGTGTGTTATATTCCGGATAAGCTTGTTTACGGTTGCACAGCATTACAGCAGGTGATTTTTCCTCAGAGTATTTTGGCTGTTGGAAAACATGCATTTGAAAATACCCCATACCTTGAAGGGTGGAGGGAGAATCAGCAAACACCAACAAAAACAGAGAAAAATAAAACAGATGAAAGAAAGATTGAAATAGAAACAAAAACAGACAGAAAAACAGAAGCGGAAACAGAGAAAGAAACTCAAAAGACAGAAAGGTTTCAAAAGAATATTTTTTTGGACGGCAGAGATTTAAAGGGAGAAATATGGATTTCAAAAGATGTGGAAATAATAGCAGGTGCAGCATTTTATGGAAATACAGAGATAACAGAAATTCATATACCGGAAAGTGTCTCCTGGATTGGAAGGGCTGCATTTAAGGGCTGCAAAAATCTTCAGAAAGTTTTTTGGCCTTCTGGTGTACAGCATCTTGAAGCGGAGGTGTTTTCAGGATGTATTCATCTGAGAGAAATAAGATTGGCAGAGAAAGAAGAAACTCCAAAATGGAATTTGATTGGTGAAAGAGCTTTTTATAAATGCAGAAATTTAAAACATCTTTGTCTTTCTCATGCGAAAAGTATTGAGAAAGAAGCGTTGGCCGGTTGTTCCATGTTGGAGATATGCAAGGTAAGCACTGAACTCTGGGCAGGAGAACGGGCCTTTGAAGAGACAAAATTTTTGGAAGGGAGAAAAAACGGACTTTCTATTGTGGGAAGTCTTGTGGTATCTGCCGACGAGTGTGAAGGGCGGGTTTGTATTCCTGAATCTGTAACGGCAATTGCGCCATATGCCTTTGCAGGAAACAGAACGGTTACGGAAATCATATTTCCAGAAGGATTTCTGCAAATTGGAGAAGGCGCATTTTTTGGCTGCAGCATGCTTTGTCAGATAGAGTTTCCAAAAAGTCTGAGGGAGATAGGAGCGAGAGCCTTTGAAAAGTGCAGTTCTTTAAAAAATATATACACAGAGGCCATGCAGGCAGGAACAGGAGCTTTTGCCTTTTGTACAAAACTTTCACATGCAGAATTTCCAAATATAAAAAAGCTGTCAGATTCCATTTTTGAGGGCTGTATTGCTCTTGAGGGTTGTGTCTTCAAAAATGCAGAAGTAGCAGGAAAGAAGAGTTTTTGTAATTGCAGAAGCCTTCAGAATATGGATTTTGAGAGCTTTCAGATAATAAAAGAGTATGCTTTTGAGGGTTGTGACAGTTTATATCAGGTATTTTTTCAAAACAGCATCCATGTAGAAAATTATGCCTTTTTGAATTGTGGATATTTGACAGAGATATGGATATCAGACGGAGCAGACAATACCTTTTTTGGGGAATATGCTTTTTTTGGCTGTACAATGCTCTGGTGGGTGAAATATCAGGCAATGCTGTGGGAATGTTTTTATTATCAGGATATTTTTTCTGAACTTTTTCCGGAAAAAGTCAGATTTCTTTTTTGCAGTGCGTTAAGTTGTTTTGAAATAGAGGAGGACAGGCTCTGTTCTTATCAGGGGACTGGACGGATAGTGAAAATACCGCAGGGAATCCGCAGGATAGAACAGGAGGCATTTCGGGATATTTCCATGCTTATGGAAATTGATATTCCAGAAAGTGTGGAGTATATTGGTGCAAGAGCCTTTCATGGAACAGCATGGATGGCGCACCAGCAGCAAAGGTCACCTTTTGTAATTGTAAATCATATGCTTCTGGACGGTTCAGGATGTGAGGGAGATGTGGTGATTCCGGCTGAAATTCACATGATATGTGGATGGGCGTTTGCAAATGGCATGAAAATAAAAAGTATACGTTTTCTGGCGGAAACAAGAGTAGAACAGTACGCATTTCGCAACTGTATTTTTCTGAAAGAGATAATTTTACCAGATGGTTCCCGAATTGTTTTTGGTGGAATAAAGGACCGTGAAAAGGAGTTGCCGGCAGTGGCGAAGCAGGCAGTTATGGACAGTCTGAACTGTTTTAAAACAGATGAAAACAATGTGCTTTGTGAGTGTACCGGAAATATTTCAAGACTTTTGTTACCATGCGGCATTACAGCAATTGGTGAGAAAGCCTTTCAGGACGGAAATCTTCTGACAGAAATTATCTTTTCAGAAACCGTCAAAAGAATTGAAAAAAATGCATTTTCCGGCTGCAAATGGCTGAGCGAAGTACAACAGGCCCAAGGTGTGGAGTATATTGGCAGAAGAGCGTTTTTCGGGTGTGGCAGACTGCGATATGTCACATTGTCGGAAAAGTTTCAGAAGATGGAGGCAGGGGCTTTTGAAAATTGTACTTCATTAGAGAAAATATGGATACCGGAGGGAATGGAAGAAATACCGGAAAGGGCATTTTACCGCTGCCACAGTTTAAAAAGCATACAGTTTCCGTCTACCTTAAAGAAAATTGGGAAAGAGGCATTTGCGTTTTGTATACAGCTTCAGAATGTACAGCTGCCAGAAGGCATAGTGGTGGAGGAAAGGGCTTTTTATAGAGGGAAGGAACAGTAAAAATGTATTATCGAACATTAGGAAATACAGGACTTATGGTGTCAGAGATAAGTTTTGGAACAATTCCCGTTTTACAGGGCAGTGTTCCGGTATTGCCGGATTATTATAATCTGGATGAAAAAACAGCAATACAGGTAATGGAATATGCATATTCTCTTGGCTGCAATTTATATGATACGGCAATAGTGCCAGAATATGGAGATGCGGAATTAAAGCTTGGAAAATTTGCAGAGCATATAGGAAGAGAAAAGATTATTATTTCGGATAAGGCACGGTTTTATAATGGAAATGAAATGTATGAGGCAGTGTTGACTTCCTGTGAAAATCTTGGAACTTTTTCAGATATATATTTTGTACATCAGGTGGACGAAGAACATGAGGAAGAAGTATTTCAAAGGGGAGGGGCTCTGGATGCGCTGACAGAACTGAAAAATGAGGGAAAAATACATTTTACCGGAGTTGCTTCTCACTACTATAGTACACTGCTTCGTGCAGCGGCAGATATACGGGTAGATGTTCTTCAGGGAAGTGGAAATCTTCTGGAACGGGGAATGTTGGAACGTATGGCAGCCGAACCGCTGTTTGAAAAAAAGGGATTGTTGATAAATAAGGTATATGCAGCAGGACTTCTTCCGGCAGTATTTCCAGTTCGGACATTGATTCAGACAGTGCTGTCATATCCTGTTTCCAGTGCCCTGATTGGAATTGGAACAATAGAACAGGCAAAACAGGCAATGAAATGGAATACAAAAGAGACACAAAAGGAAATTCCTTCTTTTGAAGAGGTAATCTGTGTTCTGGAAAAAGAATATGATGCCATACCATGCGACAGATGTCAGAGATGCCGGTGTTTCTATGGAACAGAAATTCATACGATTTTTCGTCAGTATCAGTATTATTTTCTTGGAAAGGATTATTGGGCACTTAGAAAGCTTGGTATGGGAATTGAAGAAAGCGCGCAGTATTGCAGAAACTGTACAGAAATGTCGTGTATTTTTATGTGTCCGAAAAAAATACGTATTCCGGATGAAATACAAAAAGTGGAAAAACTGTTTTTGACACATCCTGTCAGATAAAAAATCATTTTTAAATTTTATGCAACAATAATTGACATAACGCCAAAGATAGTATAAAATCTAAGTTAGAAATCTAACTTGTTTAGGCAAATTTCGTGTACTGTAAAGAAATCAGTACAGATACTGGTTACGTATAATACAAAAATTTTAATGAAAGGAAACGTATGATTTTTTGTTTTGAATATCATACAGGGAAAAAGAATGAAAAAAATAGAAATGACAATACCGCATCATGGAAGGGAAGTGTCCGGCAGACTGACTTTACCGGAAAAAGAAGGAAATTATCCATTCGTTATTTTTAGTCATGGATATAATGGCTCTAAAAATGACTTTGAAATTATGGCAGATTATTTGGCGCAGCAGGAGATTGCTTCTTTTTGCTATGATTTCTGTGGCGGTTCTGTACAGGACAAGAGCAGCCTTGCAACAACTGAGATGACTATTTTTACTGAAAAAGAAGATTTGCTTGCAGTGGTAGACGCATTAAGTGAAAAAGAAGAGCTTGACAGTAAAAATCTGTTTTTGTTTGGTGGAAGCCAGGGAGGTTTGGTGTCTGCATTGACAGCAGAAGAGATAAAAGATAAAGTGAGGGGGCTTGTTCTTCTGTTTCCAGCATTATGTATTGCAGAGAATTGGAATGAAAGATTTCCAGAAATAGAAGATATACCAGATACGCAGGAATTATGGGGAATGACTCTGGGACGCATATTTTTTGAATCAATACATGGTTTTGAGGTATACAGTCACATTGGAACATTTGATAAAAATGTTTTTGTTATGCATGGAGACAAGGACCCTGTGGTTTCTGTGGAATACAGCGAAAGATTAAAAACAATTTATAAAAATATAGAAATAGAAGTATTTCAAGGAGAAGGTCATGGATTTACTGAAGAGGGTAATAAAAGAGCAGCAATACTTCTGACAGACTTTGTCAAGAAAAATATCATGAAATAAAACAATGAAATGGAGGAAACTGTAAAATGAAAATGGGAATAGATAAGACACCAAGTCCGGCGCTGGAAATCATTGATTTTGAAGCGGCAAACCATGTGCCGGAAATTACAAATTTAAAAGAGTGTAAAAAACAATTTATCGAAGGAACCATAAATGTATGGTATGAATATGTTCCGAAGAGCTATCATGGACAGGCGGTTCCATTAGTTGTTCAGATTCATGGAGGAGGACATGACGGAAAGCGTTGGGCAAATTTTACTATCTGGCATGAGCTGGCAGAAAGAGAAGGAATGATTGTAATTTATCCAAATTCTCCTGAATATGGTTTATGGTCATGTGAAGATTCAGATGTTCAATATATTTATGATTTGATTCAACATATCTGCAAAAAATATACAATTGACAAAGAACGTATTTACATGCAGGGAATGTCAAACGGAGATATGATGACATTGGCTTTTTCCATGAAACATCCGGAGATTCTGGCGGCTGCCGGTTATATCACCGGTCCGTCGGCAATGGAGTTTCTTGACGGTGACAGACCAAAAGGAGCTCTGCCAATTATTCAAATGCGTGGAGAACTTGATATAAACTGGAAACTCACTCCGGACACTATAGATATATATGAAAACAGATATGCAATGAATGACTTGAATTTTGAAATCTGGGAAAATGTCAATGGAATTGAAAATGTGATTCCGGCAGTATGTATTGAAGGAAAAGACAATTATTTATATTATCATGGAAAAAATGCTCCTGTTATTGAATGGGAGATTCAGGGAATGGGACACAGAGAACCTGTATACAGTGCTCAGGTGCTTTGGGACAGATTATATAAAAACTGTCAAAGAAACAGACAGGTAGAAAATGTTTTGAAGGAACAAAAGGCAGACGAGGATATTGTAATTATTGCAGGGGGTTCCAATCAGGTATACAGCAGGGGACAGATAATAGAAGTAAATCCTCTGTCCGCAGGAAAAACAAGAATTATGTTGCCTGCAAAAGTTTCACATTTCTGTTCTGTTCAATTAAATGAAATGTGTGAAACAGAAGTGATGTGTGTTCCGGCTGAGTTTTTTGAAAAGATATTTGAGGCACGGCTGGAATTTAATGATTCAGGAGATAAGGTAACAATACTATTTCCAGATAAAACAACTGTCAAGCTTATGGCAGACTCTTTTCTTATGGATGTGAACGGAAAGTATATGGCACTGCAGAAGCCATGTATATTGAGATGTGGCGTGTTTTATATACCAGTGGCTGAGTTTTGCCAAATGATTCTGAAAAAGCAGATATCAGTTGCAGATGATGTTATGTGTATTTCAGACCATTACGCTGTTTTGGGCCGATACACCGCGAGGATTTTAAGAAAGCTTCTGGGTGGTGTTATGCGGCCAAGACAAAAAGAGGAAAGATAAATAAACAGTTAAAAAAGATTACTGTTTTAAATTATTATAAATGCGATTTAAATAAGAAAGACATTTTTCTTTTTCTTCCGCAGAAAAGCCTTTAAAACACAGGTTTTCTGCGGAAGAAACGCTTTTAAGGACGTTGTGTGCCAGTTCTTTTCCATTTGAAGTAAGAAAGATTCTTACAATATGTGTGCCGTTTTTCTGTGTCTCTGGAATACGGCGGACCAGTTCATCTTTTTCCATTTTTTTTAAAAGACTGGATATTGTCGCAGGCTGTAATTCACAGGCACTTGCCAGTTCTTTTTGCGGACATCCATCGTTATATAACAATATTTCCAGAAGCTTTGGCTGTCCCTGTGACAAACCAAGATTCTGAAAATATCCCAAGTTAAGTTTTTTGTGAATATTGTATATTTTTAATAGATAATGATGAAATCTGTTCATTGCATTAACCTCCATAAATATCTGTACAAAGTGATACAGCCACTCAAAGACTGATTATATAACAGTATAAATCACATAATAAAAATGGTCAAGGATTTCCTTTTTACAAACCGGCTCTATCGAATAAAAACAGAAAGAGTTGTATTTCAGATATTTTTTGTTTATAATAAAAATAATTTGGAAGGAAAAATGAAATTTACAAGAAATAAGAGGTAAAAAATGAAATACGATTGTTTGATTATAGATGATGAAAAACTGCTTGCAGACAGTACAGCAGAATATTTTAATCTGTTTGGCGTAAATACGGCTGTTGTTTACAGTGCAGGGGAGTGTCTCAGCTTTTTTCAGGAAAATACGGCAGCCCTGCTTTTACTTGATATTAATCTGGGTGATGGAAGCGGTTTTGCATTGTGCAAAGAATTGAGAAAAACTACAGAAATTCCTATTTTGTTTATTTCTGCACGAAGCAGTGACGATGATAAAATAATTGCACTTAATATAGGAGGAGATGATTATATACAAAAACCCTGTTCACTTGGTGTTTTGCTTGCAAAAGTAAAAGTTGTTTTGAAACGCTATGGAAAGAAAGAAACAGCTTTTTATTCTGATGGATGGCTGGAAATTGATTTTGAAGCAAAACAGGTAACAGTAAATCAACAAATAATCAAGCTTACAGCGCTGGAATTCCGGTTGCTTTCCTGTCTGGTTGAAAATAAGGGAAAAGTAGTTTCCAAACAGGAATTGTTTGAAAAAGTGTGGCAGGATAAATTTACAGGAGATGGAACATTAAATGTTCATATTCGAAAACTTCGCACATTGATTGAAAAAAATCCGGAACGTCCAGTCTATATTACAACAATATGGGGAGATGGATACAGATTTCAGGGAGGTGCAGAATGAAAAAACGCACATTTTCTGTTTGTATGTTTACTCTTTTTTTTGTTGAAATAGCAATATGGATTCTGTATTTAACAAAGACGTTTGATTTTTCTCAAAATACAGTTCTTGTCAATGAAATTGTACAGTCGGTAAAAAACGACTGGGAGAATATAAACAACCATATACATGTTACAGACATGGATTATGTAGTTTTGAACAAACAGGGTACTGTGCTATATCGAACAAAATCGGGATTAAGCGAAACTATCAATGCTGCGGTTGCTCACAGAGATACTATCCTGGATATTGAAATAAATGATACTGTGAAAGGTCGCATTATTATCTGGAATACTGTCATGAAAAACTTTGGTCAGCAAAAACGCGGAGTTTTTTTCATTTTTTCCAGTTCAGTGTTGATTCAGGCGATTATTTTGACAGTATATGTTTTTTATTTAAATCAAACAATGATAAAGCCTTTTCATGGATTAAAAAAATTTGCAGAACGTGTAGCGGGAGGGAATCTTGATGTTCCTCTTGAAATGGACAGACAGAATGTTTTTGGCGCTTTTACAGAGAGCTTCGACCTTATGCGTTCAGAATTGAAAAAAGCAAGGATTGCGGAGGCAAAAGCAAATGCAGATAAAAAAGAACTGGTGGCAAAACTTTCACATGATATTAAAACTCCAGTTGCTTCTATTAAAGCGGCATCCGAATTAGGTTATGCGATTGCTGAAAATCAAAAAATAAAAGAAAATTATAAAAAGATTATTCAAAAAGCAAATCAGATTAATACTCTTATTACAAATTTGTTTATGGCAACACTGAAAGAATTAAAGCATTTATCTGTAACCTCGGAAGATATAGAGAGCAGAGAAGTGATAAAAATGCTTGAAAATTCGGATTATCTGCATCGCGCAGAGCTTCCTGCCATTCCAGAGTGTCTTTTATGTGCTGACAGGATAAGGCTTCAACAGGTGTTTGACAATATTTTTGCCAATTCCTACAAGTATGCAGATACAAGGATTCAAGTGTCAGCAAAAAAAGAAGCACAGAGTCTTTGTATCTGTATAGAGGATTATGGAAAAGGGGTAAAGGAAAAGGAACTGCTTGTATTAAAGGAAAAATATATGCGTGGAAGTAATACCGAAAATATTGAAGGGGCTGGACTTGGCTTATATATTTCGGATAGCTTTATGAAAGAGATGGGAGGAAATATGGTTCTTGAAAATGGAGCAGATGGATTAAAAGTAACAGTAAAAATTGCATTAAGTGGCGTGAGTAATTGTGTACGGTTGTGACTACATTGTTTCAAAAATGAGGAGAACTGATAAAATGAGTAAAGAATTACGGGAAAATTATTATCTGGTTAAATTTAAGATTTTAGAAAAAGTATATTATACTTTTTGGTATACAGATAATATAGACGGATTTCTGCTTGATATAGATGGAATGATAATGTCTTTTCCAACCAAAGAGGAGGCAATCGGATTTGCAAAAGAGAAGGGATTTTTGCTGGATACAGAAGAAGTTCTCATATCATCAGAAATTCTTAGAAAAATAAACGGAACAAAAATAGACTGTAATCTTTTTCTGAACTATTGGAATATTTTTTCAGATGCAGCACATTCAATAAACTGTCAGTTTATAGGTGACAGCAGAAAAGGAATTATTCAGCATATTTACACTAAATTGTTTTATGGATGCAATATACTGGTAAAAGAAAAGGAAGAACATTATAAACCTAAATGGAATAAGGAGGAAAGACGTTGGATTATCAGGGTGATAAAAGATGGTTTTAGGATTTTATCAAAAGGACTAAACAAAACCGGAATTTGTAAAACAGGAGATATCCAAACGGTAAGCAAAAAACAGAAATGGAAATGAACCAATCATACAGACCGTAAATACTCAAAAATATCTTGACTTCAGGATATTTTTATTTTTAGCATTTAAGGAAATTTTAAGGATTCTATAAAGACAATTAAGAATAAAAAATGTAGAATGGACTTGTAGAAAGGAGAATTTTATGAAACAGACATTATTAAAAACAGAAAATTTAAGCAAGTCCTTTTCAAATGGAGGAGTTTTACAGCATGTTTTAAGAAATATTGATTTGGAGCTGTATAAGGGAGATTTTACTATTATTATGGGGGCAAGTGGAGCAGGAAAATCTACTCTGCTCTATGCACTTTCGGGGATGGATACACCGACACTTGGAACAATTACCTTTGGGGAAAAGGTAATTTCTAAACTCAGCCCAGACAGGCTTGCCATATTCAGACGGGAGCATTGTGGATTTGTATTTCAACAGATTTATTTGATAGAAGGAATGAGCATTATGGATAATGTTCTGGCAGCAGGACTTCTTGTCAATCAAAACAAAAAGGCTTTGATAGAGCATGCCAGAAAGTTGTTTCAGGCAGTGGATATTTCAGAGGAAACACAAAATAAATTTCCATCGCAGATTTCGGGAGGAGAAGCACAGCGCGTCGGTATTGTGCGGGCATTGATGAATTCACCTGAACTATTATTTGCAGATGAGCCAACGGGAGCATTAAATTCTAAAACCGGTCTGGATGTCTTAAATACGCTCACCCGTTTTAATGAGGCGGGACAAAGTGTAGTAATGGTAACACATGATATGCGTTCTGCAAGACGTGGAAACCGGATTTTATATTTAAAAGACGGAATTATTACAGGAGAATGTAACCTTGGCAGGTACTTGCCAGAAGACAGGGAAAGGCACGAAAAGCTTCAGGACTTTTTGCAGCAGATGGGGTGGTAGCTATGAAAAAATTAATACTGATTGTCAAATCAAATCTTAGAAGAAGCAAAACACAGACTGTTTCAATCTTTGTTCTTGTTCTGCTTTCATCCATGCTGTTAAATATATGGATTATTCTTTCGTTTGACTATAAAGAGAATTTCTGGCGCTGCCATGACAGATTGAATGCGGAACATGTTACTATGGTTTTGGATAATTCTCAGGATGAATTTTGTCACTATCTTGAGGAAACTGTAAAACAACAACAGAATACTTCTGAGTATTCGATTGACAAAACCTTCTGGATGTCCGGCAATATCAGTTATAATGGAGGAACATTGTCTTCTGATTTTTTTGTACTGGAAAAAGATATGGCATGTACACGGCTGATAGGAAACTATGAAATTACACAGGACAGTGAACTGAAAAGCGGAATTTATCTTCCGATGCTGTTTGGAATAGGAACAAATTACTCCGTTGGAGATGTTATTGAGATTAGCTGTGCAAATCGTGTTCTGAGCTATACTGTCTGTGGTTTTTACAACAGTGCCATGACAGGCTCACATAACTGCGGTATGTGTGCATTTCTTGTGACAGAGGATATATGGGAAGAACTTGAGCGCGAAGAATTCATACCTTCTTCCACTCTGTTGTCTGTGCGGCTTTATGATAAATCTCAGAGTGAGTTTTATGAAGCTGCAATAAAAAATGCAGTTTCCAGGCAATTTCCATCAATTCAGGCATTAAGCAATTCATGGGTGGTTGTTTCTCAGTCCAGATATATTTCACAGATGATTTGTTCTGGAATCGTCAGTGCAATGGCATGCCTTGTGATTATTATTTCTCTTGTAGTAATTGCCTCCGGCATTACAAATGATATTCGGGAGAATATGAAAAAGCTTGGTGTTTTGAAAGCGGCAGGGTATACAGGCAGACAACTGACAGGTATTTTTTATATACAGTTTCTTGGTTTGACATTCATTGGCGGAGTGGCAGGAATAGCACTTTCCTACTGTCTATTTCCAGCAGTAAATGAAATGATGGTTTCTCAGACAGGCATTCCCTATCAGATACATTTTCTTTTTCAGCCGTTTGTAATTACATTTCTTGTACTTGGTGGGACATCTGTCTTTGTAATATATCTGTCTTCGCGTACTTTAAAAAGAATAGATGTGATTACCGCACTCCGTCAGGGAATGGAAACACATAATTTTAAAAAGAATTATTTTCCTCTTATACACACCCGCCTGCCATTGCAGACAGCTCTTGCACTGAAAACTACTTTTTCGGGAGCAAAGAAAAATATTACTGTCTGTATTACAATGCTGCTGCTTTCGTTAGTTATGGTATTTTCGGGAGTAATGATTCAGAATGTGATTTTTGATATACAGCCTATGATAAATCTTATTGTAGGAGAAGTAGCGGATTCCTGTGTAAGCGTTAAGGCAGAACGGGAAGCGGAATTTTTGGAGATGCTTTATAAAGACGACAGGGTAGAAAAGGTTTATTTATATAAGGATATTGAGGTCCGTCATGTCGGGCATATAGCTTTGAATTTAATTGTTACAGATGACTGTACAAAGATAAATAATCAAAATCTATATGTGGAGGGAAGATTTCCAAAGTTTGACAATGAAATGCTTCTTGGTGCAAAATATGCAAGGGAGCAGGGGTTAAAAATAGGAGATGAAATTACTCTGACGGCAGATGGAAATAGTGCCGACTATATTATTTGTGGATTTACACAGACTTCCAATTACCTTGGAAAGGATTGTCTTATGTTGAGAAGTGGCTATCATCGTATAGGTACACTTCCATATTTAAGCTATTATATTAATACAGCAAAAGGAACAGACATAAATACATTAAATAAAGAATTGACAGAAACGCTGGGGAATGATATTGAATATATAGTAAATGTTGAAGACGCAATGACTGGTACAATTTCCGTTTATGTTTCTGTAATCATTATGATTGTAATAGTGATTCTGATTTTAAGTGTTATTATAATTGCGTTTGTATTATTTCTCCTTGTAAGAACGCTGCTTGCACATAAAAAGCGTGATTATGGAGTGCTAAAGGCGCTTGGATTTACTACAAGGCAGCTTATCTTTCAGACAGCGTTAAGTTTTATGCCGGCAGTTCTGCTTTCATTAACTGTGGGACTGATTATCAGCATATTGATAATTAATCCGTTAATTGCCTTGTTTTTAAGGGGAATTGGAATGGTAAAATGCACTTTTGAAATTCCTGTTGGATGGATTATTATTATGAGTGGAGGCATGGCGGGATTTGCATTTGGATTTGTGTGTCTTTTGGCAGTGAGAGTAAGAAAGATAGCACCAAGGGAGATGCTTCATGGAGAGTAAAAAATATGCCTTTTATTTTGGTATTGCAAAATTGGCAAAATTAGTATATGATTAGCTGGGAATATTTTTAGAATAAAGTATTAAAGAAAGAATCAATACAATTATGACCTTATTTAGAAAAAAATCAACTCAAAGCTTTAAAAAGATTGTCTCTAAATTTTTCACCAGACAATATCTGAAACATATTCTGTTGGTGATTTTTATTGTTATTCTTATAGGGCTCCTGCTCAGCATACCAATCGCCAGAAGAACCACGGTTAATGATACCACCATTAAATATACAGAACCTCCTGTGGAGGAACTAGACACGGAAGGTTACAGCGGTCAGGAACAGCCGGTATCGGAAGAAGCACCTGTGGAGGAAGGACAGTCGGCACCAGAAGGAACACCTGTGGAGCCGGAAGAAAATTAGCACCATCCGCCGTCAAACGATATTACCTGTCCAGTCAGATAGGTTCCGCAGTCTGTCAGAGTAGAAATAAACTGCGCAGCTTCTTCCGGACTGCCAATATATCCGGCGGGAATTTCCCGAGTCAGATGTTCTCGTTCTTCCATGCTTAAAAATTGGTTCATATCTGTATCTATGGCGCCAAAAGCAACTGCATTAACCTGTATATTGCAAGGCGCCAGTTCTTTTGCCAATGCTTTTGTAAAGCTGTTTATGGCGCCTTTTGAGGCAGAATATGCCACTTCACATGAAGCGCCTGTATTTCCCCATACAGAAGATACATTCACGATTTTTCCATGGCCTTCCTTTTGCATAAAAGGAATCACATGTTTACACATTGCAAATACAGAACCAAGATTAATATCTATCAGATTTTTCCATTCTTCATAAGACATATCCTGTAAAAGTCCAATGTGGGAAATACCCGCGTTATTTACAAGAATATCTATTTTTAAGTTCATTTCCTGAATTTTTTCCCAGATTTTTTCCCGACAGTGCTGATAATTTCCAATATTTACTTCTGGTGCAGTTAGAACTGTTCCCCCATAGTTTCTGGCAAGACAGGCTGTTTCTTCTAACATATCTGAATGACTGTAGGAGGTCAGAAAAAGAGAATATCCTTGTTTGGCAAATTCAAGTGCACATGCCCTGCCAATTCCTTTGGAGGCCCCTGTAATAATAACCGTATGTTTCATCTTATAACTTCCTTTTATAGTTTCCGTTTATAGTTTTCTTTTATAATTTTCGTTTATAGTTTCCTTTTGCAGTTATCTTTATCATATATCATACGCTCAAACATCCAGTTTGTAAAGATAGACAAAAATGCAAAAAAGAGCAAATGTTCAGAAATTAGTTTTTGAAAAATGTGACTTGATTTTTTGAAATTTACCTTTTTGCGGTCACATGTATAGTTGGCAAAAAATACATCCACATGTCAACCCCAGAGTTTTCCACAT
>CAJUDQ010000012.1:0-9286 GCA_910585215.1 uncultured Lachnospiraceae bacterium | reverse complement strand
TTTCCACATAAAAATCGGACAAAAAGAGCACATTGTTAAACTAATCCACAACCTATCCACATTATCCACATTGCTCCACATGTATTTTATGGAAAAATTAATTCATTTATCCATAAATTTTCTCTGTGAAAGTGTAATAAAAATTTAAAAAGCCGGAATATTTAGAAAAAATAAATTGTCAGAAAATATCTGAATTGAAAGTAAAATATCGAAAAAAAAGGGAAAAAATATCAAATTTTGATTGAAAAAAAAACAATATATGGTATAATAAGTCTATAAATAACTAGTTAAAGGAGTGGGCATCATGAAGTTTACTATTTTAGGCAGAAATATTGAGGTTACAGAAGGTTTGAGAACCGCAGTGGAGGACAAGATTGGCAAGCTGGAGAAGTATTTCTCTCCGGAGACAACAGCGATGGTAACATTATCCGTGGAAAGAGAAAGACAGAAGATAGAAGTTACCATTCCTGTAAAGGGAAGTATTATCCGTGCAGAGCAGAGCAGCAGCGATATGTATGTTTCCATTGACCTTGTAGAGGAAGTGATTGAGCGTCAGTTAAAGAAGTATAAAAATAAGCTCACAGACAAGAAACATGCCAGAGAGGGATTTTCGTCCGAGTTTTTGGAAAAGGAATATGAGGAGGACGATACGATTAAAATTGAGCGTACAAAGAGATTTGCCATAAAGCCTATGGACCCTGAAGAAGCATGTGTGCAGATGGAGCTTTTAGGACATAATTTCTTTGTATTCTTTAACTCGGAGACAGAGGAAGTGAACGTGGTTTACAAGAGAAAAGGAAATACATACGGATTAATTGAACCAGAATTTTAGAAATGCAGTTATTTTTTGACTGATTATACCGCCATGAATTTCATGGCGGTATTTTTGGGTTGAAATCTTCAACCAATAAATGTATAATTTAGAAATGAAACTTTTAAGAACAAAGCCTCGCTTCAAGCAAAGCGAAGTGGCGGCAGGTTCATATATTACAAAAACAGAATGAATTAAGAAAGATGAAGAAATATGGATATTATAAAAAAAATCAGTGAAGAATTGGCCATTCATCAATGGCAGACAGAAGCCGTCGTAAATTTGATTGATGAGGGAAATACGATTCCCTTTATTGCAAGATACAGAAAAGAAAAAACAGGAGCCCTGAATGATGAAGTGCTCCGAAGTCTTGAGGAGCGTTTAAAGTATTTAAGAAATCTTGAGGAGCGCAAGGAATCTGTTCTTTCCAGTATCGAAGAACAGGGAAAGCTGACAGAGGAATTAAAAAAACAGATAGAAGCAGCAGATACGCTTGTGGCAGTGGAGGACCTGTATCGCCCCTATAAGCAGAAAAAAAGAACCAGAGCGATTATTGCCAAAGAAAAAGGATTAGAACCTTTGGCCAATATTTTTCTGTTGCAGATGACTGCAAAATCTGCAGAGGAAGAAGCACAGGCATTTTTGTCAGAGGAAAAGGGAGTAGAATCTTTACAGCAGGCTGTTGAGGGAGCCAAGGATATTATAGCGGAAAATATTTCAGATGAAGCAGCATATCGGACTTATATCAGGAATGTTACTTTTAAAGAGGGAACTGTTACTGCAAAGGCAAAGGAAGAAACTGTAGAATCCGTATATGAAATGTATTACGATTTTGCGGAACCTGTCCGCCAGATTGCGGGACACAGAGTTCTTGCGATAAACAGGGGAGAGAAGGAAAAAATATTGACGGTAAAAGTGGAAACAAATGAGGAAAAGGTTTTAAATTATTTATATAAGAAAATAATTGTAAAAGACAATCCAAATACCACTCCCGTTTTAAAAGAAGCCATTGATGACAGCTACAAAAGGCTGATTTTTCCAGCAATTGAGCGAGAAATTAGAAATGAGCTTACAGAAAAAGCGGAAGACGGAGCTATTCGGGTATTTGGCAAAAATCTGGAGCAGCTTCTTTTGCAGCCTCCGGTTGCAGGACATGTGGTGCTTGGATGGGACCCTGCATTTCGCACCGGCTGCAAGCTGGCGGTGGTAGATGCCACAGGAAAGGTATTGGATACGGTGGTTATTTATCCAACAGAACCGCAGAAAAAAATAAAGGAAGCGAAGGAAATTCTCAAAAAGCTGATTAAAAAATATGGAATTACTCTGATATCTCTTGGAAATGGAACTGCATCAAGAGAGTCGGAAAAGGTCATTGTAGAACTGATAAAGGAAATCGACGAAACAGTACAGTATGTAATTGTAAATGAGGCAGGAGCCTCCGTATATTCCGCAAGCAAGCTGGCAACGGAAGAATTTCCGAATTTTGATGTGGGTCAGAGAAGTGCGGCCTCTATTGCAAGAAGGCTTCAGGACCCTTTGGCAGAGCTTGTGAAAATTGATTCAAAATCAATAGGTGTTGGGCAATATCAGCACGATATGAATCAGAAAAAGCTTGGTGAAGCATTGAATGCTGTAGTGGAGGATTCTGTCAACAAGGTCGGAGTAGATTTAAATACTGCTTCTGCAAGCCTTTTGGAATATATTTCAGGAATTACAAAAACAGTGGCTAAAAATATCGTTTCTTATAGAGAAGAACAGGGGAAATTTACAGACCGAAAGCAGCTTTTAAAGGTGGCAAAACTTGGACCAAAAGCATTTGAACAGTGTGCCGGTTTTTTAAGAATTACTGATGGAACAAATCCTCTGGACAATACAGGGGTACATCCTGAGAGTTATGACGGAGCAGACAGACTCTTAAAAAAGCTTGGATTTGACAGAGAATCTGTGAAAGAGGGAAATCTTTCCGGACTGGGAGATATGATAAAGGATTATAAAAAAATGGCAGAAGAGCTGGAAATCGGAGAAATCACACTTCGTGATATTGTAAAGGAGCTGGAAAAACCGGGAAGAGACCCAAGAGATGAGATGCCAAAGCCGATTTTAAAATCGGATGTCATGGAAATGAGTGATTTAGTGCCGGGAATGGTGCTGAAGGGAACCGTAAGAAATGTAATTGACTTTGGTGCATTTGTGGATATTGGAGTTCATCAGGACGGGCTTGTACATATTTCTCAAATGTCCGATAAATATATTAAACATCCTCTTGAAGCTGTCAGTGTGGGGGATATTGTCGATGTAGCGGTATTGAGTGTTGATTTGCAGAAAAAGCGAATTGCTCTTACAATGAAGGGAATATAAATACTGAAAAAGATAGATACAGTAAAAGAGATACATTTATACTGAAAGGGATATATTGTTAATTATGGAACTGAAAATTAAATCAAAGATAACTGCAAAAGAGCTCTGGAATTTTCTTTTGCATCATACCTATTCTTCTATATGGGGATTTACCGGTATACTTATCAGTATTTGCGCGTTACTGGCATTTGTTCAAATGTGTATCAGTGGTGGCAGTGTATTTACCAGAATCTTTCTGCTTGTTACAGCGCTGCTGTTTCTGGCAGTACAACCCATGAGGCTTTATCTTCAGGCACAAAAGCTTGTGTTGAATGATAAAGGATATATGGAGCCAATTGAGTTTTTCTTTCATTCCGACGGAATTACTTTAACGCAGAATGAGGATAATGTGTTCTATGCATGGAATATGATACGAAAAGTAATCTCGACAAAAAAAATCATAGCGATTTATGCAGATAACAAGAGAGTATTTAAAATAGCAAGGCGTGATATGGCAGACAGCTTTGAAGAATTTCGTGAGATTATCCATACCTATGCGGTACATGCTGTTGTTAAATTAAAATAGGAGAAATTAAAACAGGAAAAGTTATGAAAAAAACATTTGAGACAAACAAGGCAGAAGAAACCTTTCTTCTGGGAAAGAAGCTGGCAGAACAGGCAACTTCAGGACAAGTCTACTGTCTGGACGGAGAGCTTGGAACAGGCAAAACAGTTTTTACACAGGGATTTGCCGCAGGACTGGGCATTAAAGAGCCTGTCAACAGTCCTACTTTTACGATTGTTCAGGTATACGAGGAGGGAAGACTTGATTTTTATCACTTTGATGTATATAGAATTACAGATGTAGAGGAAATGTATGAGATAGGCTGTGAGGAATACTTTGATGGAGAGGGTGTCTGTCTGATTGAGTGGGCACAGTTGATTGAAGAAATACTTCCTGAAAATGTGATTCATATTAAAATAGAAAAAAATTTAGAAAAAGGGTTTGATTATAGAAAAATAGTTATGTTTGACTAGCAGAAACAGGAGAAAGGGCTTTATGAAGATATTAGCAATAGAATCCTCATCTCTGGTTGCATCAGTGGCAATCGTAGAGGATGATACAGTGGTGGCAGAGTACACGATTAACTATAAAAAAACACATTCCCAGACCTTGCTTCCCATGATTGATGAGATATGCAGAATTACGGATTACCGGCTGGAAGATATCGATGCCATAGCGGTATCTGCCGGTCCGGGTTCTTTTACCGGACTCAGAATAGGAAGTGCGACTGCAAAGGGACTGGGGCTTGCACTGAAAAAGCCGTTGATTCATATACCGACAGTAGAAGCAATGGCGTATAATTTTTATGATACGGAAAAATATATTGTGCCTATTATGGATGCCAGAAGAAGTCAAGTTTATACTGGAATTTATACCAGTAAAGAAGGGATTGTAAATGAAATTCTGCCACAATGTATTATGAGTATAGAAGAACTTATAAAAAAGATAAATGAAATCGGACAGCCGGTAGTATTTTTAGGAGACGGAGTTCCTGTTTTCAGGGAAAAAATAGAAATGGATCTACTGGTAAAAGCTGTTTTTGCAGCAGCGGGAATAAATCGTCAGAGAGCCAGCGCAGTGGCAGAGCTTGGAAAAAAATATTTTCTTCAGGGAAAAACAGAAACGGCAGCACAACATGCACCTGATTATTTAAGAATGTCTCAGGCAGAACGGGAAAGAAAAATGAAGGGCAGCGATAACAAAAATGAATAGAGGTGGTAAAAAAAATATAGATAAGGAGATTATGGACAAGGAAATTATAGATAAGAAAAATGGAATAGGCATAAGAAAAATGCTGCTTACAGATGTGCCGCAGGTATGTGAAATAGAAAAGCGGACTTTTTCAATTCCGTGGTCAGAAAAGGCTTTTGAGGATTCTTTAAAACTTCCACATGCACTTTTTGTTGTGGCGTGTCTTGGGGAACAAATTCTGGGTTATTGTGGGTTATATCAGGTTTTTAATGAAGGTGATATTACAAATATTGCAGTTTCTTTGGAGTACAGGGGTATGGGCATTGCCGGAAAACTTCTGGAGGCCATATTTAAATATTCAGAGGAACGTGGAATAGAAGCTTTCACGTTAGAAGTGCGGGAAAGTAATGTGCCGGCGATTCATCTATACAGTAAATATGGCTTTGAAAAGGTAGGACTTCGAAAAAATTTTTATGAAAAGCCAAAAGAACACGCTGTTATTATGTGGAAACGGGGATGATAAATAACGGGAAAATCGCGATAATATAAGGATTACAAGAATGTAACGATTGAAATAACATACATTACCACTTCAAATCAAGGGATATCTAGTATATAATCAAATTGTAACAGCAAAAGATTTTGTGAAAAAGTACTTGAAAAGGAAGTGTCAGTATGAGAAAATATAATGCGAAAAACGAAGTTCAAAAAGTGACCTGCAATATGTGTGGAAAAGAACTGAAGATAGAAAATGGAATAGTGAAGGAAGGTGTATTTGGTTCAGAGTATCTTTGGAATTATTTTTCCGACAAAGACGGAGAGATTTATTCCTTTGACCTTTGTGAGGAATGTTATGATAAATTGGTGAAGCAGTTTAAAATCAGGCCGGAGATAAAGGAAACGACTGAACTGATTTAAAATTATGTTAGATGTATGTTTACTTGGCACAGGCGGAATGATGCCTTTGCCGAACCGATGGCTGACTGCCCTTATGACAAGATTTAACGGCAGCAGTCTTTTAATTGACTGTGGAGAAGCAACTCAGCTTGCAGTAAAAGAACAGGGGTGGAGCTTTCACCCAATAGATATTATCTGTGTTACTCATTATCATGCAGACCATATCAGCGGTTTGCCAGGAATGCTTTTAACTATGGGAAATGCAGACAGAACCGAGCCCCTTACCATGATTGGACCAAAGGGGCTTGAAAAGGTTGTCCATGCTCTGCGGGTGATTGCGCCTGAGCTTCCATTTGAAATAAAATTTATTGAGCTTACAGAAAAAATACATACAATAAAGATAAAGGGATATAAGATTGAAGCTTTTAAAGTAAATCACAATATTCCATGTTATGGATATAATGTTATAATAGAACGTGGTGGAAAATTCAGTGTAGAACGGGCAATCGAAGCAAATATTCCTCAAAAATGCTGGAGCAGACTGCAAAAAGGAGAAACTCTTGAGGCAGACGGCAGAGTATTTACGCCTGATATGGTTCTTGGAGAGGCAAGAAAGGGTATTAAAGTAACCTATTGTACGGATACAAGACCAGCAGATATTATTGCGGAAATGGCACAGGGAGCAGATTTGTTTATCTGCGAGGGAATGTATGGAGAAAAGGAAAAAGAAAAAAAAGCAAGAGAATACAAGCATATGACCTTTACAGAAGCAGCAAATCTTGCAGCTGTGGCAAAACCGCGGGAACTGTGGCTGACACATTACAGTCCGTCGCTGGTTCGTCCGGAAGAGTATATGAATGATGTGAAGCAGATTTTTAAAAATGCATATCCCGGAAAAGATGGAAAACATATAACTTTAAATTTTGAAGATTGATGTTTCAAAAAGGAGGTGGAACTATAATGAAAAATATGAAAAAACTTATTACCATAACTTTGATTATTGTACTCTGCGTTGTGTTGTATTATCGTTATGCAAATAAGGAAGATAAGGACAGTACAGAAACAAACGCAAATAATGGTAAATTATCAGAAGTGGAAAAAATATTGACAAAAAATTTGGATGAAATTTATCCGACCACTCCATTAGAGGTAGTTAAATTTTTTACCAGAATCCAGAAGTGTTATTATAATGAAAACCATACAGATGAGGTGATAAAGGAGCTGGCAGAGCAGGCAAGGAAGCTGATGGATGATGAGCTGATAAAGCATAATCCAGAGGGAGAATATTTTGACGAGCTGAATGAAGAAATCGATGCGTATGGGAACAGCAAAAAGAAAATAAGCAATATTATTTTTGACAAGACAAATGATGTAGTATATTCCACTGTTGACGGCGTGAAAGCAGCGTCTTTGAACTGTACTTATTATGTGCAGTCTGGCAGTAAAATTGCAGCAACTACGGAAACGTATATTTTAAGAAAAAATGATGCGGGACAGTGGAAAATATATGGCTGGAAATTAAAAGAGCCTTCCTATTTTGAAGATTAGGCAAATGGCAGAAGGTGAGGAAAAAATGAACGGGAAAGACATATTGATACTTGGAATTGAGACATCCTGTGATGAAACGGCGGCATCTGTGGTGAAAAATGGAAGAGAAGTTCTGTCCAATATTATTTCATCACAGATAGATATACATACTTTATATGGGGGCGTAGTTCCGGAGATTGCTTCCAGAAAGCATATTGAAAGAATCAATTATGTGATAGAGGAAGCATTAAATAAGGCACATACTGCTCTTGAAGAAATCGATGCCATTGGTGTTACATATGGTCCCGGACTGGTGGGAGCTTTGCTGGTAGGAGTGGCCGAAGCGAAAGCAATTGCGTATGCTGCAGGAAAGCCACTGGTGGGAGTGCATCATATAGAAGGTCATATTTCCGCAAATTATATTGAACATCCTGATTTGGAACCGCCATTTTTATGTCTTGTAGTATCTGGAGGGCATACGCATCTGGTAGTCGTAAAAGATTATGGAACATATGAAGTAATTGGAAAAACAAGGGACGATGCCGCCGGAGAGGCATTTGACAAGGTAGCCCGTGCAATTGGACTGGGTTATCCCGGTGGACCAAAGGTGGACAGGCTGGCAAAGGAAGGCAGAGAAGATGCGATAGATTTTCCAAGGGCTTCTGTGGAACACGCGCCTTTTGATTTCAGCTTCAGTGGACTGAAATCGGCAGTGTTGAATTATCTGAATATGTGTCAGATGAAAGGAGTAGAAATAAATACAAAAGATATCGCAGCTTCTTTTCAGAAAAGTATTGTGGATTCGCTTACTGTAAGAGCAATGCTGGCATGTAAAGAATATAATATGAAGAAATTTGCCATAGCAGGCGGAGTGGCTTCAAACTCAGCGATAAGAGCAGCATTTGAAAAAGAATGTGAAAAGCATAAAATTAAATTTTATCGTCCTTCTCCTGTTTTTTGTACAGACAATGCAGCAATGATTGGTACGGCTGCATATTATGAATATATGGCAGGAACAAGGCATGGGTGGGACTTAAATGCAGTGCCGAATTTAAAACTGGGGGAAAGATAGCTATGGTCAGAAATAAAAAAATAACGGCTGTTGTTTTGGCCGGAGGCAGGGGAAAGAGAATGGAATCCAAAATAAGCAAACAGTTTTTGGAACTGGGAGGAAATCCGGTTTTGTACTATGCTCTGAATACATTTGAAAAAAGTATTGTAGATGAAATTATACTGGTTGCAGCAGAAGGGGAGGAGGAATACTGTAAAAAAAAGATAGTGGAACAGTATCATTTAAAAAAAGTAACCAATATAGTAACTGGTGGAAAAGAACGATATCATTCTGTATATAATGGTTTATGTGCTGCCGGACAGCCAGATATTGTGATGATTCATGATGGAGCCAGACCGTTTATTACAGAAGATATCATTGAAAAGGCAGCCCAAAAGACACTGGAATATCAGGCATGTGTAGTGGGAGTTAAGGTCAAAGATACAATTAAGATATCTCGACAAGATGTGATTGTAGATACTCCTGACAGAAAAAGACTGTGGCAGGTTCAGACACCACAGTGTTTTGAATATAAGGAGATTAGAGAGGCATATGAAAAAGCACTTCAAGAAAATACAGACAATATTACAGATGATGCGATGATTTGGGAAAAGTATTCAAAAATTCCCGTCAGATTAGTGGAAGGGAGTTACTTTAATATTAAGATTACAACGAAGGAAGATATGGTATTTGGGGAAGCAATATTAAACTGCAAAAATCAGTGAAAGAATAAATATATTTGGTTCATAAAATTGTATATTTTTTTAATTTTGGGAAAAAATTAAAAAAAGTAGTTGACATATAAAAAGTAGTATGCTAGAATGTCTTTTGTCGCTGACAAGGCGGTAAAAAATGGAGAGATATCGAAGTGGTCATAACGAGGCGGTCTTGAAAACCGTTTGTCCGC
>CAJUDQ010000011.1:44487-95434 GCA_910585215.1 uncultured Lachnospiraceae bacterium | reverse complement strand
CCTTTTCCGTTACTTGCGGTTGTGTTTATTGTCTATGTATGTCAAAGCTGCAAAAATCACCAGCACCAACGTAAGTACTTCTAACGTATTCATACTGACCTCCTTTCCGTTTCTAGAAAGGACAACCGCAGACTATCCCTACTCGCTTTGAGGAACGCCTGGCTGGAAGAAACCTGTAGAGGGATTTTTTAGAAACTGCATTGACAGGGGTAAAATTCCCTGTATAATACAGACAAGGGCAGAACCAAAAAACTGGCTCTGCCCCTAAGTAACCAATCAATATGTCTTATGTCAGTTTTTGAGTTTACACAAAACTTGAAACAGTCTCGCGTCTTTAGGCGCTGGTCGGTAACAAAGGCTTATAGCCGCAGAGCAAACCACCCGTTTGACAGGTGATTCTGATTTACTACAAACTTTCTTCCTTCCCTTTACCTTTTGGAGAAACAACAAAGAGGGAAACTAACATGATAACACCGTCCATTCTTATAACCCAATCCGATAAAGGGATAACAATCTTATTTACTACCATTACAACTAAGGTAACAATCAAAATGCATATACTGATAATCTATACTTTTTTCATGCCTACACTTCCTTTCAAATACCGATTTATACAAATTACAAGCTTCATAATCAGGTGATAAATTAATTGCTCATGACCATAAGGCTATGAGCATAGTATGATAATATTTGCTATGAATATAATATATTTTATTTTCCAAACAAATCCACATGGTCTCCAGTAGCAGTAGCTGAAAGAATAAGCATATCTTCAAAAATTTGAATTGAAAGTAAAAGGAAAGTGAAAAATTTTTTGCGACTTGTGATGCAATCTGCAAACAATTCTCTAATCTCATTTTATTTATATTATTTCACCCTTTCATAATATCCATTTCTTAAAACAATAGTTCCACCATTTACCGCACCCCCAATTGAACCAGCCGCTTTTTTCTCCGGATATAATTGTCCAGAATAAACTGCTATCATTCTTGCATATGCATCTGCGATAAGCAACCTATCACCTATGTTTTTAAATACCTGTAATATCATTATTGACCTCCTTTAAAATATCTAAAATTTGATTGATAGTATCCATAGCCTCTTCATCTGACCTCTCCAGCAGCTTTGCAAACTTCGCAACCGCCTCTAGCCTATCTTCCATAGGGAATCTATTGTCTGAAGCATCAGGAGCAGCTACCTCTGTGTACACCAATAACCTCTTACCTACAAAATACTGGTCGTATCCCGATTTCAGACGTATGGGTAGCACTAGAAATAACTTTCCATCTGGCTGCATTCCGGATTCTATAAATCTTCTTCTTGCCTAAAAATTATAGCATAATTTTTCTCAAAATCCAAGTTTATCCAGAAAAATGCCACACTTGCAGATTTTTCACCTCTTTCAAAAAACTTCAAACTCCCTATATCTTTTTTCACAAAAATATTATATAATATCTCTATCAATACCGCCCTGCTGCTGATATACATATGGCAGGGAACGTGAAAATTATACAGGAGGTAGCATATGAAAGTTTACACAACAGACAATATCCGCAACGTAGTGCTGCTTGGTCATGGAGGCAGCGGCAAAACTTCTCTTGTTGAAGCAATGGCATATCTTACAAACGCCATCACCCGCATGGGAAAGGTATCGACTGGAAATACCGTCAGCGATTACCGTAAGGAAGAGCAAAAACGTCATTTCTCTATCGGGCTGTCCATGATTCCCATTGAATGGAACCAGACAAAAATCAATCTTTTAGATACCCCCGGCTATCTGGATTTCGTCGGAGAGGCAGAGGCGGCGGCGGCCGCAGCAGATTCTGCAGTTATCTGCGTATCAGGAAAAGAAGGCGTCGAGGAAGGCACAAAAAAAGCATGGGAACTGTGTGAAAAATACAATCTTCCGCGTATTTTCTTTGTGACGGATATGGATATCGACAATGCCAGCTTCCGTCAGGTAGTGGAGGATTTAAAAGCATTATATGGAAAGAAAATCGCTCCGTTTCATCTTCCGATTCGCCAGAATGAGAAGTTTGTCGGCTATATTAACGTAATCAGCCGTTCCGGACACAAATGGAAGCCTGACGGCACAGTGGAACCATTTGACATACCAGAATACTCCATCGCCAATATGGACCTGTGCAGAGAAGCACTGGTGGAGGCTGTTGCAGAGACAAGTGATGAATTTATGGACCGCTATTTTGGAGGCGACGAATTTTCAGAAGCGGAAATCCGCGCGGCATTAAAACAGAATGTAGCAGAAGGAAGTGTCGTTCCAATTACCATGGGTTCAAGCATACTCGTACAGGGGATTTACACTCTGTTAGATGACATTGTAAAATACCTTCCAAGTCCTCAAAAACGTACCTGCACAGGCATCAATATGCGAACAAAGGAATTATTTGAGGCCAATTATGATTTTTACAAGGCAAAATCTGCCTATATATTTAAAACCATTGTGGACCCGTTTATTGGAAAATATTCTTTTATCAAGGTCTGCTCCGGTGTTATTAAAACAGGGGACCTTGTTTATAATCAGGACAAAGACCAAGAAGAAAAGCTGTCAAGACTTTATGTTCTTCAGGGCGGCAAATCAATCGAAGTATCAGAACTGCATGCAGGAGATATCGGCGCTATCGGCAATCTGTTTAAGGCAAGAACCGGCGATACCATTTCTACAAAACAGACACCTGTCTCTTATGCAGAGACAGATTTCTCCGTCCCATATACCTATATGCGCTACCGTGCAGTAAAAAAAGGTGATGAAGACAAAATTTCACAGGCTTTGCAGAAACTGACACATGAGGACAGAACTATGCGTTATGTCAATGATGCCGAAAACAGGCAGCTTCTTTTGTATGGTATGGGAGATTTACATATTGAAGTGTTGGCAAGCAGACTGCTGCAGGAATACAAAGTGGAAATAACCCTTGAAAAACCAAAGGTTGCCTATAAGGAAACGATTATTGGAAAATCGGATGTAGAAGCAAAATATAAAAAACAGTCCGGCGGACATGGGCAGTATGGACATGTAAAAATGAAATTTTCTGCCTCCGGCAATCTGGAGGAACCATTTACTTTTTCACAGACAGTTGTCGGAGGAAGTGTTCCAAAAACCTATTTTCCAGCAGTTGAAAAAGGACTTGAGGAATCTGTAAAGAAAGGACCTCTTGCGGGATACCCCGTTGTGGGCGTAGACGCTGTATTATATGACGGCTCTTACCACTCGGTGGATTCTTCGGAGCTGGCATTTAAAATGGCGGCTATGCAGGCGTTTAAAGACGGATTTTTAAAAGCAAAGCCGGTTTTGCTTGAGCCGATTATGACGTTATATGTTGAAGCGCCTGACAATTATACCGGAGATATTATGGGTGATTTAAACAGAAGACGGGCGCGAGTGCTTGGCATGACACCGACCAAGGGCGGAAAACAGGAAATTATGGCAGAGGTTCCGGAAAGTGAATTATATGGATACTGCACAAAGCTGCGTTCCATTACAGGCGGAGCTGGAGATTACCGCTATGAATTTGTGCGATATGAACGCTGTCCACAGGAAATTCAGGACAGAGAAGTTCAGGAAAGTAAGGAATAGGAGTTTCTTATGATTCTGCTTATCTGTTATTTCGTCACCTTCTTTGCCTGTTGGATTGGAACCATCTGTGGAATGGGCGGTGGAATTATTATTAAGCCGGTTCTTGACGCCACAGGAATCATGACAGTATCTACGATTACATTCCTTTCCGGCTGTACCGTAATCGCCATGACCTGCTGGAGCGTAGGAAAAACACTGATTCGTGGAGAATCTGTAATTGATGTCAAAAATACTACCTTTCTGGCCGTCGGCGCTGCAATTGGGGGAATTGTCGGAAAAGAGCTTTACTCTGTTACTGCTGCCCGCTTTTCCAATCCTGATACAGCCGGCGGTGTTCAGGCAGCTTTTCTTTTTGCTGCAACGCTGGCTACCTTTATCTATACTTTAAATAAAGATAAAATCAAATCAAAACAGGTAGATTCTCCCGTTGTCAGCATATTGATTGGTCTGATTCTTGGCGTACTCGGCGCTTTTCTTGGAATTGGAGGAGGTCCGTTTAATGTGGCAGTTTTATATTATTTCTTTTCCATGCAGACAAAAAAAGCCACTCAGAACAGTCTATATATTGTATTATTCAGTCAGGCTGCCAGTACGTTTAAAACCGTAGCATTTAATGGAATACCGGACTTCGATATCAGGCTTCTTATTGGTATGATGCTTTTTGGAATTATTGGAAGTGAAATAGGCAGACGTATAAATACAAGAATTAATGACAGACAGGCTACTTATTTATTTGAAGGTGCCATGATTTTAATTATGGGGATTAATATATACAATATAATTAAATTTTTAATATAATTTTTCAGGAGGATTCTATGCTAAAGGAAAAAGCTCACTATTATTATGGAACATTAGGCAAAAATTGTGCGGAAGGTCTTCTGCTTGCTGCCAGTGATATTTATAACCTTGGACTCACAGAAAACGAAATTCTGCTGTTTGCAGGATTTGGTGGCGGTATGGGATGTAAAAGTACCTGTGGCGCACTATCGGGCGCTATCGGCGTACTGAGCAAATTGTTTGGAGACAGGGAAGATTTTCGTGCTCTGTGCGGTGATTTCGTTGCAGAATTTGAAAAAACTCTGGGTTCTCTGGACTGTGCACCACTTGAAGAAAAATACAGAACAGAAGAGACCCGCTGTGTTACTGCAGTAGAAATGACTGCCGAGGTGCTTGAAAAATTTATTGACAAGTTAAATGGCAAGCAGGAAACCCCAAAGGATGAATGTACTCTTACTGCAGACGATATTAAACGTGTAAAAGGACTGGGCTTTTTAAATCACAAGGGAACAAATAAATTTAACGGTCGTATTATTACCAGAAACGGTCGTATTCATGCAGAGGAATGTCAGACAATTGCAGAAGCGGCAAAGCTTTACGGTGATGGATATATGATGATGACTACACGTCTTACCATTGAAGTATCTGGAATTGATTACAATGATATTGAGGCATTCCGCAGTTATATAGCTAAAGCAGGACTGATAACTGGTGGGACAGGCAGCAAGGTACGACCAGTAGTTGCATGTAAGGGTACTACCTGTCAGTATGGTTTATATGATACTTATGCATTAAGCGAAGAAATCCATAATCGATTTTTCCTTAAATATAACAATGTTTCCCTTCCTCATAAATTTAAAATCGCAGTCGGTGGATGTCCAAATAACTGTGTAAAACCGAATTTAAACGACCTTGGTATTATGGGAGCCAAAGTTCCACAGTATGATGAAGAAAAATGCCGTGGCTGCAAAAAATGCCAGATAGAAGCTGCCTGTCCAATTCATGCCGCAAAGCTTACCGATGGAAAGCTTGTAATTGATAAAGACTTGTGTAATAACTGCGGACGCTGTGTTGCAAAATGTCCATTCCACTGTTCGGATGAAGGAACTTACGGTTGGAAAATATATATTGGAGGCCGCTGGGGAAAACAAGTGGCACATGGCAGGCTGTTAAGCAAACTATTTACAGATAAAGAGGATTTAATGAATACAATTGATAAAGCGATTCTGCTTTTCCGTTCCGAAGGAAAGGCGGGAGAACGATTTGCTGATACAATCGAAAGAATTGGATTTGACAGAGCGCAGGAAATGATTCTTGGTGATGATTTACTAAAACGAAAATCTGAAATACTCGGGTTAAATGTAGTAGGTGGGGCAAGTTGTTAATAATATAAGCCTTCCGTTCTAATCTTTCCATAACAATACCAATAATAAAGTGAAATTAAATATTTATTTTTGTTTGATATCCTATTAAAAAAGAATCACATAATTTGCTTGCCTTCTGTTATCAGTTAACAACAAATTATGTGATTCCCTTTTATTGAATTATATTTATTTATTACTCAAAACTACCAGTACTTTATAGTTCTACATGACTTCTTTTCTTTCTTCTTCATAAATTTCTTTGATTTTTCCTGAAGCCTGTGCACTTCCTATAATTCTAAGATTTTTTATTTTTCCCTGAAAAGACCTCTGATAATAATCTCCGCCCAAAACCACCTTCTCTACTGCATTTAAACTCGGCACATGCTCAATAAACTGTATCATTTCCCCGTTGATATATAATCTGGAAGTCTCACTAAACGAATCCCTTGACAAGACCACATGCATCCATTCTCCCAGAGGAATTGCATCATAAAAAATATCATTCCATCCGTCCTGCTTCCGGTCATCACAAATACGAAAAATAGAAGTTCCTTCCCTGATATAAGGCGCAAAACTTAAAAATCCTTTTTGATAACGAACAAAAAACGCACTGCTCCATCTGTTATATTCCGCAACATTCAGCCACATGGAAATTGTATAGCTGTCAGAAATCATAAGCTCTGTCGGAAGAACCACCACATTTTTCATTTCGTCTCCACCTGGAAAAACAATCGCATTATCCTCAAATTTGACACTATCGCCTATTATTTCTCCCGCTATTCCGTTTATTTCATCTATTATATCTTCCTTTAACGGAAAATGTACATGAAGAAAATTCTCTCCTGAATATTTTTCCGCAAATTCTTCAAATTCTTTCTGTGGCAATGGCTTGGAATAAAAATATCCCTGTATGATTTCACAGCCAAATCCTGTGACCAGCTTTTTTTCCTCCTCTGTTTCCACTCCCTCTGAAATCACTTTCATTTTCAAATCTGTACCCATTGAAATCACATTTCGAATCACTGCTGCCGCTTTTTCTTCTGTTCCAGATGTGTCAATAAATGTCTTATCCAGTTTTAAAATATCTGCCTTTACATCCTTCAACATTCCAAGCGAAGAATAACTCGAACCAAAATCATCTATGGAAATCACAAATCCTCTGTCACGCAGCCTCTCTATAGTGTCTTTGATAACTGTTGCATCCTCAAAAAACACTCCCTCTGTAATTTCCAAATCTATCTCGTGTCTCGGAGTTTCATATTTATCCACAATATACAAAAGCCTGCCCACAAAATTTTTATCAAAAAAATGCACTCTGGACATATTTACGGAAATAATCAAATTTTTATAAGGTTTGTCCTCTTCTCTCCATTTCTTTTTCATCTGACAGACCTGCTCCAGAATCGAAAAATCAATTTCCTGAACAAAACCGTTCTGCTCCATAAGAGGAATAAATTTACCAGGTGGAATCAGTCCCCGTTTTTCATTATTCCATCTGACAAGCGCCTCTGCTCCGTAAATCGTATTGGCCAGCGCATTCATTTTTGGTTGCAAATATGCAACAAATCTGCCTTTTGCCAGGTCTTCTGTCATAATTGCCTCAAGCTCTTTATTTTCTCTCAATTGTCCTTCGATATGATTATAAAAAACATATCTGTTATGTCCTTTTTCTTTTGCCTTTCTGATGGCCACCTTGCATTTATGTAAAATATCATCCAGACTCTCCGAAACCTTTTCATTTTTTACAATACTGATAGCCACTGGAGTTTCGATTCTCATCTCTTCACATTTTACACCCTTTTGAAGTTCATAAAAAATTTTTTTAAAATACTCTTCCAGCTTTTCCTCCGTCACCCTGTCAGAGCGAAGAACAATCAAAAACTGAGCTCCCATCTGCCTTGAAAAAAAGATATCTGTTTCACCCTGAAAAATGGATTCTATCTTTTTCCATGCCTTTACAAGATATTCTTTCCCTTTTTCCTTTCCATAAATATCCTTTACAAAAAAATAATTTTCTATCTCCACCAGAATATAATCGTAGCAGAAATCACCCTGAATACTCTTGTAAAACTTTGTTAACCCATAATAATTCTGTATTCCGGTAGTCTCATCTATATGCTCTTTTCTGACCTTTCCTTCCTGAATCAGACAGGAGTATTCCTCTCCACATTCATTATTCCTAAGCGGCAGTGCTATATATTCATGCTCATTGTCTATCTTCCATTTTTTTCCGATTACTTCACTTTCCCTCTTAAAATGCCGGCTGCAAAAACTGTTTACCACAATCACTCGAAACTGATTGTCTACAATCAAAACTGGCTTTTCGACTGCATCAATAAAATTCTTTGCATCCTCAATAAAGTTATTTTGCATATGTATTCCTCCGGTCATGTATTCATAACTATTTCTGTAATTATTATATATCACAGAATATTAGGAAACAAGCCTTTTTTACAAAAAATTAACAGAACTATATAACAACTGCCCACAACGTAACTGTTTACCTGCGATTAACAAAAAACCTGTTGAAAACAAAATGAGCAGTACTGTAAATTTCTCAAATTACAATTGCTTGATTCTTATCGCAGAATGTCACCAGCACTTATATTGACTGTCTGTCAAAAAAGAGAACCAAGAAATGTTTCCTATTCAACATTTCTTGGTTTATATAGATTATTTAATTACAGCAGTTTTAACCAATTTTCTCTGTCCATAATCAAGAGGCACTTTCTGACACAATATCAGCTATCTCTTTGATTCCTTTTTTGCCGAAGTATACCTTATCATCATTTAAAATCATGCATGGAACACTCATAATATGATATTTTTCCTTCATCTCAGGATAATACTGCAAATCAAACATTTCTCCTTCCACCTTCTCTGACAGCGATGCAATCCTCTGGACTCCCATTACTACATCTGGACACACCATACAGGAAAGTGATACCACTACCTTAAGGTTTACCTTTTTCTGAAGACCTTCGATTTGTTCTTTTATTTCCTCTTCTGTCTGCTGCCCCGGACCTGCAGTATTGTATAAAGCAATCACAAACGAATTAAATTCATGTCCGCCCGGCACTCCATGAAAGCAGATTCCCGTTGCACTGCCGTCTTCACGGTATAATTCGAGAACCGGCAGTGATTTTCCTGTCGGACTTTCCTGAACTTCCTCACAGATAATGTTCGGAGAAACCTCCTTTAATTCCTGTATAAATCCGCGGATTTTATCAGACAATTCCGATTTGTCACAACAGGCTTTTACAATGACCTTATGTTCAAATTTCTGTGCCAGTTCTGATAATTGAGCTCGAATTTCATTATTTAAAAATTTTCCATTCTCCTGATACCCTGTTTCCTGTATTTTTCCATTTTGTTCTTCTGCTGTCTGCAATTTGGATAAATCTGCCTTTTTCATAAATAATTCCGGTATTTTTTCCTGTTCATGTACAGACGAAACATACTTTTCCAGATTTACCGCCGCCACAGCACCGTCAGAAACAGCGGTTACCACCTGCCTCAAATCCTTAATGCATACATCTCCGGCAGCATAAATCCCGCTGGCACTGGTTTTCATGGCTGAATCTGTAATAATATAACCATACTCATTTAATTCCACCTTCCCCTTTACCCATTCCGTCGCCGGTTCATAACCCGCAAAGACAAATACGCCGATGCCCTCTGTACGATGCACCTCCCATTCCTCTTTTGTCCGGTTATTTCGAAATACTGCCTGTTCGACTGTATCGCTTCCAGAGACACTCACTATTTCCGTCTCAAAATGCACCTCTATCTTGGGATATTTTTCTACCTGTTCCGCAACTGTTTTTGCACAGGTAAAATACTCCTCTCTTACAATCATCACTACCCTGCTGGCATATTTCGTAAGAAAAATTCCCTCTTCTACTGCTGCAAAGCCCCCGCCGATGACATATACCTCTCTTCCTGTAAAAAACTCACCGTCGCAGGTTGCACAGTATGCCACGCCGCGGCCCTGAAATTCCTTTTCTCCCTGAAATCCAAGTTTTCTTGGATGAGCACCGGTTGCAATTAAAATTCCAATTGTATCTATATCGCCTCTGGACGTATGCAGGGTACGTATTGCTTTCTTCTTTTCCGGCTCTATCTCATATACCTCTCCCAATACAAGCTCTGCTCCGAAAGCCTCCGCCTGTTTTTTCATGGACTGGGTTAACCGTTTTCCGTCTGTTCTCTCTATCCCTGGATAATTTACTACTTCGGAAGTAATGGTAATCTGTCCTCCAATTTGCTCTTTTTCAATTAAAAGAACTTTATACTTTGCTCTTGCCATATAAATTGCGGCGGAAAGACCCGCTGGTCCTCCGCCTACTATAACAAGGTCATATAAATCTTTATATAATTCCTTATTGTTATTCATTGCGCCTCCTATAACAAGCCTACCAAATCAAGGCTTGGCTTTAAGGTCTCTGCACCCGGCTTCCATTTTGCAGGGCAAACCTCATCGCCATGCTCCGCTACAAACTGGGATGCCTGAACGCGTCTTAACAATTCCTCTGCATTTCTTCCCACATTGCCGGCAGTCACTTCATAGGCAACCACTTTTCCTTCCGGATTAATAATAAAGGTTCCCCGTTCTGCCATACCATCCTTTTCAATCATAACATCCAAATCTCTTGTAATTGTTCCTGTCGGGTCTGCAAGCATTGGATACTGAATTTTTTTAATGGTCTTTGATGCATCATGCCATGCCTTATGGACAAAATGAGTATCACAGGAGACACTGTATACTTCACAGTTAATCTTCTTAAACTCCTCATATTTATCTGCCAAATCTTCCAGTTCTGTCGGGCAGACAAAAGTAAAATCTGCCGGATAGAAGAAAAATACCGCCCATCCGCCGAGGATATCTGCTCTTGAATATTCCTTAAATTCTCCGTTTACAAATGCCTGAACATGAAAATCGCCTAATTCTTTTCCAATTAATGACATAACTACTTCTCCTTTTTTGATAGGTTTTATAATGATAGTTTTGTCAGTTCAGAGAATAATATACATTTTTTATTAATTTTACACAAAAAAGAGAAGCATATCTATGTAATCTTACCTGTTTCAAAAATATTTTAATATGAAACTATTTTCAGATAAATCGGAAGTGTCACAAAATAAGTGTTGCCTATTCTATTTTTTATCATTCTTTTTACATTAATGGCGCTGCCACTTTCATCAAATATCCTGTTATTTTTATCTTCCATTTTTCCTTCTTTACAGTTTCCATACTGACCTGTCTGCATTTTGCAAGTGTTTTTTGAAAATCCTCCTCTATTTCTGCAATACAGTCTGTCCTGTATAAATAAGTCGCACATTCAAAGTGATGATACAAACTGCGGTAATCCAGATTAATCGTGCCAACTACCGCCTCTCTTGTATCGCTGACAAACACCTTTGCATGTACAAATCCCGGCGTATATTCATAAATTTTCACTCCTGATTCCAAAAGCGATGCATAATGCGTTTTTGCCAGCGCATAAGGAGTTGTCTTGTCAGGAATACCCGGCAGCAAAAGCACCACCTCGACGCCCCTCTCTGCCGCAAACTTGAGCGCAGTCTCCATTTCCCTCTCCAAAATCAGATAAGGCGACATAATATGTACATATTCCTGCGCACGGTTCAAGATATCCATATACACCCGTTCTCCCACTCTGTCATTATCCAGAGGACAGTCTCCGTAAGGCGCAACAAATCCCTGCGCATTTTCCACTGGAAACGCCGGATACGAAAGAAACTTTTCATATTCTGTCTCTTTTTCATCAATTCCCCACATCTGCAAAAACATCAATGTAAAACTCTTTACTGCATCCCCTTTTAACATAACAGCAGTATCCTTCCAATGCCCATGCTTTTCTATATGATTGATATATTCATCTGCAAGATTGACTCCGCCGTTAAACGCCGTATACCCGTCAATTACCAGAATTTTCCTGTGGTCACGGAAATTATAATGTGTCGAAACAAACGGTGCCACCGGCGCAAACATTTTGCATTTGATTCCCAGTGTTCTTAAGCGTTTTGGATAATCATGAGGCAATACTGAAAATTCACAGGTTCCGTCATACATCAGCCGGACATCCACGCCAAGCTTTGCTTTTCTTGCCAGAACCTCCAGAATTTTTCCCCACATCAGTCCTTCATCAACAATAAAATATTCCAGAAAGATAAAATGCTTTGCTGTCTCAAGCTGCTTTAACATTTCCTCAAACTTCTTTTCACCTAACGGGAAATACGTAACAGAGGTATTTTGATATACCGGATGACAACCGCTTCTCTGTATATAATGCATAAGAGATACTACTCCTTTGTTTTCGTCTGAAAGCTTCTCTATTGCATCTGACGACTGTGGAATCTGGTCTTTTGTAGCGGAAATAATCTGATGAATACGCTCCTTCAGTGCTCTGTGTCCGATATCACTCTGTGTATACCAGAACAAAAGCACTCCGAATACCGGCAACAGCATAATCACAATCAGCCATGTAATCTTTGCCTCCGGATTCATCTGACTGTTCAGCAGTCGAAGCACCATAATCACAATAAACAGCGCCGTTCCGCCTAAAATATGAGGCAGAAATTCTTCAAACCATTGAAAAATACCCAGAAGAATCAATACCTGTACTGCAAACAGCAGAAGAATCAATCCCAAACGGCTGAATACAGCATGAATCAGTCCCTTTTGCCCTTTTTGCAAAAGAAGAATCCCCTTATTTTCAGAATTTGTGTGCATTCTTTTTCTCCTGTTCTTTTGTTTTTTATATATAATATACCTTCCAGCAGGTGTAAGGTCAATAGAAAACAGAAAAACATGCAAAAAAGTTTTATTTGTATGTTATCTTCCTTCTACCTGATATCTGCAATATACTTTTTTCCCAATCCAGATAAACAGAACAGCCAGTCCAATATATAAAAACGGCGCAAACTGCCATGAAGTAAGCAAAAAGCCGAATAATGACACCAGTCTTATATCTGTAAATCCCGCATCCAGTTTTATCAGATTAATAGGAATATAATTCCATAACTGAGAGAACATTCGATAATCTGTCGGAATCGGAATGATTCTTGCGGCAAACAGAACAATAATTACAATTGCCATTGTTCCAATCTTGCTGTGAATCAGCTCAGAAAGCATCATGATAAAAATTCCGGTTAAGATACAGGAAAGAAATAGAATCCCTGATAATATAAAAAAACAGCCTCCTATTGATATAGAATAAGAATACGCCGGTATAAATAACTGTATGGCTGCTGTAAAACCCTCTGTTCCATATGCAATAAAATTTTCTGCCAGAAGAAAGATAAAAAATAACAGGCTCCCTGCAAAAGAAACGATACTTCCTGCCAATATTTTCGCAAAATACAGACGACTTCTTCCAAAACGGCTGCAAAGAATCATCTGGTCTGTTCTCCTTTCATGCTCCTCTGCAAACACACTGCTAAGACACACTGCCAGTATAAAAGTAACTGTCAGGCATATCATATAGAAACCGTTCATATCTAGTAAATTGTTATAGGCCGTGGCATATTGAAAGATAAAGGGCTTTTCTAAATTTTCCTCTTTATCCTGCCAGTATTCCTGTTCTTTTTCTGTCAAATGATACTGTTCCCACTGCTCTTTTTGAAAGTTTGTTCTTGACTGATAAAATTCCTCCTCTGTAATGGTTAATGGATTTATTTCTGCCTGACGGGATAATTCTCTTACAAAAGTATATACCTGACTGTATGGCCGAATATTGAACTGATATTCATCTGTAAGCATATATCCTTTCTCTTTTTCATTTCCTGTATTTTTATAAGCCTGCTGCATTTCCTTTAGTAATGCTGCATCCACCTTTCTTCCAGAAAGCTTTTCTCCATATTCCTTATCTATTGCAAAGCCCTGCATATGAGTTTCCAGAAATTCTCCGTCAATATAGGTAGAACCGAAAAACACAACACACATTAAAAATATGGAACCTGCGATAAAAATTCCAAACGTAATCCATGTACTTTTTCTCATTAAAATCTTTTTCATTTCAAAATAAAGTAATGTTTTAAACTGTCTCATTCCATGCCTCCAAATTTCTTTAAATAAAATTCTTCCAAATCTTCTTTAATTTCTTCTCGTGCACTCTGAAAAATCAACTGTCCATCTTTCATCATTAAAATATAATCCGCAATATGTTCTACATCTGATACAATATGCGTAGATAAAATTACAATGCTGTCCTTTCCAAGTTCCGCGATAAGATTTCGAAATCTCACTCTTTCTTTAGGGTCAAGCCCTGCGGTGGGCTCGTCAAGAATCAGAAGATGCGGCCGGTTTAACAGGGCCTGTGCAATTCCAAGACGCTGCTTCATACCTCCTGAGTAGGTTTTTATCTTCTTTTTTGCAGCATCATCAAGCGATACAACTTCCATAAGTTCTTTTATTCTCTGTTTTGCCTGTTTTTTTTCGAGACCCTTTAACGCCGCCATATAAAATAAAAAATCCATTCCGGTAAAATCGGGATAATATCCAAAATCCTGTGGTAAATAACCAAGAAAGCTTTTGTATTCCTCTGTACCCGCATCTATTCCATCCAGCGAAACGCTGCCTCCTGTGGGGGTAAGGATATTGCAAAGCATTCGCATAAATGTTGTCTTTCCTGCTCCGTTTGCTCCCAAAAGTCCGTACACTCCCTCTGAAAATTTACAGGATACACGGTCTACCACAATTTTGTTTTTATACTGTTTTGTCAGCCTGTCTACCACTAATTCCATAAAATATCCTCCATTTTATATATTATATTTCTGCCTTCCTTTATTGTCATTCCAAAAAAGAAAACTGCTGCCGCTGCCCAAAGACTGATATATTGTATTTCAAACATCCATTGATAAAAATATATACCACCTGTCATAAGAACACATACAAATACTGCCAGCCCTGCACAGGCATAGGTCCCTTCTCTTCCCGGAATATGTCGAATCATGTAAAAGCTTCCATAAGAAGTCATCAGATAGGGCACCAGAATATAAAGTCCCATCTTCCAAAACTGTTCTCCTGCAATTATTGTTATAACACCCAGCAAAAACATATTTTCCATTCCCATAATCCCCATTCGCACAAGAATCACACTTTTCAGAGAAAACTGTGCAGACTGCTCCAGTTCCTCCATTCCATAAATAATAGAACGCATGCTTTCCATTACACTGACCATAACAAAAAATGGTATAAAACAAACAATAAACCCCATAAGCAGACTTTCTAAAAAACATTCTATCAACAAAATGAAAGCAAAAAAAATCCCTGAAGCAAGCCATGTCCATTTAGAAATGTATGAAAGTTGTACTTTAAAAATATAGAACGGATTTATATGATTTGATTCAGAGCTTTGTTCTGTTTTTTGACAGATATTTTTAAAAAAAACCTGTTTTTCCAATGGTTCCGGAGCCTCATAAAATCTGGCAAGCTCTGCCATCATACCTCTTTTCATATCTCTTTTTGTATCTTTTTTAATACCCTTTTTTATATTCTTTTTTATTTTTTTTCGCATTTTATTCTTCATCCAGAATCCTCCTTTCCAGCTTTTTTAAAATCTTCTTTGTTTCCCGATATAATGCAAATCTGGAAACTTTATATATTTTTGACAAATCAGACACCGGAACTTCATTTACAAAACGAAGAAGCACAAGCTCCCTTTCTCTTTCCTCCAGCTCTAAAAGCGCCTGTCTTAAACTTACAGAATCAAGCATATGATTTTCCGCTTCCTCTGTTGATAGCTGCTTTGCCAGTTCTTCAGAGAATTCCTGTGTTTTTTGTCTTCGGAACCAATCCATGCAGAGATTTCTGGCTACTGTATATAAAAATGCTAAAGGACATTTAATATCTTTGTATTTTTTATATTCCAGATACCGCAAAAAAGTTTCCTGTGTAATATCCTCTGCCTGTTGTACATCATGAAGTTTATAATAGCAATAGCGGTATATCCTGTCATATTGCTCTTCCAGTGCCATCGACATTTTGCAATCCTCCTTTCACTATGAATGACGATTTGATAAGAGAGTATGTGCGGACTTTTTGAAGATTTTTATACAAATTTTAAGAGGCTGCTGCAAAAATAGCTTCAGGCACAATATATTATAATTCCTTGTTGATAAACAATATATTGTGTCTGACTATTATTTTGCAACAGCCCCTTGTATTGCTGTTTTAATTATAAATTTCTAACCTTATCTTAATCCACTTCCACTTTTATCACAACCGGCATATCAGTAATGATTCCATTTGCATTTATTTCCAATGCTTCCTCTGTGCGTATCCATTCCACTTTATTTTCATATCCAAGGACTGACACATCTTTAATAATACCATGAAACAGTGGCAGCTTTGATGCATCCTTTTCGGCAAGAGATGTGATAGATACTTTTCCACTCTCCGGCCAGTTTAATACTGTGGCATATATGCTGTCCTTTTTTGTGGTAAATCTGATATCCTCACAGGTAAACTGTTTTGCAGCACCGTCTGTAAATTGTCCTTCATTGATTTTGGTAGGTCCTTCTCCTGATTTTCTCCATGGCTTGCTGTCATATATGGCTTCCCCGTTTACCTCCATCCATCTTCCAATGGAAAGCAAAATTTCAGTATCTTCCTTTGAAATCGTTCCGTCTGCTTTTGGACCTACATTAAGCAGCATGTTTCCATTTTTGCTGACGATATCCACAAGGTCGCACACAATTTCCCTTGCAGTTTTAAATTTATTATTTTCTGTATAACACCATGAATTTCTTGCTATGGCGGTGTCTGTCTGCCAGTAATACGGCTTTGCCTCTGCAAACTGTCCCCGTTCTATATCAGGAACTGCACAGCCAAACTGAAATGCATCGTGCTTATAATTAATCACTACTCCTTCCGGATTCCATTCAAGGCTTTTGTTATAATAATAAGCAGCAAATTTTTTCAGATATGGTTTTAACGCCGAATGCTGTATCCACCAGTCAAAATATATAATTTCAGGATGATATCTGTCCACAATCTCACAACATCTGCACAGCCAGTCCTGCATATACTCTTCTGTAGGAGATGTGCTATATAAATCATGATGATTTGGCTCCGGCATGGCCGGCCAGTAAAAATCCCCGCGCTTTAAAGGTTCCTTTATATCACTGTCAAATTCTTTTCCATGTCCCATAAAAAACCAGTGCTCTATTCTGTGTGAAGAAGCTCCTGTAGACAGCCCCTTTTTCTCAAATGCAGCTTTCAGTTCACCCAGCACATCTCTTTTTGGTCCCATATTTGCAGCGTTCCATTCGGATAGTTCAGAAGCATACATCTGAAAACCGTCATGATGTTCCGCTACAGGAACAACATACTTTGCTCCTGCTTTGTAAAAAAGTTCCGCCCATGCATCGGCATCAAATTTTTCCGCTTTGAACATCGGAATAAAATCCTTATAGCCAAAATCCTTATGCAGCCCATATGTTTTTATATGATGCTCATAACAGGAATCTCCCTTTATATACATATTCCGCGAATACCATTCATTTCCAAACGCTGGAACAGAATAAATCCCCCAGTGTATAAAAATTCCAAATTTATCATTTTTATACCACTTCGGCACCTGATAGTTATTCAGACTTTCCCAAGTATCCTTATAAGGACCTTTGTCAATTACTTCCTCAATTTCTTTCAAATAATGATTCATATCAATCATAATAAAATCTCCTCCTGAATTTCTTCTAAAATATTTATAGGTAATCTTTTATACAGTATAATCCACACACAAAAAAAGTCAAGTAAATACCCATATTCTGTTTTAGAATCATTCATAGAAAACTGAAATCTTTTACTGTTTATCAAATATGCTTTATTGGTTAAAAAGTATTACACACTTTCTAAATATTCCAATAAAGGAGCCAGATATTTTTTATCTGTCCAGTCGCATGTCTGACCTGCTGCGCATATAAGCGCTTTCATCCACGGTTCATATGTACTGGGGTCTTTTTTCGCCACAGATTTTTGCAGCAGCCCGCATAAAGTTCTATCTATAAATGTCATTTTACTTTCATCCCACGCGCCTCTTGCGTAAAAAAGTGGTATATCTTTTAATTCATCTTTCATATTGTGTGTTTTGATTCCATAAAATGCATTTTCATCATAAGGCGAAGCTCCTACACACAATACTGCTATTTTCTTATTTTTCAGTTTACTAATATTCTTTTTTAAAAATGATAAGCCTGCGATACCTGAAGCATATATACCACCGCACAATACAATTGTTTTATATTGTGCAACCTGATTTAACGCAGCTTTTGGAGTTTCAACACTGCTAAAGCCTGTTTGTTCACACAACCAGTCTGCATATTTTTTTGTTGCGCCATATTTTGACCGATAAACAATAATTCCCTGTTTCATTTCTTTTCCTCTTTTCCTCTTTGCTTCTTTCAATTATCTGCTTGACTTCTAACAACTGGCCGTTGTTTACACTTCTTTCTGCATCCATTCTTATTTAATTTCTTGTTCCATGCTCTGTTGTATTTTCCTGTAGATTATTATATATCTTTATTCTTTAACGCCTGATTTAAAAATGCCTGATAGGCAGTTTCCTGCTGCATATATATTTCATCTGTGGATACTCCCGGTGTTGTTACTGAAAAAATAGTTCCAATTCCAATTGTATAAATGAGCATATTCATATGAAGCTGTTTTGCCTGTGATATGCTGATATTCAATTTATCTGCAATAAATCCAGCAGTATGTTCACTGGCCTCTGACTGATATAACTCATTCAGTGAAGAAATTCCTCTTCTTTCATGAAAAATAAATATTTTAAACAAATATGGTTCCTCTTTTGCTAACTGAATATATGCTCTGCCTGTACTGCGAAACAAATCATCGTTATCAATATGCGCCGCTATATATTTACTGATAAAACAACATACCTCTTCTGTTACATCCTGCCGCAGACCTTCCATATTTTTACAATAGCTGTAAATAGGCTGTACGGAACACCCTATTTTATCTGCAATGTTTTTTACCATAACCTGCTCCATTCCACTGCTTCTTGCTATTTCAAAAGCAGCATGAACTACCATTTCTTTTGTAATTCGCTGTTTTGGCATTGTTATCCCTCCATATAATCAAGTTATATAAATCATTTATATAACTTGATTATATTAGAAACAATTCCTGTTGTCAATCTCTTTTACAAAAAAACAGCAGGACTTTTTCCTGCCATTTTTGTTTTTTACTTTTTTAACTGATATCTTCTTCTATAATATTCCATTGTCCGATATTCCAAAATATCCTTCATATGTTTTTTCAATGCCTTATTTTCTATTGCCCCTCTCAATTCTTCACAGAGTGCAAGCGCATATCCTTGTTTTTCAACAAAAAATCCTTTGCCAGAACTTTTTAAAAACCGAATCGGCATAGTTTTTGCTTTATGTAAATGCTGCCTGTCCGTCATCTCTTTATATTGCTGATATGAAATACTTTCCGAAAAATCTTTCCAATTCATGCCCGTATCAAAAAATTCTTTCCAGCTAACCAGTACATCCTCATCTGTAACTGCCATTCTGATATCTCCCTGATTGTAAAAGCTGTATAAGATAGGCATTTTATACACCTTTGTCATATCTGTTGTTTCAATCAGAGATAAAAACTCTCTTCCAATTCCAGAATATAAAATTTCTTCCTCCTCTGTTAATTCACCCAAATCATGCAGATATTCCAGATATCTTCTAAATACATTTTCCTTTGCATGTTTCATACAATATTCATAAATATCATGTTCCATATAAGAAAATAATTCCATTCTTGTAGGAACTTTTCCATCTATCAGTTCTTTTATGCGACAGTATTCCTTACGAATTTTTTCTTTTACAGAGAATGATTTTTTATCCAGCTCCTTAAATAAATCAATTAACCGTATATCAAAATCCACAAGACAGTCATCTGGATATTCAATTTCATGATATTCATACGCCTTCTTATCAGAAAAAGATTTTTGTTCGCCAAGCAATAACGACGCTTTTCCAGCTTTTACATAATTTCCAATAAAATCAAGTACATTCAGATAAGCTTTATTTTTGTATGTACGAAGTCCCCTTCCAAGCTGCTGTAAAAAAACGATCGGTGACTCTGTGGGTCTTAAAAACATTACCATATCCAGAGAGGCAATATCTAATCCCTCGTTAAACATGTCTACCGAAAATATAACTTTAATTTCCTTATTTTTTAATTTTTGAACTGCCTCCTCTCTATCCATCAAAAAATCGCCGTCTGGACCGCTATGCACAGCAACTGATGTAATTCCTCTTTTGCAAAACTCCCTTGCCATTTCTTCTGCATGAATTTTAGAGCAGCAAAATCCTAGCGCTCTTATTGATTTATACTTCATATAATATCTGAAAATTAATTCATAGCGTTTTTGATTATTTTTATAAATTTCTGTCAAGTCATTTTCCTTATAATGTCCTTTGAATAAATGCAGACTAGAATAATCTGTTTCATCATAAATTGCATAATAATGAAACGGAACAAGCATTCCTTTATTAATCGCCTCTTTCAGAGAAATTTCATATGGCACATTGTAATCACACAGTTCATAAATATTTTTACCATCCATTCGTTCCGGAGTTGCAGTAAGTCCCAGCATAAATTTTGGCTGAAAATAATCTGCAATTTTTCTATACTGCTCATTCACTGCATGATGAAATTCGTCAATTACAAGATAGTCAAAATAAGTTTTTGAAAAATATTCTTCTTTTAAATATTCTCCTCTTCCAAGTGTTGCTACAGAAGCAAATATTACTGATTTTTCCATATCCTTTCTTTTTTCATAAAAAAATCCATAATCATCGGACTGTCTTACATTTTTAAATGCAATTGCCGCCTGCTTTAGTATTTCCTCCCGATGAGCCACAAAAAGAACTCTTTTATATTGTGCGGAATCAAAGGCTGCAAGATAGGTTTTTCCAATTCCTGTTGCCGCTTGAACCAGTCCTTTTGTCGCTCCCTGCGCACGGCTATCCTCCAGTGCATAGAGCGCTTCTATCTGTGCCCCTCTCGGCTGAAAGAATACTTGTACCTTGGTATCTGTATCCTCCACCATATCGTATTTTGCCAAATCCTTTGATACTGCAGGTTTATGCCAACTTTTTGAATATCTGTGCAACTCCTCATCATTTATCACAATAGAATGACGAAAAAACAAATCTTCAAATGTCTGAAAAAACAGAGAAAAATTCTTTTTATCTGTAAAATTATTAAATCTGTAATTCCACTCTATTCCCGATGTTAATGCACTTCTTGAAAGATTGGAAGAACCGATATAAATTTCACTCATATTTTCATAGTGAAAAATATATGACTTTGGATGAAAAGACCTTGCTCTGTCATTATAAAATCTCAAGTCCACACAGTTTCCCAGTTCTTTTTTTATCAGATATAATGCCGACGGTTGTGTAATTCCAAGATAATTTCCCGTTAATATGCGAATCTGAACCCCTCTGTCCAGTGCCGTTTTTAAATCCTTTAAAATCATTCTGACACCAGATTCCATAAGAAAGGATACAATAATATCTATTTTCTGTGCTTTCATAATACTGATTTTTAACTGATAATACAAAAAACGCTCCCTGTTTCTGTCACCAGTCATCACATCTGTTGTCTGAATAACAGTATTATCAATAGAAATATAATCCTGAAGTATATTCTTATCTTCCGATGTTTTTACAATATTTAATTGTGACATTTTTTCACCTCAACTTTTCTCAACTGTTTTCTTATATTTTTTCCAGAATAAATTTTAAACAGTTTTCTTCCCTTTTCGCAATATTACATTCAGCCACTTCTCCTGACTCCTGTTTATTCTAGCATCTCCTGTTATCCATTGTTCTTCTATTTTAAGATTTTCCATATCTTTTACAAAATCTTCAAAGGATTTTTCTGTAAAATCTTTAAAGTATCTGCCATTTCGTTCGCCTTCAAAATTTCCATATTTAAATGAAGTATAAATCACTCCGCCGGCTTTTAGAGCATCTGTCATTTTATTCAGTACTTCTTTTAATTCATTCTCCGGCAAATGCAAAATCGAGGAACATGCCCATATTCCGTCATAAAGCTCTTTTTCATTTAAATCCTGAAAAAACATTTGCTTTATTGCAATACCAGTATAGTTTTCTGCAATTTTACAAAGCTCTTTGGAACCGTCTATTGCGGATACCTTATATCCTTTCTTTAAAAAATATTTCGTATCTCTTCCTGAACCGCAGCCAAAATCTAAAATATATGCAGGCTTTGACAATTTCTCCAAAAATCTGTTTTGTGTTGCCTCAAAATTTATATGAACCGTTCCCGCTGTAAATTCTTTCGCATTTAAATTATAATAATGAATAGTCTTATTTGATAAATTCATCTGTCGGTTCATATACTCCTCTAAAAGCGAATAAGAAATACTTCCCTTCGGATGCACCAAATCAATCGCCTGGTCAACAGGTATCCATTCTGCTGAATCTACCTCTTTTGACAATATAAAATCCATTTTATCTGCTTTTCCAATAAATCCAATCATCAGCATATCTTTTTTTGCAAACCAGTATGTTTTTATAAATTCAAGACGGTTCATCCGAATACCGATTTCTTCATATACTTCACGCTCTGCTGTTATTTCCGCAGTTTCTCCCAATTTCATATATCCCGAAACAAGATTATAATATTTGTCCGAAATGTATTTCTGACGCAGCAGGGCCGCTTCATGATATTCATTTACCACCAATGCAAGAATACATGTAGAAAACATATCAAACAACGGCTTCCCACAATTTTCACAAAATGGAATTTTTCCTTCATCTCCGATTTCTTTCTCTATCAATTTACTGCCACATTCCGGACAATATTTAAAATGCATTTTTAATTCCTCCTGTCTGTTTGCTTCCTTTGATAGTAGGATATTATTTAGCGTTATATTATCACCCACTTTATTATCCATACTTTATCACTTACTTATTATAACATAATCAGGTGATAAATGGGACATACATTTACCATTTTAAAAAAGATAAAACTATACACCTGATTATTAAATTATGTCATTTCCTTTTGCCCTGCCTTTTCATCATTGTTTCATAATAGAAAGTCATAAAAACTTTTCTATAAATTATGTATACTATATTGACACCGCAATTATTTCTATGATAAAGTAAATAACCAGCAAGGTTAAAACCAACAATAAATTATATCATCAATACATGCCATATAATCAGCCAAAATTTAACTACATTAATATATAATTCTTCAGAAAGCCGATTATATCACATTTGAAAAATCAAGAAAGGAACTCTATGGAACGAAAATATTATATAGATAACTTGCGCTGGATTTGCATTTTGCTTTTAATTCCATATCATGCGGCAATGTGCTGGAATGTCTGGGGTGAGACAAATTATCTATTTTTTGGAGAAAACACAATATTAAGCTCTTTTATCTGGCTGATTTCCCCATGGTATATGCCGCTTTTAATGGTTCTTGCAGGAGCAAGTGCCAGATACTCCCTTTTGCGCAGGAGTATGAAAGAATTTATCAAAGAACGTATTTATAAACTGCTGTTCCCGCTTTTGCTTGGAATATTCCTTATTGTTGAACCGATTACATATTTTGCAGATTGTTACCACAACAATTATTCCGGCGGGTATTTTGAGCATTATAAAATTTTCTTTGGCAGAATAACAGATTTAACTGGATATGACGGCGGATTCACGCCGGGGCATTTATGGTTTCTGCTCTACCTTTTTATTATTTCTCTTATTTCACTGCCAATTGTGAAATATTTCAAATATCATGATTCCTGTGAAAAAATAAATGTCTTTTTACTGTTTGCCGCCGGTTTTCTACCACTTGTTGTTCATCCAATCTTAAATTTTGGTGGGAAAAGTGTAGCGGAATATCTTATATTTTACCTGCTTGGATATTATTTCATATCAAATGATAAATTGGTAATAGAAAAAGTCGTAAAATACAGAACATATTATGGAATTGTTTTTGTGTTAGCTTCTGCTTTCAATATATACGCAGGCCTTCTTCAGGGACTTGACAGTATCATAAGTACAACTGTTTTTTATATTTCTAAATGGGTGGGGATTCTTGCAATTTTAGGCTTTGCAAAGAATAAATTTGACTGGCATAATAAAATCACAGAATATCTTTCCAAAATAAGCTTTCCATTTTACATTTTTCATTATATCTGGCTGACAGGCTTTCAGTTTTACTTCAGCCGGTACACAGATAATTTTATTATTTTATTCTTTGTTTCAATACTATTATCTTATCTCACCACCTTCGCAGTCTGTGAAAGCATAAGGAAATTTAAAACTTTGATAAAAAATAGAAAACAGCATATAGACATTTAAAAATTTTTGATGAGGCTGTCATACTAAGAATACCTCATACCTTGCTGCTAATCCCTCCATTTATATGTGGTCGCACTTTTGGCATTGTGTCATCGTATGTTCTGAATTTTCTTTATAAAATATTCCAGACCATTTACAAATACTCTGTAAAATAGGAACAACAGACCTCCCCTTATCTGTCAATGAATATTCTACCCTTGGTGGAATTTCATCATAAGATTTTCTGTTCACTATCTTATCAGATATCAATTCTTTAAGAGTGGCAGCCAGCACTGCATCCGTAATATTACACATTTCTTTTCTGATTTCACTGTAACGCAGTGTTTCCATAGAGGCGAGCACACAGATAATACGTGATTTCCATTTTCCACCAAATATTTCAAGTCCATATTCCAATGGACAACGGATATCTTTCTCTAATTTATGTTCATACATTACAAAAAACCTCCTTTTTTTGTAATCAGTATAATTGACATACTTTTATTTTTCAAGTAACTAATAAACTTCAAACTAACTAATAAATTTCAAAGCAGCTAATAAATTTGCTTATATCTTCCACTCTATAAGCAGCTATTTTATAATATGAATTGTTTCAAAAAATAATAAAATTTTATGGAGGTATTTACAATGAATGTAAAAGCATATTTGGAAATTACAATGAAAATCAACGAGAAAAACAGACCAGCCGCAGCAAAGGTATATACAGACTACCGCGGACCATTTTTGGAGCAGATTACCGGCGCACTTACAAAAAATTTGCTTATTCGTGAAGAAGATATACAGGTTCTTCATGGATTTGACAGCGTGGAACATGCAGCGGCATACCTTGAAAGCGAAATGTTTACCAATGATGTTTTTGTTGGATTAAAGCCACTCTGGAGTGATGAACCTGATGTGAAAATTTATACAATTGCATAATGATATTTTAAACATTGTAAAATATAAAACAAAAAAGGCTGCTGCATGAAAAAATATCAATATAGAATATAACAGATTTCCCACTATCATATTTTATATTGATATTTCATGCAACAGCCTTCTTTCTATTCCATCCTGTTTTCAGCTTATTACCGGACAACGCGCCCGCTGCCTTTATTTTCCATCACCGCATTCAATTCCTCTATACTGGTTACTGTCATATCCCCCGGTATCGTATGTGCTATGGCACCCGCTGCCAGACCGGTTTCCAGAATTTTTTGCGCGGAAAGTTTTTTTGTCAGTCCGTAAATAATCCCTGCCGCAAACGCATCTCCGCTTCCTACCCTGTCTGCAATATGCAGGGAATAACTGTCTGTCTGATAAAATTTTCCCTGATAAAATCCCTTTGCAGATAATTTATTATCTGAAGCACTTATATTGTCTCTGACTGTAAAAAAAACTCCGTCAAATCCATAGGCCTCTGCCATTCGTTTCGTACTTTTCTCACTGATATAAGCTTCAAATTCTTCTTTTTCAAAACAAAGATTATTATCCTGATATCCCATTGTCCGACAGGCATCCAGAGCATTTCCAAAACAATAATCCGCATATTCCGCTATCTTTGCCATTACAGCCTGCTTTTTCTCAATATCTGTCTGCCACAGCTTCGCCCGATAATTTAAATCAAAGGAAACCGGAATCCCGTACTCCTTTGCATACATGACAGCACACAAAGACAGTTCTGCTGCCTTTTCTGAAATAACAGGCGTAATTCCCGATAAATGAAACCATTCTGCACCTCTAAAAATCGCTTTCCAGTCAAATTCTGAACACTCAGCATTTGACATGGCAGAATTTGCTCTGTCATAAATCACACTTGACGGTCTTACAGACATGCCATTTTCAAGATAATAAATTCCAAGTCTTCCTTCTCCTGAAACTACATAGTCTGTATATACACCATATTTTCTCATAGAAGCCTTAAATGCCTCTCCAAGCGCATTATCCGGCACCTTTCCCACAAAGCAAGCCTCTTTTCCAAGTCCTGCCAGACATACCGCCACATTTGCCTCCGCGCCTCCAAAATGCATCAAAAGCCTGTCCGCCTGTGCAAATCTCTGATATCCTTCCGGTGAAAGCCTTAATAAAGGTTCTCCCAGCAATACTATTTTTTCCATATTTTTCAACCCTGTTCTTTCCAGCGGCAGACAAGTTTCACTGCATTTTCAGCCTCCTGCCTTACCGCAGCAAAATCATTTTCCTTGGCCGGTTTTGTAATCCAGCTTCCACCGCAGGCAACCACTTTTGAAAAATTCAAATATTCCATAAGATTATCCTTTGATATTCCTCCGGTTGGCATAAAGCGAAGCTTTGGAAACGGCTCTGAAAGCGCTTTTAATAATCTAAGCCCGCCGGCAGGCTCTGCCGGAAAAAATTTGACCATTGAAAGTCCCGCTGCCAACGCTCTCAAAATATCCGTCGGCGTCATACATCCCGGAAGCACTGCAATATTTCTCTCGATACAATAATTTACGACTTCATCAGAATATCCGGGACTTACAAGAAATTTTGCGCCGGCAGCCGCCGCTTCCTCGGCCTGTCTGACATTTATAATCGTACCTGCACCAATCAATGCATCCGGATATTTTCGACACATGGCACGAATCGCCTCTGCCGCCGCCTCTGTGCGAAAAGTTATCTCCGCCGCCGGCAGCCCGCCTTCTGCCAGAGCGTCCATAATATGCAATCCCTGAGTCACATTTTGGACTGTCACTACTGGTATAATTTTTGTGTTTTCTATTTCTTTTATTATTTTATTCATTTCATATACTAATGCCGCAGAAAATTAAACTTCCAAAGGCTGAAAAATATCTGCCGCTTATCCTTTCTTTTATATCTTTCAGCCTTTTGTATATTTTTTATAATGGATTACGGCTGCTTTCCAATATATGCAAGAATACCGCCGTCTACATATAATACATGTCCATTTACAAAATTTGACGCATCCGAGGCCAAAAATACTGCCGGTCCCATAAGGTCATCTGTGGTTCCCCACCTTGCCGCAGGAGTTTTCGCTATAATAAACTGGTCAAAAGGATGCTTGGAACCATCCGGCTGAATTTCTCTAAGCGGTGCTGTCTGCGGAGTTGCAATATATCCCGGTCCAATGCCGTTACACTGGATATTATATTCACCATATTCCGATGCAATATTTCTGGTCAGCATTTTCAGCCCGCCTTTTGCTGCTGCATAAGCAGATACCGTTTCTCTTCCAAGCTCACTCATCATAGAACAGATATTAATAATCTTTCCATGACCATTTTTCATCATAGACGGAAGCACTGCTTTTGCTACAATAAATGGAGCATTCAAATCTACATCTATCACCTGACGGAACTGCTCTGCACTCATCTCATGCATGGGAATCCTTCTGATAATTCCGGCATTATTTACCAGAATATCTATGCTTCCAACCTCTGCCTCTATCCTTTTTACCAGCTCATTCACTGCCGCCTCATCTGTTACATCACAGACATATCCTTTTGCATCAATTCCTTCCTCCTTATAAGAAGCAAGTCCTTTATCCACCAAATCCTGATTAATATCATTAAATACAATTTTTGCTCCCGCCTGACTGTACGCTTTTGCAATCGCAAAGCCAATACCATAGGAAGCTCCTGTAATCCACGCTGTTTTTCCCTCTAATGAAAACTGTTCCAAAATGCTCATTCTCTGCACCATGCTGTGGGCATTATCCTATATGTCATATCTATTATGGTACATATTACTTACTGCGCCCACAACTTATCCTTTCTACAATAAAATACTGTTTCTTTTTATCTGCCTATCCTTCATAATATTCTAAATGCTGTTTCACGTAAGTGATGCAAAATTCACTTTTTTATCTGTTTATCCTTCATAATATCCTGTCCATTATTTCTCAGGCTGTCCTATGAAAGATTTTTCATAACCAGACTACAATACATCCTGATTCTTCACATTGTCCATATCGTTAAATTCCTGATTTTCTCCTGCCATTCCCCAGATAAAAGTATAGGCTCTGGTTCCCGAACCTGCATGAATCGACCAGCTTGGAGAAATGACCGCCTGCTCATTGCGAATTACCAGATGTCTTGTCTCCTGCGGCTGTCCCATATAATGCATCACATATGCATCCTCCGGTAAATCAAAATACAGATATACTTCCATTCTTCTTTCATGGGTATGACACGGCATAGTATTCCACACACTTCCTGGCTTTAATGAAGTCATTCCCATAACAAGCTGACAGCTTTCCACCTGTCCCGGCAGAATATATTTGCAAATCACTCTGTGATTAGATTCCTCAAGACTTCCAAGCTCTACTTTATTTTCATCCTTTACAATTACAACGCCTTCAGATGCTTCTCCCTCCGGCTTTATCTGTACTGTCGGATATGTAGCATGTGCAGGCACCGAATTAAAATAAAATTTTGCAGGATTACTTTCATCTTCGCTCTCAAAAAAAATCTCTTTTGTTCCCATTCCAATATAAATGGCATCTCTTCCGTCTAAAATATATTCTTTGTTATCCGCAGTGATTTTTCCTTTTCCACCAATATTAATAATTCCCATTTCACGTCTTTGCAGGAAATATTCTACATGAAGCTCCTCTCCTGATGAGATACACAGCTTTTTCTTTACTGGTACGGCCGAGCCGGTTATCATTCTGTCAATATGGCTGTAAACCATTTTTATCCCGTCTGCCTGAAATAAATCCTCAATCATAAATTCTTTTCTCAATTCCTGTGTCGAATATCCCTTTGCCTCCACAGGAGATGCCGAATATCTTGTTTCCATTTTACTTCCTCCATTCTTACTGCTCTGACGACATTTAGCCGCAAAAGAGTATCAATTGTTGACAATCAACGCAAATGCTAACTGCGTTCTGCCGCTTTTCTTCGCGATACTTTTATTATATCATTTGACAAATATTTTGCAATAGACTATAATGCAAATTACTAACTTATTCTGCTGTGAAAGGAGGGCTCTTATGTATACAGTTTCTACCGGAGGATGCTATGCACATCATCCTGCCCCTTATAAAATGTACCGTCCAAACGGTATCCCGGAATATCTTCTTCTCTTTGTCCGTACAAAAGCAAATTTTCAGGTTGGAGAAAACACCTTTGAAGTCCTTCCCAATCAAATTGTAATCGTGGATAAAAATACTCCCTATCAATATTATGTCACAGATACTCCCTATATAGATGACTGGATGCATTTTGACTGTGATGAAAAAGATTTTCCACTGTTTTTAGATATTTTAAAAAATAATGGTCTAAGTCGAACAGCTCATACAGACAGGAACTGTTTAAATAAACCGATTACCCTGAGCAACGCTGCAAGAATTTCCGCATATATTCATCAGATTATCTGGGAATCCGGCTATACTTCAGAAGAATATTCCCGCGAAAATGTAAATATGCTTATGCAGATTTTAATGAATCATATCAGGGAGGCGCTTCGTTGCAGCAAATCCGGCGTATTCTACAGTCCCTATTACGGAAAGATGCAGGAGCTTCGTCTTCATTTACAGTCTAACCCTGATACAGACCTTTCTCTGGAAGCCGTTGCCAAGTCCATGTCTATCAGCAGTTCTTATTTCCAGCATTTATATACAAAATATTTCGGGGTTTCCTTTCGCAATGATATTATTTCCATGCGTATTGAATATGCCAAGGAGCTTTTAACGGGAACAACAGATTCCATTGAAACTATTGCCTATCTGTGCGGATATAATAATGAGGTTCATTTTTACAGACAATTCAGAAAAAATACTGGTATGACGCCTACAGAATACCGCAACACTTCTCTTTTATAACAGCTTTATTTTTCCAAAATATAAAAACAGAATAGGTTATATATTAACCAGTTATATCATTGTAGCATATACCCACCTTTGTTATAATGTGCTATATCATTAATGTTGACTGCATAAAATTGCAGCCAGCCAAAAGTACTTTATTTTATGGAGGGATATATGAACGATACATTATGGGCAAATGAAATTGCAGAAAAAATAAAATCCAAAATGGAAAAAGTGGCTGCAAGAAGCCGTGGAATCCTGCCTTACACCACAGAAAACGGACGTTTTGACGACTGGACAGACAAGAATATCTGCTGGTGGACAAACGGATTCTGGGGCGGAATGATGTGGCAGCTTTATCATGCTACTGGTCTTTCTTTATATAAAGAAATTGCTGTGGAAAATGAAGAAAAACTGGACAAAAATCTGATGATATTTCAGGGTATTGACCATGATAACGGGTTTAAATGGCTTCCTACCGCGGTAGCTCATTATCGGACAGATAAAAATGAAGCCTCAAAAAACAGAGGACTTCTTGCCGCTGAATTTCTTGCTGGCCGCTTTAATCCTGCGGGTTCCTATCTTCGTGCATGGAATGATTCGGGAGACGGAACCACTGCCGGCTGGGCAATTATTGACTGTATGATGAATCTTCCGCTGCTGTACTGGGCTTCAAAGGAAATCAACGACCCGCGCTTTGCTCATATTGCGTGTGCTCATGCAGATACTGCCGCCAGATATTTTGTACGGGAAGACGGCTCTGTAAATCATATTGTAGAATTTCATCCTGAAACTGGTGAATTTGTAAAAACCTATGGTGGACAGGGATATGCGCAAGGTTCCACATGGAGCAGGGGTGAATCGTGGGCATTATACGGTTTTACGCTCTCTTATCTGCATACAAAAGAAGAACGTTATCTTGCAACTGCAAAAAAAGTGGCGGATTATTATGTCTCCCATATTCCAGAAAATGGTCTGATTCCGGTAGATTTCTGCCAGCCTGCGGATTGCAGCTTGGAGGATTCTACTTCTGCGGCGATTGCTGCCTGTGGGCTTTTGGAATTGGAAAAATTTTGTGAGAATACATTGAAAGAGACTTATCATACTGCCGCTATGAAACTTCTTCACGCTTTGGTGGAACAGCGTTTTAATACAGATGAAAACATAGATTTTATGATTGACAAATGTACAGGTGCATTTCATGATGAAAAGCATGAGTTTTCGATTATTTATGGGGATTATTATTTTATAGAAGCAATTTTTAAATTGACTGGGGAAGAATTGTTTATCTGGTAAAATTGAAAGTACTTATATAAAAAACTGTTCACTATTTAATTTTAAAATTTTCTCTAAAAAGCGCCTGTTTAATGAAAACTTTACAAGTGAAAATATAGATTTATTTATATGAAAAAAAAGGAGTAACAATAAAATGAAATTTAAACCTAAACATACAGATTACAGTTTAAGTCCCTATACAGGGCTGACAAGAGAGAGCTGGATAGAGGCGGGAAAATATCTTCTGACAAATGTATTTGGCCATATAAAATCGAAAAATGACCCTGTGGTTATGCCCCGAATTGAAACAGAAGTCACCTATCCTCATAAAAATGCAAAAGGCAACTGGAGAAAGCTGGAGGAAATGGCACAGATGTTTGAAGGTCTGGCGCGCTCCTTTTTTATCGCTGCACCGTTGATTCATATCGAACCTGATATGGAACTCTGCGGATATTCTGTCAGAGAGTATTACCGGAATCAGGTGCTTTTTGCCTGCACAAAGGGGCATCCGAACTTTGTCGGCTGTTACGAGGATTTACAGGAGCTTACAAATTTTTCAGACCCATTCCGTGCATTTCAACAGACAGTGGAAACCTGTGCACTTGTGATTTGTCTTGAAAACTGCAGAGAGGAAATCTGGGAAACCTATACGAAAGAAGAAAAGGATATTGTTGCAAAATTTTTATTAAGCTATGCACATACAAATACAGTTCCTCAAAACTGGCGTCTCTTCAATATGTTGGATATGGCATTTTTACATAAAGAAGGCTATGAAATTGATACAGATGTTATGCGGGAACATGCACAGGCGATTTTGAACTTTTATGCAGGAGACGGGTGGTATCGCGACGGACACTCCTTTGATTATTATTCATGCTGGGCATTTAATGTCTATGCCCCGATTTGGAATCAGTGGTATGGATATAAGCAGGAACCTTATATTGCGGCTATGTTTGAAGAACATTCCAATAAATTAATGGAAAGCTATGGGGACTTTTTTGACAGAGACGGTTATACCAATATGTGGGGACGCAGCAATGTATACCGCAATGCTGCCACCAGCCCGTTTGACGGCAATCTGATGTTAAAAAATTCTTCTGCCAATCCGGGACTGGCAAGAAGGATTGCTTCCGGCTCACTTATGCAGTTCTTTGGGAGAGAAGATTTTCTTGAAAATGGTATTCCTACTATGGGATTTTATGGACAGTTTACTCCTCTTGTTCAAGGATATTCCTGTACAGAATCGGTATTCTGGCTGGGAAAGGCATTTTTATGCCTGCATCTTCCGGCAGAGCATCCATTCTGGACAGAAAAAGAAAATAATGGAAGCTGGGAAACGCTTGGTGAAAAGGAAGTGAAGGAAACGGTATTAAACGGTCCTGCGCTCTGCTTTACAAATCATAATGCAAATGGAGAAACAATTCTGCGTACCGGAAAGGTTGTGAAAAACTGTGGAGACGAACATGGGATGTGGAATTATTCCAAGTTGAGTTATAACAGCAAATATCCGTGGGAATCCGCGCCTTCCAAAGAAATAGAATCCATGCAGTATGTTTTGCAGGACAGCACTTCGGGAACTGTTGAAAAATGTAATATTACTCTGTGGCATGGCAGGAAAGACGGGGTACTGTACCGCAGGCAGTTTTTTAATTATGAACTGACAAAGGAAACCATGTGGATGCAGGCGCTTAATCTGGCAGATTTTCCTGTGGAATACGGTGTGTTTCGTGTAGATAAACTGAGGCTTTACCGCAGTCCGGTTACACTTACACTGGGAGCATATGGATTTCCTGATAATGGAACAGAAATTATACAAGAAGAAAGCAGCGATGGACGCGCAAAAGCTATTATTTTAATGGGACATGACTTTACTGGACAGGAAAAGCAGCTTGCCATGACGATTTATGACGGGTGGGATGATATCGACGTCATTTTCAGTAAAGGGACAAATCCTGATTCCAAAGAGTCTGTGATTGTATATGCAAAAACAGCGAGACATAAACAATATGGATATGAACCATTTCTGTTGATTTCACAGGTCATTACAAAAGAAAGTCTGGAAGATTTTACAGATGATGAACTGTTTCCGGTTTCAGAGATTATCTATACAGATAAGGAAAAGAAGGGCGGATATGGACCGACGGAGATTGTTATGAAAAATGGAACAAAGAAAACAATTGTATTTGAAGGAATGGAAGGAAATCTGCAGTTGTAGCTTCTGAAAAATGGTTATAAGCTTTTGCCGTTAATGATAAGAAAAATAAAAAAGAGAACGAACTACTGCTATTATGAGCAGCGGTTCATTCTCTTTTCTTTGAAATCATTTCCGATAAACCAATTCTCTATTAATACCACCTTACCGTCGGCAGTTCATTATTTATTCCGTTTGTAAATAGTATCTGATGCAAATCAACTATCCCGTTCATAAACACCGCGGCACACGCACATAAATATAATTCCCACATTCTTGCAAATTCCTTGTCAAACATTGCCTCCACTTCCTCACGATGCGCCTGAAAGTTCTGATTCCAGCACAGAAGCGTTTTATTGTAATGTCTGCGAAGGCTCTCGACATCAATTGTATAAAACTGAAAATCTCCTGCAATATTTATAATTTCCCTGAGACTTGGAATAACTCCGCCCGGAAAAATATATTTTTTTATCCATGCATCTCCCGGATTTTCCGAAAGCGCACTGATATAATGCAGCAGGAAAACTCCGCCCGGCTTTAAACTGTTTTTTACACAGGATAAAAATAATTTATAATTTTCACGCCCTACATGCTCTATCATTCCTACGCTGACCACCCTGTCAAATTTCATATTCAGTAAATGTAAGTCCCGATAGTCCATAAGTTCTACCGTTAAGTATTCCTCTAAATGCTCCTCTCTGATTCGCTCCTCAAATTTCTTTTTCTGCTCCATGCTTAACGTAATTCCAACTCCATGTATCCGATATTTTTTTGCCGCTTCTATTAATAGAAATCCCCACCCGCAGCCTATATCACACAGTGACATTCCTTCTTTCAAATACAGTTTGTTAAGAATACGGTCTGTTTTATTACACTGGGCCTGATAAAGACTGTCGTGTTCTGATTGAAAATATCCGCAGGAATAGCTCATTGTCTCGTCAAGCCACAACCTATAAAAATCATTTCCGATATCATAATGGGAAGATACTTCTTTTCTCTGGTTCCGTTTGGAATTGGAAGTAAAAATTAGTCTTTTTAACGCCTTTTTATCTGTTGAAAATCCGCTGATTTGTCCCAAAAAATGATAGAGTGCATCATATAAATCGCCCTCTATTTCAATATCCCCGTTCATATAAGCTTCTCCAAGTGCAATGGAAGTACTTGCCATTAAATCGCTTACATTTGGAACCCTGTGAAATACAACGGTAAACTCCGGTGTTCCATTTCCGGCCAGATAGCTTTCTCCGTTAATTACCATTTGAAATGGAAATGCATCAAATTTTTTCATAAAACCAACAAATTCTTTTTCTACTAAATTCATTTCTTATCTTCCTTTCTTTCCCTTTTTATAAAAAACAAAGAGTTTTTGGCAGTGAAAACCTTATCTAAATCATTTCCAAAACAATCAAGGATATACTTTAAAAGCAGAAAAACAGCCGGCATAAAAATATGGCATAATTTGATACCAAATAAAAAATAATTGGAAGCCTTTTGAAATAATGTGGTCGCAATCCCACTGGCACAGGGTGGCAGCTTTGCTGCCATGCCGCATAGCGGCACAGCCTCTTTGAGGCTGCCAAAAGACGGTGGGTTAAGACCACAAAATTAACAGTTGACATTGTTTACATTTTTTGCTATAATTTTATTATACACGAACATTGATAACTGTATATAGATGGTTGTGTTGGGAAATATTATGCGAAAATCAAGCTTTCCTCCAGCATGTAAAATATACAAGGTACGAATGTACAGTATAAACTGTTATAGGGCAGGGACTGCCCGAATTAACGCCTGTGAAACAGGGTAGCAGCTTCGCTGCTATGCCGCAAAGCGGCACAACTCCAAAGGAGTTGCCATTAGATAGTAGGTTGCGAGGTCGATGAAGCAGGAAGCCCATTGGCTTTAGACAATGGGTAGTTCACCATAGATTTCCAATTATTTGAATAAAATTTATATTAAATATTTTATAATTTGGCATATTAATTCAATTAAAAAACTCTGTCAAATCTATACAAATTATATGAAAATTATCAATCAAAATATTACATTTTTTAACGAAATTCTGTTAAATTTATACCAAAGATTTCACAGAGATATACAAAATCTATTGACCAGTTTCCATGCCATGAACCGGCCCGTCGAATCAGCTCCGTTATATCTGCACAGGCGGCATCCATATTTCCTGTCCAATAATATCTCCATGCTCTGGCAAGCAGATAAATTTCATAATATTCCTTGTCAAGCTCCATAAATCTTGTCAAATCCTCTATATGCCGTTTATATCTGTTTGTTGTCGCAGCACTTGGGCAGCGAAGCCTTAATATCTTAATGTTATCAGGGTCATAGTTCAATGCACTGCTTAAATCTCTGTCCATCTCCAAACGATTTCGCAATGCCCGATAACAATATGCTCTCAATATATATAAGTTTGCATCTTCAGGAGTTTCTGAAATTTTCTTTGTAAATTCTATCACTGCCTGTCTGTAATGACCTGTTTCTGTGAACTTAAAAATCTTACGTGTTTTAGAAGTTAAAATGGCATTTATATAATCGAGGTCCAAAACATTTGGAAGGTCTTCTGTACTCTTTTCCTCCGGATAGGGTGCTGATATAACCTCAAATTCAGCAATATTCTGAATAGTTTCTCTTTCAGTCAGCGCCCTCTTTATTATTTCTTTGTTTACATCTTCTTCCTGTGATTCTTCCTCTTCCTCCACATTATTTTCATCATAATATGGAAATCCGAGCTTTTCCATAAAATCTGTCATCTGCCAGCAGTCCCCATAAGAAGTCCTGTCATCAAAATATGCCTTAGCCTCTTCATTATACATTCGTTCATCAGTCCATGCAATCAGGTAATTTTTTATTGCATCTTTATTTACACCAAAACACTCTGCGATTCGTGCAGCATGTTCTGCACTGTTTTGTATCTTATCATAACTTCGTATAAAATAATCTGGCATTGTGCTGAAATCGTCAATTTCTTTTCCTTTATCATAAAGTGTATACCCCCAGTAATCTCCGTCATAGATATATAAAAATAACAGGGGAGAATCTGTTTTTAATGAAAAAGCAGCCAAAAATTCAGGACTTGGAATACCCTTATGAAACGTAATTGTGATTCCATTGTTATATTCTGTATATCGGCAGTTTTCTTCTTTTACCTGAAATTCCTCTATATTATCTTTGTACGCCTCGGCAGCTTCGGATATGATTTCTCTTACCTTTGATAAGTCTTTGTGCCTTGTAATTGCTGTATGTAAAAATAATCCCATAATTTCTCCTATTTTTATAAAAATATTATTATTTTAACAAATCTACTGATTTTTTATTGATAACATCCTATGCTTTTTTATTTGAACCTGAACTATGTCCGTCTTTAGCAAAATATTTTTAGCTTTCATAAACTTTTTAACATATCTTTTTTCGCCTGATACTTATTGTATGTAGACTTATAGTATTCAATTCTATTACAATAATAAAATCAGGAGGATTATAATTATGGATATTGTAAAAGTTTTTGGAACTAACTTAAAAAAATACCGCACTGCTATTGGAATATCCCAAGAAGCATTTGCTGATAAATGCGGCATGCACCGAACTTACATAAGTGCTATTGAATGTTATCGTAGAAGTATTTCTTTAGAAAACGTTCAACGTATTGCTGATGCACTTGAAATTGAAACATATAAACTATTCCTGGAGGAAACGATATGAATATATTTGATGAATTTCTGATAACACATATCTATGGTGGAAGAATAAGCGAAATAATAGATATATCTGAAATTTTTTTTAATAAAAAAGCCTCTGATTTATCGCCTGAAATAAAAGCAGATATTCTATGTTCCGTAATGCGTATCACAAGAGATGACCTTGACAATGTTATCGCAAAACACCCCGAAGTTTCCCGTACAATCAAAGGACATGCTTTTGAAGTTGTTTTTGATTCAATGATGTCCATAAATAACATCAATTGTATAGAATTGGGAGGAGATACCGATATTGATAGAATCATAAACAACTACACACTTCAATTAAAAACTCCATATATAAATGGTTGCTCATATGGAATTGTTTCATATAAAACCCATAAAACACATGGAGCTAAATCACAAATGGAATCTGTAGATTATTATCATAAAGTTGATGATTTTGCAGATTTTCTTGTAGGTCTGGTATCATATGAACCATTTACAGTATTAATAGTTCCAAAAACAGCTCTTCCCAGAGTTTTGGAACATCCCAACCATATACAAAGTCCTATGTATTTGAATATTGATAACCCTGCCATAAATAATAACTTCAGGCAGCTTGATATTAAACAAAAGATGTATTTTCCTGCCAATCTCTTATCACCGACAAATAATGAATGTTTGCCTATATCAAGTAAATTATTACAATTGAAAAGCGACTATATTTTAAGAGCTATCTTTATTAAAAATAATTTTAGAATCTGGGACATGAATATGCGAGGATTTATCAGAGAGCATATTCTGTTAAAACGATTTGCGGCTCATGGAATCAAAACATATCCTCCAACTGTTACAGGATTAGAACGCCCCGATAAATGTGATTTAGTTTTAAAAAATCTTAATAATGAATATATAAGATTTCAAGTTAAGGGATTAACTTGGAATGGAACTACCTTAGATGGCATTGACACTACTATCGATTGTGAATCCCAACTTTCAAGAGGAAGAGTGAACGATCACCCGACTCAAAGCAGACTATACAAAGTTACAGACTTTGAAAACCTTATTATTGCTGTCGATCCCCCTTATTCCAACACACTGTCAATTCATACATTTAAAAAGTATGATTACCACTGGAATTTTTATTGTGTTCCCATGTCCAAACTAAGAAAACATCACATTTATACGAACCGAGTTGCATCTCATCAATATATATCATATAAGGAATTACAGCAATATCTCATTGATTCTTTTTGAATAAGACAATGGATGTCAAAATTATAAATATAAAAAAGGCTGTTGTATAAATAGTTTCAAATACAATATATCTATTAGAATTTCCTGCTGATAAACAATTATTGTTTTGACTGCTGTTTTGCGACAGCCCCCTTTATATATGTTTTACCTTATAATTAGTAATAATAAGTTCTTTGCACGCTTTCCTTTTTTCACCATGTTTATTATCCGTATTATATAACCAACTCACATCATAAACATTTGCCCACTTGTATAATTCTCTAATTTCAGGACAATCATCATATGATAAACAAAATTTATACCGATAATGACATAAATCATTTGCCAGTCTAAAATGTTCTTCCAATGTAAACGGCTTTGTATATGCTCGTTTTTGGTCGGCATGGAAATATGGCGGATCTAAATACGTTAGGACACTTTTTCCCTTTGCTGGAAGACTTAATATTTCACTGTAATCTAACGAGAACAATTCCACTCCTTTTAGTTTTTCAGCTGCACTTTTAATAAATTTCCCCCAATTTTTTGGTGGTGAACTTTTTCCTTCTGCATATCCCCATGCAGGCGCATTAATTATTCCGCAGTACGAAGTTCTGTTTAAATAATATGTCTTAAAAGCTCTTTCCAAAGGTGTTACCGGTAACATCTGTTTAATTTCATTATGTCTCTCTTTGTTTGCAACCTCTTTTTCAAATCGACTGATTAATTCACTTCTCATCTTGTCATCCAGAATTGATTTATAGAAGTTGATAATTTCCAACTCCAAGTCATTTAAAATATTATGCTGAACTTTTTCTTTGGCGAAAAAAACAGAACCGCCACCCAAAAAAGGTTCTCGATATTCATCATGTTCCACACACTCTATATATGGCATAATATGTTTTAATGCATAAAATTTGCCTCCGGGATATCTGAGTGGCGATTTTACCTTCCAGCTTCCGGAAACATATGGAATAGCCCAATATTCATTCATACTTAAAACCCCAATTCCAACTGTTGATTTTGCAATTTAAAGTTGGTAATAATCAATTCAAATCCTACCTGTCTATTTCCACCACGAACAGATGAATTGTCAACTCTATAATAAAATTCTACAGGACAAATATTGGCCCATTTGTATAATTCTCTTATTTTGTCACTATCATCATACGTTAAAAAGAATTTATGTTGTGTATTTTTCAATTCTTTGGCAAGTCTAATATGATCTTCCAAATCAAATCCACACCTGTAATGCTTGTGTTTAGGCGGCAAAAAATATGGCGGGTCTATATACAAAAGGACATCTTTGCCCTCAGCTCTAATTACTTCAGCAAAATCAAGATTGGTTAATTTTGTATTTTCAAGATATTTACCGCAAGGAATGATACGTTCTCCCCAACGTTCCGGTGGCAAACTTCTTTTTGGTCTATACCCCCACGCCGCAGATACCAGTTTACCGCTAAACGAAGTTCTATTCAGATAATAGTATTTTTTTCCTATCTCATATTTATTTTCAGGTTGACTATCATATATTTCTTTCCAGCGTTCTTTGGATGCAATTTCCTTAGACAACTCTAACGCTAATCTTTCCCTTGTTTCAGGATTTTGCATTGTTTGATAACAACTCATCAGTTCTGAATCAAGGTCATTCAACCAATTTATCTTCGCTTTAGGTTTCGTAAAAAATACGGTAGCACCTCCGGCAAAAGGCTCCCGATATTCAGTATGTTCAACTGAATCCCAGAAAGGTTCAAGTATATTCATCGCATAATACTTACCGCCGGGATATCTAAAAGGCAACGCTGCATTACGGTTTTTCATTTCTAAACTCCATTATATCTTCAATATTACAATCCAGCGGCATACATATTTTTTCCAGAAAATCAATCATAACAGATAAAATTCCCTTGGTTTTGCTCATATGTTACTGCTGATACCTGCCCATTTTTAACAATGTCTATATTATATTTCTAACATTACAAGTTGTCAACACAAAATCATATTCCAGTGATTTCAGTAACAACCCAAATCTCTTCCTGACACTGTTATACCAGCTTCATTTCCACTTCCATCTCATTCCCCTTTGCTTTTACCTTCGCCATACTTCCACATATCAGCGGCATCATAGGTGGAAGATGTCCGATATCCACATCCATAATCACCGGCACATGATATTTTTCCACAATATCAAGCACTGCACGGTATTGGTCAAGTCCCATCATTTCCTGGCCAAATACAAGCGGCCGGCCTATAATAAAGCCTCTGACATATTGAAACCATCCTGAATGGTCCAGATTCCATATAGTACGTCTTATTGACATTACATTTAAATCACAGGATTCCAGAAACCATATAAAACCGTCCTCTTTGTATCTTTCCAGAAACTCCTCCGTTTTGTCAAACCTTGTTCCTGAAAGATTGACAAGACAATCCATACAGCCGCCGATTAGTCTCCCCTCCATTTGTACTTCGGATACCGGCTCCTGTCCGACAAAGCTGTGAAGAATTTTTTCTTCTGTCACGTGATAAGGTGGTATTGGATTTTCTTCACTTTTCAAAGATTCCTTCTCCCATTTATCATATCCTTGCATAGTCAGTTTTTCTCCTGTCAGCAATTTATAAGCATCCCAGATGGCAGGATGCCATTTTTCCATTCCAAATGTCGGAGCACATGGACCATAAATAGACGCAGTATCACACAAAGTAGTTAAGAGAAATGTCATATTTGTATTATCCGAATATCCCATATACCACTTTGGTAAAGCTGTTTTTATTTTTTCAAAATCGATATAATCTAACACTTCACACATAAGCTCCCCTCCCCCGCAGGATATCAATACATCAGTTTTATTGGAAATATATGCCTCATTCAGCTCTTTGCCACATTTTTCCGGTGTATTGCTGATTCCTATGCCACAGCCTTTATAACAGTTTGGACCAACCTCTGTCTGATAACCCATTGCACGAAATATATTTTGTGCATTTTGAAATCCTGTATAATATGGCTCTGTATTACAGCCAAAAGATGGCGCTACAAATCCGATTGTTCCATTTTTTTGTAAAAATTTTCCATATTTCATAATACTTTCCTCCTAAATTTTGAAAGCAAAGGACCTGTATCCTTCGCTTTCCTTAATAGAATCTGTGACTCTTTTTTGCTTTACAGGAAACTGCTTTGCGAATTTCCTATAAACAAGCCCGAAAGGCATGTGTTATTAAACAAACTGCAGGAAGATTTCCACAAATATATAGTATCGAGGACACTTTGTTCTTCTGTAAAATTTTCTATCCTGCAAAAACACTTTTTGACAATCCTGAAATACTGTGTGTCAGCCGAAATTCTTCCTCCGGCATATTAAAATATTCATACGGATTTGCTGCTCCGTCATCCCAGGATACATCTACATTATAGTAAACACCATCTATATACACGATATTCCACGCATGTTCTCCATTGGCATACCCGACGCAATAATAACACGGGATACCTAGTTGCTGCATAAGATACTGAAATGCCCTAGAATATCCGGCGCATACGGAGCTGCAACCCACAAGCGCACTGTATGCACTTTGATTCAAAGGAGCTGTTTCATTATAGTCTGTCAGTTCATTTAATGTATCGTGTACATACCGTTCCTTGTCAAATGCATTATCAAATTCCCGTGCCCCCTGTATAATTTTTTCTGCTGCCCGATCAAACTGAGCTTTCGCCTGTTCTATATATTGAGCTGTTTCATTAAAGCTCAAGATTACCTTCGCCACCTCGCCGCTGCTATAATAGCCATATTGATAAGAAGTATCCAGCCAGAAAATTTCAGGATGGTCATTGTAAACGGCCTCAAATACCTTGGCAAGTGCATCTGCGCTTGTAGTAATTTTTAAATCGATATCTGTATTATATTTGAGTATATTTTCATACAGCTGTTCATATAAAATCTGTTCATCAGCAGTCAATATTCCATAATACGGATAATATAAAATATCAAAAATCGCCTTTTCGCCTGTATTATCTGTGCTTATTTTGATATCTTTTCCAATTTCAATATCTATGCCGTCTTTTTCTGATTCTATTGTTGAGCTGTTTTCCGTCCTGTTTGCTGCTTCGATGTTTTCGCCGCCATTTGCAGTCTGACTGTTTTTTTCAGGCTCGGAAATTTCTTTCCCGATATCCTCCGGTGCTTTATAATCTGCTCTTCCAGTTCTATCTGACGAAGCTGGATTCTCTTGTTTGCCGTTTTCAAACCAGCCTGTCTTTTCACTGATATCAGCAATTACTTTATCAGCGCTGTCTTTGATATTATCAACAAACTCCTGAATATGTGCTTTTCCTTCCTCTGTACTCCATGAAAATACACCCGGAAAAACGGCACTTGAAATAATAAGAATGCATAAAATCACCAGTCCTGCTTTTATCAGTCTCAGAAATCTTATAATATGCTTCAATTCACATCTCCTGTTCTTTCATTTAAACCTGTTTATAGTTTTTCAGGAAATCCTTTAAACGCTTTGCAGCTTCTTTTAACACTTCTGTCTCAGGAAGATATACAATTCTGAAATATCCTGGTGTTTCCCAGTGGAATCCTCCCCCATGTGTAATCAGAATATGTTGCTCCTTTAGAAAATCAAGAGCAAATTTCTCATCATCACAGATATGAAATTTATCCTTATCCAATCTTGGAAAAATATAAAAAGCAGCCTTTGGCTTTACTGTATAGACTCCAGGTATTTCCTGCAATGCCTGATAAATACATTCTCTCTGCTCATACACTCTTCCGCCCGGCACCAAAAGCTCTTTTGTCTCGTTCAGACAGTCCAGCGCCTCGGGAATCAATGACTGTGCCGGTACATTTGAACAGAGTCTCATGGAAGACAAAAGATTCAATCCTTCAATATATCCACCAGCTTTTGATTTATCTCCACACAGGCATACCCATCCACATCGATATCCGGCAATCAGATGCGACTTTGACAGACCATTGAAACTCAGTGTCAGGAGGTCCGGAGCTAAAGAAGCCAGTGAAACATGCTCTATTCCATCCATTACCAGTCTGTCATAAATTTCATCCGCAAAAAGAATCAAATCGTTTTCTCTTGCAAGCTGTACAATTTGTTCAAGTATCTCTTTTGGATATACGGCACCTGTTGGATTATTTGGATTAATAACGACAATTCCTTTTGTTTTTGATGTGATTTTTCTTTTCATATCTTCAATATCAGGATACCATTCCTGTTTTTCATCACACCGGTAATGCACGGCAGTTCCGCCTGCCAGTGTAACAGAAGCGGTCCACAGCGGATAATCGGGAGACGGCACAAGAATTTCATCTCCCTGATTGAGAAGTCCCTGCATAGACATTGTGATAAGCTCACTGACACCGTTTCCGGTATAGATATCATCTACCGAGGCACATGGAATATTCTTGCTCTTACAATAGTTTAATATCGCCTGTCTTGCTTCCAAAAGCCCCTTTGAATCGGAATAGCCTTCTGTGTTTGTCAGGCTTTCCGCCATTTTTTGTATCACCCTTTCAGGAGCCCGAAAACCAAACGGTGCAGGATTTCCTATATTTAATTTTAGTATATCCATTCCCTGCGCAATCATACGCTGCGCTTCATCCATAACTGGACCTCTTATATCATAACATACATAGTCTAATTTGTGTGATTTTTCAAATGTTTTCATAATTCTTTTTTCCTTTCTTTTTTCCCTTACAAAGATGCAGAAAGCCCTGAACGCTTTGAAAAACGTTCAGGGCGAATTTACATCCGTGTTACCACCTGAATTCAGAAATATATCTGCACTCTGTCGATACAAGCATATCGTTTCCCTGTAACGGGAGAATCCCGTCAAAGCCTACTGAAATTGTTCGGCCTTAAAGCTCATGGACTGCTTCCTGACCGGTTCTGCAAAGATTTTCACCATCCATCTTCTCTCTGAAGCTTCTCCGAAAAGTACTCCTTCCACTCAACGCCTTTTGTGTTCGATTTCTGATATCATAGCATAATTATGTTTTGATGTCAATTTTTATTTTTACTTTTATTTATACAGAATAATACAGAAAATTTTTACAAAACCTTATTGTAACTTTTGCTACAGATTTCTCTTTCAGCAGCTTCATTTCATTCATTATTATATTTTTCTATAGCTTTCCCAAAAATATCTGTTATAATAGAATCCGAACATAAAGTGACTAAACCACTGCAGGATTGTAAAAATCCTTTTTCACTTTGTTTAAAATATGACTATCCTTTTGTGGACAGCGTCATAGAAAGCATGGCATCATTTCCTGCTATAAAAAACTTTGAAATCAAATGAGGTATATTATGAAATCACGTGCATATTATTCTGCAAGAAACCTTGTCTTTGCCCTGACTGCACAGGGCCTTGACAGTATTCTTACCTTTATTGCAAGAACAGTATTTATCTACACACTGGGAGAAACCTACCTTGGCATGAACGGACTATTCAGCGATATTCTTACGCTCCTTTCCTTGGCGGAACTCGGCTGTGGTACTGCCATTATCTATGCAATGTATCAGCCTGCTGCCAAAGGTGATGAACAAAAGCTGGCAGCATTATTAAACCTTTACAAAAAAATCTATATTACCCTTGGAACCGGAATTTCTATAGCTGGTCTGTGTCTGATACCTTTTCTTAACTTCTTTATTTCGGACATGCCTGATATTCCGGAACTGCCTCTGATTTATATTTTATACCTGCTGAACACCACCTGTACTTACTTTTTTTCCTATAAAAAAAGTATTCTGATGGCTTATCAGATTCATCACGTTGTGTCAAAGATTACAATGATTACTGTAATATCTCAGAATGTGCTGCAAATGACAATTCTGTTTTTGACACACAACTTTCTTTTCTATCTTGTTATTCAGCTTCTGGCCACATTTTTCTGCAATATGGCTATCTCACTTTATGTAGACAGACACTTTGTTTTTTTAAAGGAATATAATAAAGAGAAGCTTGATAAAGAAAGCAAGGCTGACATTATAAAGAATATTAAAGCAATGTTCCTTGACAAACTAAGCTCCGCCGTCGTTACGTCTACGGATAACATGCTGATTTCCAAATTTGTCAGTACGATAGTGCTTGGATATTATTCCAACTATACTTTATTTGTGACTATTATCAGAAATATTATGCTAAGAGTCAGCGATGCATTGACTGGAAGCGTTGGAAACATGGTTTCCTCTGAAAATCCAAAGCATGCCAAAAAAGTATTTGAAGACCTTTTATTTATGAATTTCTGGGTAATCGCCGTTTTTTCGATTATGCTGTTTTCATTTATTAATCCTTTTATCATGCTCTGGATTGGAGAATCCTATCTTTTGCAGCTTCCAATTGTATTTATTATCTGCCTGAACATGTATATGCGGTATATTCGAAATACACAGCTTATTTTTATTGATACATATGGATTGTTTCAGGAAATCCGCATAAAATGCATATCTGAGGCCCTTATTAACCTTGTTGCCTCGCTGATTCTGCTTATCCCCCTGCATATGGGAGTATCAGGGATACTGCTTGGAACTTTTATCAGCAATATCACTACAAATTTCTGGTTTGAACCGTATATTATTTATAAAAAGAGATTTAAGGAGCCTCTTGGAGGCTATTTCAAGAAATTCTTTCTCTATCTGGGCATAACGCTTGGAGCTGGTGGATGTGTTTTCTGGTTTGCAGAATATGTAACATTTAATGGCGGATGGATAGAATTTGCACTGAAATTTTTCGCATGTCTTATATTTTTAAATGGAATATTTGCAGGAATTTTTCATCGTCAAGACGAATATCTATATTTTAAAGAAAAATTTGCAGAAGTACTTGAGGTTCATCGTCAACGCAGAAGTTAATCCTCGTCATACTTGTAGATATATCCAGAACAATTTCCTGTACCGTCAAAAAGGCTGCTGCATTATGATATGCAGCAGCCTCCATTTATCTATTCTGATTAATTTTTCTGGAGACAGTTCGCCTCTGATTCCTCCGGCAAATTGCGCATTTTAATATGCTTGAAAATAACAATTGCAGATATTCCTATACATCCTCTGACAATATAGATGTTAGAAATACGCACTGCCGTTGTTGCCGCAAAGCACAGAAAGGTGAGAATACTTCTTTTAGAATGTGGAGAAACGCGAAGAGCTGAAAACAGCAAATAGTAAACAACCAGTGTCCATACAGCTTCCATATCCGGAAACAGGCCAAGCAGCACCCCAAAGGATACAGCAATTGCCTTTCCTCCCTGAAAATCATGAAATATGGAAAAAGCATGCCCAAGCACCGGTGCTATCATAATAACACTTAACAATGCCGAATCGGGAAAAGACTGCCGAAACAGATAAACAGGAAAAAACCCTTTAAACAGTTCACAGCATAAAACCAGTATTCCACATGCTGCTCCTCCCATCATAAATGCATTCGCCGTTCCTGGATTTTTATCTTCACTGTCTTTCACAATATCCTTTTTGTTCAATACTTTTGTGATATATTTTGCAAATAACAAACTTCCATTCAGATACCCCGCCACAATCCATAATAGTTTCTTCATCTTATCAACTCCTGTCGATTTTATCCATTTCAATTCCTGCTTATTTTACTGTATATCAAGGTTTCTATCTTTTCTGCTGTATCTCCTTTAAATTCAGCCTGTTGTTTTGCTTTCATCTGTTCTCTTAATTTCTCATCATAAGCCAGCTTTATACCTGCTGCTGCCTGCTGTTCTGCTCCTTTTGCAGAAATGCTGTATCCCCTGCGTACAAAATAATTCATATTGGCTGTCTCACAGCCCGGAATAGGATTAATATGAACCATTGGACATCTTGCCGTTGCTGCTTCTGTGGAGGTCAGCCCGCCTGGTTTTGTAAACAAAACATCTGCCGCCTGCATAAAGACAGGCATTTCATTTGTCCAGCCATAGATAAGAACTGTCTGTTCAGACTCAAATTCCTGCCTTAATTTTTCTTCCAGCTTCTTATTGGAACCGCATACCACAAGAATAAAATCATGTGCTTCCCCTTGTCTTTTTAGTTCTCTTACAAGCTGGCTGATATTTCCTGCTCCCATGCTGCCGCCTGCCACAAGATAAAGTTTCTGATTCTGCCTGTCAAAAACCTTTTCTTTGAATATTTTTTTCGCTGCTTCCTCCCTTCCCATCTGGCTGCTGTATGCCAAAGATGTCGGTATTCCATAAGGAAGAACCTTGTGCTTTGGTATTCCTGCCTGTATAAATTCTTCACCGACCTCCTTTGATGGAACTACATAGTAATCACAGTCTGTTTCTCCCCAGAATGGTATGCTGGTATAATCTGTGCCTATGGCAACTGTCAAGGGCAATTTTATGCCTTTGCGTTTCATGCTGGTCAGCGTCTCTGCCGGAAATAAATGAGGAACCAAAACTGCGTCGTAATCTGTTTTTTCGAGACATTTTCTCAGATATTCGTCCATACCTGAATTTGCATAATATACAATAGACTTTTTTACATGACGACTGACAGCGTCTCCGATTTTGTACACAGCTCCGAATACCTTTGGTGCTTTTTGGACAGTTTTTACATAAATCCTACTGACTGCCTCCGATACCCGTTCGCCTGCAAAAGACAGATAATCAGGAAAATCTACATAATGCCCCTGTGCCTCAAGATATTCCTTCATCGCCATTCCGGCGGCATTGTGACCACCTCCGGTACTGCAGGACAGAATTAAAATATTTAATTTTTGTTTTTGTTTCATGATTTCTTTTTCCATAAAGGGAATTATAGCAGATTTCTTCTGTTTTCGCAAGTTTTCACTTTTCTTTCGCATTTTTTTCACAAAATAACCACAAATTATTTTTATAGTATATGTCATAAGGAACAGGTGGTTACCAGGCCTGAATTCCTTTTTATATATATTTTATAAATTTTTTTCATAAACTCTCCTTTTTACTCCGGTCAGCTACCGGAGTTTTTATTCGACTAAAAACCTTTTTTGACAGCCTATGTTCAAATAATTACAGAGGAAGCATTATTTCTGTGACAAACACATCTTTTTCGTCCTGTCTGTCCAGATATCCCTGATATCTGTCCACTACTTTATCTATACGCATCAGTCCAAAACCATGATATTTTTGATTTTTGGTAGAAAGATAAAGCTTTCCGGATTTTTTTAATTTTCCACCGGAAGAATTCATTATATAAATATATAGCTGACCCTTTAAAATATCAATATAGACTCTGATAAACCGTCTTTTCTCCTCTGTTTTCATACATGCCTCCATAGCATTGTCCATAAGATTTCCTATAACCAGACTTAAATCAATTTCTGAAACAGAAAGATTTTTTGGTACAATTGCTTTGGCATCTATGGCAATACCTTTGCTTTTTGCAAGAGAAATCTTGCTGTTTAACACGGCATCTATCATTATATTTCCGGTTTTTATTACTGTATCCACCGCGGTCAAATCTGTATCCAGTTCATTTAAATACGAGGCGAGCTTATCCAGATTCTGCATGTTCAGATAAGCTTTCATGGTCTGAATATGATTGTGATAATCGTGCCTCCATCCTCTCATCTGACGATACATATTTTCCACCTCCTTATAATGCTTTTCCATCAAGTCGCTTTGATAGAATGAAATCCGCCGTTCTGTCAGTTTCACCATATATTGTTTTATAAAAAATATTGCAAGTGTCAAAAAAAGCAGTGCAAAAACTATCACTGCAATCATAAGTTCCAATTTCATTTTTTCTCCTTTTTGCCATGATTTCCAATACTTTATACAGATGATACTTTACTGAAACACTGGATAAATGCCTGATTTACCTTGTTATACATTCGACGGCTGACCGGAATAGTGCTGTTGTCATCAAAACAAATGGATACTTTATCAATGCGAAATATTCCTTTTACTCTGCATATATAAGAGCGATGACATTTTACAAAATCTGTTTTATCAAGCATATGTTCGAGCTGTGAAAAAGTTTCTTTTATTTCTATTAACTTATCATTTTTCTCCAATTTAAGTCTGGAATTGTGCCCCATCGCCTCCACATAGCAAATCTGTTCCATGTTTATTTTTAAAATTTGTTCCTGTGTATGGACCAAAATATATTTTTCTGTTTTCCGCTTTTCTACTGCACGGTCAAGACAGGCAGCGAGCTTTGTTTCACTGACGGGTTTGATAAGATAGTGCATTGCTTCCACCTCATATCCCTCTTCAATATAATCAGTGATACCCGTAGTAAAAATAATAATAATATCTTTATCCTTTTTTCTAATCTTTTTTGCCATTTCAATGCCATTCATTCCCGACATTTGTATATCTACAAACAAAATGTCGAAATCTGCCTCCTCCTCCCACTGAAACAGAAAGCTTTCTGCTGTTTCAAACCGCTTTAGTATGAGAGTTGTTTTGTTTTTTTGACTCCATTTTTTTATATAGGAAATCAGAAGGTCTCCATGAGGCTGTATATCTTCTATTATTGCAATTTTCATAAACGGGCAAACTCCTTTTCTGATTGCTGTACAAATAATCATACCATAAAAAGATAATTTTTTCACTAAAATTGTTGAACTTTTTCCTTTGTTTCGTGCTGTTTCTATCAGACATATACTATTGTAAAATAAAAATGAGGTATTATTTATGACAAACAACTGCTCAAACCTTTATCTGTTATCAGCAGCGGCATGCAAGCTGGGAGAATGTTTGGAGGAAGAAGAACTCGAAAGGCTTTCTTCAGACCTCAGAACACTGGGGTATTTAATTGAAAATATGATTGTTCACAAAACTGAATGTGAAAAAAGAAAGGAATAGCTGAGTGATTTTAATATAATAGTTTTCCTTCATAAAAACCCTGAAATCAATCCAAAACAGCATCCTTTCCAATTTTTATCAAACCCTAGCACTGCCTCTCCCACTTCTTTAAAATGGGAGAGGTATTGCGTCTGGATGTTGACAAATAGTCAACAAAAAGCAGAGCAAAAAACGAAAACTCAATACAGCAGGAGCGAATGTGTTCCCCATGTAAGAATAAGGATTAGCTAAAAAGTTGGGAATTTTCAACAGTCAATCTTTTGAATTGACTATATGAAATATTAAGCTTCTTATGAGTTCCACTTCTTTAAGTGATGGGGAGTTCATTGTATTTAATATAACACAGATTTTTGTGAAAGTTGCAAAATTTCAGTTATTTTTTTTGATATACTGCTTCTTTCCATATGAAGCTTTTCTGCAATCTCCCGTTGTTTCATTCCATCAATAAAACTGTATTGAAATATAAGTCTCGTCTCTGCATCAGGTATAGATGATATAAATGACTCAATTTCCAGTGTTTCTTTCTCCACCTTTGTTTTACGTTCATTGTATTCATTTATAAGTTTTTTTCTTATATATTCTTGCTCTACATCATATCTTTCTATATAGGGAAAATCCTTCTTTGACATCTCTTCTTTTTCTTGTTCCTGAAAAATCTTTATATTCAGCTCTTCCATTTCTCGTTTTAATGCTCTATGTTGCTTCAACAGCTTTTTAGTCATCTGAAATACTCCTTTCATTTTTTCGTCTTTTTACCTAATATAAATCTGTATAAAAAATTTTTCTAAATAAAACTATAACAAATAAAATTTTCTTTTTTATAAAGATCGGAAGAGCGTCGTGTAGG
>CAJUDQ010000011.1:0-44477 GCA_910585215.1 uncultured Lachnospiraceae bacterium | reverse complement strand
ATAAAAATAGCTTTTATGATTGTCTTTTATGGCAATTACCCAAGAAATTTACAGGATTTCTCTGTTTGACTCTGTGAATATCGTTCACATATATAATACCCATACATCATATCTGCAAGTTTTTCTCTTGCCTTATCATTAAGTAAAGGCAACATCAATTTTATATTTGTCAAAGAATCATCTGTGAGTTTTATGCTGTTTTTTTCTCCATAATACTATCTCTTTTCTTTTTGTTGTTTTGTAATTTTAATATATCACTTAACAACTATATTGTCAATATTTCTTTGTTGCAAAGTGATATTTTTTATGATATACTTTCTAAAGAAATGAGGTGATACAGAAAATGACTGAATCTGAATTAAAAATGTGTATACGTTTTAAAGAAATACGAAAAGAACTGGGAATGAAACAAAATGATTTTGCCCAAGAAATAAAACTAACTCAAGGGCATGTTTCCGATATTGAAAATTTAAGAAAGGGAGTTTCTGAAAGAATTATTGAAATTATATGCTTAAAATTTGGAATCAACGAAGAATGGTTCCGCACTGGAAAAGGAGCTATGAAAAATCCAATCTCTGACGAAGAACAATACTCTATAAATATTGCAAAACTGCAACGCACAGATAACGAAACCATTATCAGATGGGTAAATGCCATTGCCGAAACAAAACCTGAACTGTTAAAAGAGATAGAATCTTTTATGAAAAAAATTTTAAATATTGAAGAATAAAGGAGAAGCCGAATTATTTCGACTTCTCCTTTACATATTCCTTTAAAGAAATGTATATTCTATAAAGAAATTTTTTATCTTCTTTGTCATCTGTCTGGCTCAACAATTCAAGTATAATTTTTTTGAGCTCTTCCATTTAATCTACCCCCATGTAACTTTTTTACAAGGAGTACTTTTCTTTTTCAACACTCATCCCCCTTGCTGGAAATATTATAACATTATTCGACAAATTTTTCCATCTTTTTTGTAATTTATCCGAAATACCGGAAAAATTTTTTGTTAATATGCATATGCTATGAAATCTTCATTTTTTATTTATACTCTGACTCGTACAAATCTGATATCCTGCAGTCTAATGCCTTCGCGATTATTTCTAAATTTTTCAAAGTCGGAGAGTATTTTTCATTTTCATAATCATTCAAAGTAGAACTTCCTATTCCTGTTTTTAAAGCAAGAACTTCCAAAGTTACCCCTTTGCTTTTTCGCATACGCCATATTAGTATCTTCAATTTGTAAATCCTCCGTACATTTATATAGTACAAAAAATGTCGAAAAATGTCAAAAAATGTCTACATATAATATTTTTATCTATAACCTAGTATGAGCATACTATATAAATATACATTAAAAATATATTACCTTATTTAATTCGTATTTGGAAAATGGTAGAGAGGTTATAAAATAGCGAATCAAAATATTATGACCGCTGTGAGTAATTGTTAAAAACTATAGTAATTACATTAAAATTGATATTTGAAAAAGGCTACTCCAACTCCTACTAGCTTTAAACAACGGGTAGTCCACTTTAATAATAATGTTCTTATTAAGACTATTTACAGAAAATGAATTAAATCATTTAAAAGATAGAAAAGAAATACAGTGTTAATACAATTCATAAAAATAACTGGAAGCCTTTATATTTCAAGACTTCCAGTTATTTTCTTTAATGAGACACCCGGGAATCGAACCCGGGACAACTTGATTAAAAGTCAAGTGCTCTACCGACTGAGCTAGTATCCCATATCTTATTTTATTCTTACAGGCAGCTCCTAAAAATCTCCCTGCTTAACAGGGCTAGTTGGATTCGAACCAACGAGATGCAGGAGTCAAAGTCCTGTGCCTTACCGCTTGGCGATAGCCCTAAGCCTAATGCTTGGCGATAATCTTACAAAATGTAAGAGGGTGGATACAGGGATTCGAACCCTGGGCCTCCAGAGCCACAATCTGGCGCGCTAACCAACTGCGCTATACCCACCATATCATATGAGACGCATCCCAGTGAACAGATGCGAAAACGAGCCTGAAGGGATTCGAACCCCCGACCCACGGCTTAGAAGGCCGTTGCTCTATCCAGCTGAGCTATGGACACGTATGAATCTTAGCGAACACACTGTACTACAGTGTGAAAGCGGGTGATGGGAATCGAACCCACGTATCTAGCTTGGAAGGCTAGTGTTCTACCATTGAACTACACCCGCATAATATAGTTTACAAGTCGGGGTGACAGGATTCGAACCTGCGACCTCTTGATCCCAAATCAAGCGCTCTAGCCAAGCTGAGCCACACCCCGGTGTACTCTGCACTGCAATCTGTATTTTCTTTTCTCTTGCAGCGACAAGATACATTATAAATCAGGTCCCACTTTTTGTCAACACTTTTTTTCATTTATTTTCAATTTTTTTCTTCTGACAAAAATTATTCCACAAAAACACCGAAATTACTTTATTCTTGTGTCAATTTCATCCTTCACTCTAACCTCAACTTTTTACTTCTGCACTAACTCCGCAATTGTAAAATGTGCTTCTCCCTCTCTGTCAATCTCCATAAATGCATAGCTTGGTCTTCTGCCCGACTGTCTTGGAATCGTAATACTGCCCGGATTAATCAGGGTAATCCCATCTACTTTCTTAATCAGTGGCACATGCGTGTGCCCAAACATCACAATATCCGCCCCCTTGCTCTTTGCAGAAGCTGCCAGCATATCCAGTCCATATCCGACTGAATATCTATGTCCATGCGTAACCATAATATGATAGTTTCCAATATTCAAAAAAAGTTCCTTCTCTAATAAACTGCCAAAATCATTATTTCCCGCTACCATATATACAGGACAATTTACTGCCTCCTTGATAGGGTCCTCGTCCTTCTGTATATCTCCACAATGAATCAGCATGTCTATTAGCCCCACCTTTTTCAAAACTTCATCCAAATACCATAAAAGTCCATGTGTATCACTAATTATCAAAATCTTCATAACCTAATTTTTCCTTCATCAACCTCAACGCCTTTCCCCTGTGGCTAATCTGGTTTTTTAATTCAGATTCCATTTCTCCTGTAGTCATACCATACTCTGGAACATACAGAAGCGGGTCATAACCAAATCCATTTGTTCCCTTTTCCTCAAATCCAATCAGTCCTTCAATCGTACCCCTTGTTGTCAGTATTTTTCCATCAGGAAATGCTGCCGCAATCACACATACAAATCTTGCACTTCTCTCTTGTCCCACAGCTTCTTTTAAATTGTCCAAAATCGCCTGATTTTTCATATGATAGGGTGTCTCCTCACCAAGATATCTTGCAGACAATACTCCTGGTGCCTTATCCATATAGTCTACTTCAAGTCCCGAGTCATCCGCCAGAACCATCTCCCCTGTAAGTTCACAGATTGTTCTGGCTTTAATCACTGCATTTTCCTCAAATGTCTTTCCATCCTCCTTGATATCTACGCTGATTCCCGCATCCTTTAAAGACAGCAGTTCAATATCAAGCCCCTCCATAATCATACGTATTTCCTTCATCTTTCCTTCATTTGTAGTTGCAAATATAATCTTTTTTTTACTGCACATATCATTTTCCTCTTAAACTATTTTCTCTTAAAACTTTTATTGTCCTGTTTATTGCTGTCAAAATCTTCCTGTTGAAATTTCTCTTAAATAAACAATAAACATCAACTATTTTGTTATTTTCTTGTATAACATTTCAGACAAATATTACATGCATAAGACTGCTCCGTATTGACCCATTCCTTTCCGTCTGCACTTACATAGCCCTCTCCATCTGTAATATCTGCAGTCTTGGTAAAATGGTCACTTACATACTCCACTGCAACCGGTTTCTTTGCACCTGGAGTATTAATTTTAACCATAACTGCAAACTTCTGTCCTGCATCTACCTTTACTATTTCATCAAAATCAATTGTATAATACCCCTCATTTGCCACAACTCCTTCTGCCGTCTTAATCAAATCACCATTTAAGGAACTGGAATCTGAAAAATCAGTACAGATATATATCTCATATTTTGTATTCCCTCCTGTTGCATAAAAGCCCGCTGCACTGATAAATCCTGCTTCTCCTGCAGTATATGCATTGGCAAAATATGCTTCTTCCTTTTCATAGCCAAGTCTTCCTACCCATCCGCATAAATCTGACTGATAAATTCTGGCATAATTATCTACATCTTCTACTCTTGTATACACAATATTATGCATGCCTATATTGGAATCATAATAGGAAACATAAAATATTCCATTTTCTCCAAAATCTGTTCCCCAGCTATTTTGACAGATAAAAGCCCCGTCACTCTCTATATCTGCATTAAAATATTCTTTTGGATAGTTGTCATCCCATCCGATAATCACAATATCATGATTCGGCTTTTCTCCTCCCAAATAACAATAAGAATGAGTTTTTTCATTATAATATTTGCTATAATCATAAGAGTTTAACATCGTAGTATACAGTGAGCTCTGAACCCCTCCATACTTGTATACCATTTCCTTGATTTTCTGCAAATCCTTTGATTCAAGCATTTGAACTTCCTGTACATGCTTGACCGGCTTTAAATCAGGATTTGTCATTCCGTCTCCATAGGGGTCATCTGCTTCCAGCACAGGTCCCTGCCATGCCAGAAGATACGCGGTAGACATTGTACTTGACCCACCCTCATATTGATTCAAATTAAACGAATTATTCAAAGACATATGGTCTGCAGAAAAGACAAGCCTTTCTTCCGGCATAAGAGAGGTCTCCAGTGCCGTAAGCGCCGCAGTTGCCCAGCATGTCCCAAGACTGCCCTGACTCCTTACTTCAGTATTTTTTCCTTTATCCACATAGCTGTATCGATAGGGAAGAATTGTATTCTCGGGATTGTCATTAATTACAGTTGCAATATTTTTATTAATATCCCAATTGCACATATAACCCATACCCCGAACTGCAGCATCGATTGGAACATATAGCATATCTTCTTTATAAGTCAGTGGTGTTGTCAATACATATTTTGCACCGTTTACGGAAATCTCATTGCTGTCCGGCTTTAATTCTATTTCCACATTCGCTTTTTCAATAACCAGCCGTTTCTCTTCCTGATAAAAATTTACAGCACAATTAAACAATCCCCTGTATTCTGTATAGGGAATCATAAGCGTCATGGAAGTATCCATATAAATTCCATGTTTTTTTGCATTAATCTCCACACCATCTACATAAAGAGAAAAACCATTGTTATTTACACTGTATGATATTGTACTTTTCCATTCATCTGCAATGTTCTCCATGGCATAGCCCTGAACAATATATTCTGTTTTCGTAATTCCCTGAAAAACAATATATCCTCCTATACACAGAAAAACGGCGATAAACAGATAACTAACCCTACTTTTCATTATTTTCCTCCGACTTTGTAAAAAATAATTGAAAAAACAGCAGATAAAACGATGGGTACAGCTTTATCATCTCACCGTCACTTTATTCTCTACTGCTGCTTTGTACGCTTTGGCGGTTTCTTTCCCATAAACTGATAATAATAAGTCTTTATCATTCCATTATAAATCTTTCTGTTTTTATCTGCCTTTTGTCCCATATATTTCTCTGTTTCTTCACAGGCAGTAATAATATATGCTGACCAGTCATCAAGCTTTCTGAATCTCTCTCCAAGCGTACCATACAAATCTGGCAATGCTGATTTTTCCTCCAGCCGTTCCCCATACGGCGGATTTGTAATCAAAAACCCATATTTTTTATTGTGACTCAACTCTTTGACATCTCTTTGCTGAAAATGAATCAGTTTATCCACACCTGCAAGCGCTGCATTTCCTCTTGCAATTTTAATTACATCACTGTCTATGTCATATCCCTGAATATCTGTATGAACATCCAAATCCACCAGCTCATCCGCCTCTTCCACAGCTTCATACCATATCTTTTTAGGAATCACATTGTCCCATTCCTGAGCTGGAAACTCTCTGTTTACTCCAGGTGCAATATTTGCCGCCATCATAGCAGCCTCTATTGGAAAAGTTCCGCTGCCGCAAAAGGGGTCAATCAGAATCCTGTCCTTTTTCCATGGAGTCAACATAATTAAAGCAGCTGCCAGCGTCTCTGATATCGGTGCTTTTGAGGCCAGCTTTCGATATCCTCTCTTGTGAAGCGACTCTCCAGAGCTATCAATTCCCACAACAGCTTCATCCTTCAATAAAAAAACTCTGACAGGATAACTGGCGCCGGTTTCCTCGAACCATGCTATATCATATTTGCCTTTTAATCTTTCCACTATGGCTTTTTTTACGATTCTTTGAATATCAGAAGGACTGAATAATTTACTCTTTACAGAAGAGGCTTTTGTTACCCAGAACTTTGCATCTGCAGGAAGAAATTCCTCCCATTCAATTGCTTTAATTCCCTCAAACAATTCTTCATAGGTCGTTGCGTGAAAACGTCCTGCCTGAATCATAATACGCTCTGCTGTTCTCAAAAAAATATTCGCTCTGCAAACTGCTTCGGCATCTCCTTCAAAAGTTACTCTTCCATCTTCCACAGATGTAATTTCATATCCCAAATCTATAATTTCTTTTTTTAAAATGCTCTCCACTCCGAAATGGCATGGAGCCATTAACTGATATCTTTTCATAAATTCTCCATTTAAATATTCTTTTATTTAAATATCTGCTCTTTTGAATACTTCTTCCTACAGATAGCATGTATTTCTGTTATATTTGCTTCTTAAATTGTAATTCCTTCTATATGATTTTGTCAATCCATATTTCCATTAAAATTGCATAAAAATCATATAAATTGGCCACTTCTATGTAACCAGCCAGAGGCTGATTGCGTTGATTGCTCAACAATACTTTATGCCAGAATATCTGCATAAATTTTTATTTCATAAAAGCCCCCTATGACATTTTTTACATCATATCCCTTTGAAGCCAGAATTCTAGCTATTCGAATACTTTCTCCACCTCTGTCGCAATACAGAATCACATTTTTCTTTGTAATTTTTTCAAGATGTTCGGAGAAAATATCTTCAGAAGCTATATGAACCGAATTTACAACATGAGCCTGCTGATACTCGGCAAAATTTCTTAAATCAATAATCTCATATTTTCTGTCATATATATATTGTCTGAGTTCTTTTGCAGAAATATTTTCTATATACATACTATCCCTTCTTTTTATCTGATGATACTTTTAATATATGCCGCTGCTGCTTTTCTGCTACAGGACAATTTTTCATAAAAGAAAAGTAATACCTCGCGGGGGAGCCACGAGGTATTGAGGGGAGTATAAATAATTAATAAGGGGTTATAACATAAAAAGAAACATTTGAAGGGTTATTTCTTTTTACAAATCTAATTCTAATACAGATTGTCGAAAAATGCAAGCGTTTTTTTGAATATTTTTTAAAATTTTTTTCATACTAAGTATGTAACTAAAAACAACAAGCATTTCAGTTTAAAAAACTGCAGTTTAGGAGGCTTATCATGGCAAAGAATTCAACAAACAACTCAACAAGCAACTCTACAAACAACAGCTACAAGAACAGCTACAACAGCACTTCAAAGAACTCTACAAGCAACACAACAAGCAACTCTACTCAGAATTCTTCTGATAATTCTACTCAGAACAATACACAGAATAACAGCAAGAATTCTTCCAAAAACTCTTCTAAGAATTCTTCTCAGGATTGCAGAGACTGCAGATAGTTTCCTATCAGATTCCTTCAGTCAATGCCTGTTATATAACCAGCCAAAAGCTATCTGATATACAGACAGTAAAACACTGATTATACGACAGTCCAAAAACGGAGCTGCTCATTATTGTTAATGAGCAGTTTCCTACATATGAAAAAACTATTTATTCGTCAGATAAAAAGTACATGCATCCTTATCTGAACCATCTGTCATCTTCATAACACTTGTGTCTGTTGTGGTAATATACATTCCCGGCTCTGCAACACTCTCAAAGGAAACGCCATCACCGGAAAGACCCTTTACCGTTTTAAAGGTCTGTGCATCTATCAGATTGCCATGTGCATTTTGAGAAAGCTTCACAAGCTTATTCAGTCCTGTAATATATAGCCCAGGTTTATTATAAGAAACAATCGATACATAATTCTCATTTTTCGTATCTGTTTTTCCCGGAACCAGCACCCACAAGCCATCTGCTTCCTCCTTACTCAGTTCAGGTCCCACATCAAGGCTTAAATATGGATACACACCATCATCAGAAGAATTATGAAATGCCTTGTGACTGATTATCTGTCCTGACTTGCTTTTTATAACCGTCGCTGTACCAAAAGGTCCTGCTGCCGTCTCAGGAATATAGGAAATCTCTCCATTTTCCTGAATGGAAATCTCTTCCACACATGCAACTCTTCGAAACCCGCTTCCCTTTTCCAGCGAACCATTGTGATAAATAAAATAAGTCTTACCCTGAAAATCAATTACCGACATATGATTTGTGTTTGACGTAGCTGACGGCTCCATAATAATACCGCCAAACTTCCATTCTCCATTTATCAAATCATCAGTGGTCGCATATGCCATCTGCTCTCTCCATCCATAGGCATAAAACAGATAATAATCCCCATAATAGTTTCCATTTTCATCCTGTCTGCGATAAAACCATGGTGCCTCTGTATAACTTTCAGGAGGTGTCTTCTCCAAAATATCCTTTCCAAACGTAATGGCTCCGTCACCATCCAAATCCTTTACAGAAATCATGTCTTCATTGAGCTCACAGATATAATATTTTCCATTTCCCCATCCTAAATATCGGTGTTCCTCTCCATTCTCATCGGTCTCCACCCATGCCGTAGGGTCGATATCATTCCAGCCGGAGGATTCGTTGGTTGTCACAGTTCCCTTTACCAGAGGATGTCCAATATCCTGAAACGGTCCCGTCGGACTGTCGGAAACAGCTACCCCTATTGACTGCTTTCCTTCAGAAGTACTGTCCCAAGAACAGAAATAGAAGTAATACTTATCTTTTCCCTCGGCTGTACTGTAATGCTTTACTGTCTGCGCCGCCCATGCCGAATTGTTATCTGCCCATGTAATATCCTTACAGGATAAAATGACTCCCTCATACGTCCATTCTTTCATATCACGACTGGAATAGCACTGCCACTCCGGTATCACATAAGACTCATTTGAAGCTGTATCATGTCCGGTATACAAATATACCACATCACCGTCTACCATTGCGGCAGGGTCTCCGCCATAACGCAGTGTTCCATCTTTTCCAAAGCCTGTAATCGGATTATGGTACTCGCTTTTCTCCACGGTAATCGGTTCTGTCTCTGGTTTTCCTTTTTCTTCTCCCTTATTGTCTGAAGTTGACTTGCCACAGCCACACACACAGACAATTCCTGTTACTGTCAGTGCCCCCAAAAATAGTTGTTTCTTCATTATTTCCTCACAATCTGAATACAATCATATGTATTCGTAATTTATTATGCTCTTACCGCAATTATTCTTTATTGATTATATAATACATTTCACTGCATAAATTCACAATTTTCTTTATTGTATCAGTTATCGGAATACTTTTCAAGCTCTGACAGTATTATCTTCCATTTTTCTTTTAATTTTTCCAAGGAATATCCCGCGTTTGCCGGACTTGTAGAGGGAAGCTTCTCAATCTCTGTTTTGGTATTTGAATATACATATTTCATATATAATTCATAAGCTTTATTCCCATTTGCATAAATTTTTTTAATTTCTGTTTTTTTCAAAAGCTCTGTAAAATCATTTGGAACAACGTCACGTATCGATGCATCCCCAGAACCTGTAATGCTGCAACTTTGAATGACATCCCATACTGCAATATGATGCCTCAAGAGAAGGCCTTTCTTTTGCTCTATAGTCACAGGCAATTCTGTTTCCGTCAGCGCTGCAAGAAGCTTCCAGAATCTGTTCATGGGATGGCCATAGTAAAAATGAGTTTCTCTTGATTTTACAGAAGGGAACGTACCCAAAATCAAAATTCTGGATGTATTATCATATACAGGGTCAAATGTATGACTGATATTGATATATTCCTCCATAATTTACCTCCATAATCTGTTTCATGGCCTATCTGGTATACTATAACTATATATTTACTTATTTACTATTTTTATGAGATATATCAAGGCCACTCGTGACTTTAATCATAAGCGGTTCAAATAATACAAAAAGCCTCTGAAAGTAAATACTCTCAGAAGCTTTATCAGCGTGCGTGAGAAGATTCGAACTCCCGACACCTTGGTCCGTAGCCAAGTGCTCTATCCAGCTGAGCTACACACACGTTTGCTATATCACAACACTAATATAATACACTTTCTGTTTATTTTTGTCAAGAGTAAATTTTTTATTTTAAAACAATCTTTAAAAATTCTGCCTGATTATTTTGTCATTACTTCCTCTGCTATCTTATTTACTCCCTCACAATTCGTTTTCTTTCCTTCACATTCCACCTGATAGATACCCTTGGAAAATACAAGTGCACTGACTGCCTGTATGCCATCATCACCTGCTTTTCCTGTAATACTGGCGTTTTCAATATACACATATCCCTTTCCTGCCTCCGTATCATTATCAGATTTTATTCCGTCTTTTCCCGCAGTAATATGAATATCTCCAGTCAAAACAGCTACACTGTCATTTCCTTTCAACCCGTTTTTTACCGCTGTAACATTGACTGTACCGCTGATAATTTCCAAATCGTTTTTACTCCCTATTCCATTGTTATACTTCCCGTTTACTGTCAACGTTCCGGTTCCATTTACTGCCAAATCATCTTTACTGAAAACACACGCATTCTGCTCCTCATTTCCATGAGGCGCATCGGTAAATATATTTTCGCTTCCCTCTGCCAGTGTCAGCACTGTCTTATCCGCTGATTTTACGCACAAAGGTGCACCATTTGTACAAGTTACGTCAACGCCATTAAGCACAAGCTGTATCTTATCTGTCTTTGCCGCCTCGACAATAATCTGCCCGTCTGTCAGCTTTCCCGATATCACATAGGTGCCCTCTTTTGAAATTGTAACCACATTTCCATTTGTACTGGCGCCCTCTCCCTCTACAGCAATCTCATTATCCTTTAAACGAATTACCGTTGCAGAAGAATCATATTCAGAGTTTACTTCAAATTTTGAAAACTTTACGGTAATTCCATCTGCAATTGTCACATCCTTTGCCTTTATTTCCTTTGCCAAAGTCTCCGTATCTATTTTCTCATTTTCTCCTGTATCTGTCTTCTTTTCTGTATCTTCATTTTGTTCTGTACCTGTCTTTCTGTCTGTATCTGTCGCCGGCTTCTGGGCTTTTTCAGCACATCCAGACAGACTCATACATAAAACTACACCAAAAACAATCAATAACTTCTTTTTCATATGAATACCTCCAGTTTCTTTCACTTTCAGTCAGTATACCAGATATCAATGATAAAGCCAAGGCTTTCCCCTCTTTTTTCATCCAGTTTTCAGATACTTCACAAAGCTGTCAAATTACTGTCTGGCAATCAGCTGCACTTTTGCATACGGCTGTCCCGCTTCATCATTCATGGAAACTGTTCTCTCTGTTTCACCGCCATATACCACCGGAACAATCACATCCCCGTACTTTGCAGATTTTTTATATTCCACGCGAATCCGGTTAATTTTATATCCGTTGATTTTCTCTTCTTCTGATACATACTCCATTGCAAACTGAACATACCATCTGTTATTTACATGACCATTTGTATCAATATGATATTTTCTGACAGGAATTATTTTCTGTATTTGTCCCTCCCCCTCTGTTTTTATCTTCCTGTCCAGATATTCCATATCAATTCGTTCTTCCTGTCCATAAGCCTCTACTTCTCTTTTTGTAACTTTTTCCGGCTTTCCCGTTTCCGTATTTAGAAGCACCCACAAAGAGTTTGCATTGACAAGCGGTCTGTCCTCCATTGTTTTGATTACAAAATTCCGGTATCCATATACTCCTTTTGCATCATAAGCCCATGTGCCAATTTTAATATCCTGGCAGACCGGAATATCCTCAAGAATATCAATCTGCCAAGAATTTAACACCCATGCTCTGTGAATCTCATTTAAGAAATCTACGCCAACCCCAAGACTTTCTGACTGAAAGAAACTGCAATCCTGCATATAATTTACAATTGACGGAATATTCAACTTCAATTCTTTATTTACTTCACTGTAACGCACTTTATTTTGAAAGGAATACATCGTTCAAACTCCTTGTTTTTACCTGCTGTTTCTAAACTGCTTTGGTGTCATGTCAAATACCTTCTTAAATGAACGGCTGAAATGCTCAACATTGTCATACCCCAGAGTCCTTGAAACATTTTCAATTGTCATGCTGGTATTTTTCAACAGCGTCTTTGCCTTTTTCATCCGGATTCCCTTTACAATATCTCCAAAAGTCTTCCCCGATTTTTCTTTAATATACTTTGACATATACGGTTTTGACAGATGAAAATGCTCTGATAAATCATCCAGCGTAACAGAAGTATAATTCTCCTGAATAAAATTTAATATCTCATTCATTCTGTCATCCATATTGCTGTCCTTAATCTCTTCAAGCTGATTTACTGCTACCGCAAGCGCATGAATCGAGGCACGGATAATATCCTCATCAATACCGACACCCCAGTATTTCTTACCGGAACATGAAATTCCCACATAGGCAACTGCCTTTGAAGAAGAGCCCTTTGTCTGGGAATGTTCTTCATAGCTGGACAATTCATAACTGATGTCAAAAAACTGTTTAATTGCATTGCTTACCGCATCCAGTCTTCCATTTCCATTTGCCTTTACCCTTGTCACCTGATTGTTATAATTCAGCGCTGCTTCTGCCACAATTCCGTCTGTCTGTTTAAAATGACATTCTACAATCTGGAAAACCGGTGTATTATAAATATATTTATCCTCAAAAATCTGATAGATATCTTCTGGACTGAGCTCTTTATGCTCTTTGTCGGATACTCCTTTTATCATATAGCCCACAGACTCCCGCATGGCCATTGGAAGCGTAATTCCATATTTCTCCTTTAATACATAACTTACGCCGCCTTTTCCGGACTGGCTGTTGATTCGAATAACATCTTTATCATAAGTTCTTCCCACATCCTTCGGGTCAATCGGAAGATATGGAACCGTCCATCTCTCATTGTTATTATCTTCTCTATACTTCATTCCCTTTGCAATAGCATCCTGATGAGAACCCGAAAATGCAGTAAATACCAATTCGCCTGCATATGGCTGTCTTGGAGAGACTGTCATTCTGGTCAGCCTTTCATATTTTTCACAAATTTGCGGCATATTTCCAAAATCCAGCTTTGGGTCGACCCCATGTGAGAACATATTCATTGCCAGCGTAATAATATCCACATTTCCTGTTCTCTCACCATTTCCAAATAATGTACCCTCGATTCTGTCTGCACCGGCCAGCACTCCAAATTCTGCGGCGGCAACTCCGCAGCCTCTGTCATTGTGCGGGTGTATACTTAACACAACATTTTCACGATGCTTCAGATTCTTGTTGATATATTCCACCTGAGAGGCAAATACATGTGGCATTGCATTCTCCACCGTTGCCGGAATATTGATAATCGCCTTTTTTTTCTCTGAAGGCTTCCACACATCAAGTACTGCATTGCAAACCTCCAGTGCATAATCCACTTCCGTACCCGGAAAACTTTCAGGACTGTACTCAAAAGTAAAGTTTCCTTCTGTTTCTTCTGCCAGCTCTTTTAATAACTTTGCTCCATCTATAGCAATTTGTTTGATTTCTTCTTTACTTTTACGAAAAACCTGCTCTCTCTGCGCTACAGATGTAGAGTTATACAAATGAATGACTGCATGAGGAGCGCCTTTGACAGCTTCAAAAGTTTTTCTGATAATATGTTCTCTTGCCTGTGTCAATACCTGAACGGTTACGTCCTCCGGTATCATATTCTTTTCTATCAGCGCACGCATAAAGTTATACTCTGTCTCTGAAGCTGCCGGAAATCCTACTTCTATTTCTTTAAAACCGATATCCACCAGCATTTGGAAAAATTCAAGCTTCTCCTCAAGGCTCATCGGCTCGACTAATGCCTGATTGCCGTCACGCAAATCCACGCTGCACCATATCGGCGGTTCTTCAATATATTCCTTTTTCACCCAGTCAAAACTGACCTTGGGAGGCATAAAATATGCTCTTTCATACTTTTCAAAATTCTTCATGGTTAAATCTCCTTTTTGATATTATACAGAAATAATACAGCCGGTTTTTGCCATATACTCAAAGACAGACTATACTGATTATCAGACAAAAGATAATGTCTCTCTGCATTAATATAAATCAATTTTATATCTATTGGTTAATATATGCATATGATAGCATCTTTATGTGCCTCACGCAATGAATATTTTTAATCATTTTTAATGATAATTTTTAATCTGATGTGAAACAGAATTAAATTCTTCTACAATCTCCCTGTCCGGTTCCTTTGTAAAAAGGCTGACAATTGCAATAAACAGGGCGGACACCACAAATGCCGGCAGCAGCTCATAAATATCCCATATGCCGCCTATTGGTCTAACTAAAAACTTCCATATAAACACCATCACACCTCCGCTTATCATTCCTGCAAGAGCTCCATATTTATTACAGCGTTTCCAGAAAAGTGCCGCCAACATAACAGGACCAAAAGCCGCACCAAAGCCTGCCCATGCAAAGGATACAATTCCAAAAACAGAACTGTTCTGATTACGGGCAATCACTACTGCAACGACTGCAATTACTACCAGTGTAATTCTTGCTATTATCATGGAAGCCTTTTCGCTTAAATCCTTTACAAAAACTTCTTTTACAATATTTTGAGATACACTTGAAGATGCGGCCAGAAGCTGTGAATCTGCAGTTGACATAGTTGCGGCCAGAATTCCCGCAAGTATAACACCTGCAATCAGAGCTGCCAGTACTCCGTGTTCACTGATAAGTGATGCAATATTGACAATAATTCTTTCGGGATCATCCAGTTTTCCAAGCACTCCCTGCTTTATCATTGCATTTCCCACAACTCCGATAAGAATAGATACACCCATTGAAACCACTACCCAGACAGTTGCAATTCTTCTTGAAAGCTTCAGCTTGGATGCATCCTGAATCGCCATAAATCTCAAAAGAATATGCGGCATACCAAAATATCCCAGTCCCCATGCAAATGCAGATGCTATCGACAGTGCAGCATATGGCACTCCCGTATCCGAACCCGCATTATATGTATTTGTCAGAGAAAAATATCCTGTCATGGACTTTGCATTATCCATAACAACATCCATGCCACCCACACTTGTAACCCCAAAAATAATAACCACAAAAATTGCAATGGTCATAACTATGCTTTGCATTAAATCTGAGGTACTTGCGGCAAGAAAGCCTCCCAGTGCCGTATATAAAATAATAACAAAAGCACTGACAATCATCGCAGTTCCATAATTTATCTCAAATAAAGAATTAAATAATTTTCCACAGGCAGCAAAACCGGAAGCTGTATAAGGAACAAAAAATATCACAATGACCACTGCTGCAATTACAGAAAGAATACGCTTATCATCTCGAAACCGGTTTGAAAAAAATGCCGGAATTGTAGCGGCATTTCCTGCAGTATGGCTGTAAATTCTCAGTCTTTTGGCCACAATCAGCCAGTTAAAATAGGTGCCGACAGCAAGACCAATCGCAGTCCATGCCGGCTCTGCCACCCCTGAAACAAGAGCCAGCCCCGGCAGTCCCATTAACAGCCAGCTGCTCATATCGGATGCCTCTGCACTCATTGCAGTAACAAACGGTCCCAGTTTTCTGCCTCCCAGATAAAAATCATCCGTATCCTTATTCTGCTTGGAAAATTTAATTCCTATTCCTATTGTTATCAGTAAATAAACAACAATCGCTATCAGCATACATATTGCCTCTGCACTCATTTGTTTTTCCTCTCTTTTCTTTTTAATTTTATATGAAAGAACAAAGTACTGCAACACTTTATATTTGTAATATCTTCCTGCACTTTGTTCGAAGTTGTTGCTTTTAAGAACAGCTTCCTAAAAAATAAAAAATCTGGTGCCCTTCGAGATTTGTTACATCTTTGTAAACACCAGATTTTAAATTTACGAACTTACAAACTTATTTCATTGCTTCAACAGCCGCTTTCTCAATCGCAAGACCTGACGTATATCTCTTTAAATATTCGTCAAATCCCTTTACATCTTCCGGATTCGGTTTCATCTCTGTACCTGTATCTCCATGAAATACCTTGTCTACAAGGAAGTCGTCAAGAGTTTCTCCTTCTTCTTTATTCACCATATAAGAAGCAAGCAGGGCGATTCCCCATGCGCCGCCTTCTCCCGCTGTCTCCATAACGGAAACAGGCGTGTTAAGCGCTGCCGCTAAAATACCCTGACCAACGCCCTTTGTCTTAAATAAGCCACCATGTCCATAGATTTTATCCGCCTTGACATTTTCCTGTTTAAAGAGAATATCCAAACCAGTTTTTAAAACACTTAACGATGCAAATAAATGAACTCTCATAAAGTTTGCCAGATTAAATTTACTCTCCGGTGTGCGTACAAATAATGGACGTCCCTCGTCAAATCCTGTGATATGCTCACCTGAAAAATAATTGTAAGCCAAAAGACCGCCACATTCAGGGTCTCCCTCTAAAGCTTTGTTATATAATGTGCCAAACAGTTTATTCATGTCCACTTCCATGCCGAAAGCTTGGGCAAACTCTTTAAATAAGCTAACCCATGCATTCAAATCCGAAGTACAATTATTACAGTGCGCCATAGCTACCGGATAACCAGTAGGGGTGGTCACAAGGTCAATTTCCTCATATGCCTTTGACAAATCCTTCTCAAGAACTACCATACCAAATACAGAGGTTCCAGCAGAAACATTTCCTGTACGCACCTTTACGCTGTTAGTCGCTACCATTCCCGTACCAGCATCTCCTTCTGGAGGGCATACAGGCACACCGGCCTGAAGCTTTCCAGATACATCCAGAAGCTTTGCACCTTCCGCTGTCAATGTACCGGCATTTTCTCCTGCAACTAATACCTTTGGCAGAATATCCCTAAGTTTCCATGTAAAATTTCTGTCTGCTATCAAATTGTCAAACTGCTCCACCATTGTCTGATTATAATCCTTTGTATTCATATCAACAGGGAACATTCCTGACGCTTCGCCGATACCAAGCACTTTTTCTCCTGTCAGTTTCCAATGGATATACCCTTCCAGCGTGGTCTGGAATTTGATTTGTGGCACATGCTCCTCGCCGTTTAAAACGGCCTGATACAGATGTGCAATACTCCATCTCTGTGGAATATGGAAATTAAACAGCTTTGTCAGCTCTTCAGAAGCCGGACCTGTAATAGTATTTCTCCATGTACGGAACGGAACTAAAAGCTCATCCTTTTCATCAAACACCATATATCCATGCATCATAGCGCTGAAACCTAAACCGCCAAGCTTTTCTACTTCTACACCGTACTGGTTTTTTACATCCTTTGTCATCTGAGTATATGCATCCTGAAGACCGGACCAGATAGCATCCAGACTGTATGTCCAGATATTATCTACGAGCTGATTTTCCCACTCATGACTTCCCGATGCAATCGGAGCATTGTCCTCACCGATTAACACCGCCTTGATTCTTGTGGAACCAAATTCAATACCAAGTATTGCTTTACCGCTTGTAATTGTACTTTTTACATCACTCATCTAAAATAATCCTCCTGAATATAATTTTGTCATAAAACACATTTTTGTGTTATAATTACCTTATTTTGTTACCTTGTTTTGTTACCTTATTTTGTTATCTTATTTCGTTATCTTGTTTTATCACTGTTTCCATAGAAATATATAGATTTATATCTTCACAAACCCTTCTGCTCTTCATATGCAGTATTTCATACCATATCTAATGATAGATTGTATACATATCACACCATGTATAGAGTTTAACTCAAATATGTATAATATTTGACAAACTGTTTTTCTAAAACATTCTTGCCATGAAATATATTATATAATAAAATATATCTGTTCGCAAGCTATTTTATATTTTCATAAGTATGTTCTTTTACTGCCTTTTCATAGTTTTTCTGCGCCTGCTGGATAAACTCCTCGTCATTTTCTTTTTCTGGTGGAATATAGGCATGGCCTGGTTCTCTCTTACGAAGGTTAAATTTCCCCATTGCTGCCTTAAGATTCTCCGCGCTTCTCGTCAGCATATCACTTGAAGCTGCTGTCTGCTCACTTGCAGCTGCATTGGAATCTACTACCTCTGAGATTTCCCTAATATTGCGTTCAATAATATCAAGCTTTTCATTTTGAATATCACCCGCCTGATTGATTTCCTCTGTAACATTATAAATATCATCAATACTCTTTACAATTTTTTCAAAGGTCTTTGAGGTTTCATTTGAAATAATATTTCCTCTGTATGCCTTTTCCATAGTATCTTCAATAAGCTGCTTGCTCTGTACTGCCGCATCTGCACTCTGTGCTGCCAGAGCGCCGACTTCTCCCGCCACAACCGCAAAGCCTTTGCCCGCCTCTCCTGCTCTTGCCGCCTCAATTGAAGCATTTAATGCTAGAAGACTTGTCTGGTCGGCAATATCTTCAATTGTCTTAATTACAAAAGTAATCTTTTCGGAGGATTTCATAATATCGTCCATAGATGCCAGAAGTCCTCTCATCTTTTCATTACTTACTGCAATTTCATGTTTTATCTCATTTGAAATATTTTTCGACCTTAAAATTCTGTCTGAATTTTCTCTTAACAGCTGTCCTGTCTGTTCTACTGCTTCTCTAAAATCAGCAATACTGTGTGCCTGAATAGTGCAACTTTCTGCCAGTGAATTGCTTGCACCGGCTATATCGCCAGCTCCTTCTGCTACCTCCTGAGCAATCTGTGTAATTTCATTAAACATAAGGTCATTTGTCTGAACCATTTTATAAAGATTCTTTGCCAAACTGTCCTTGGAAGACCTCACATTTACAAACGCTGTCATATCCCCTTCCGCCACTCTCTGAACAACTGCTACATTTTCCTGAATACTGGCTGCCATGGTATTAAACGCAGTTATCATTTCATTAATTTCCTGCAGTTCTGTCTGCTCAGTCTCAAAATTCAAATCATCCGATCCAAGTGCAAGGTCAGAGGCCCACTTTGCCACTGCCATTACCGGATGCGCAATTTTCTGTGCCAGCTTTTCCGATGTCTTTCTTACTAGAATTAATGCCAGTACTGCCATAATAATATTTGTAAACATGGCTGTAACAATTCTTGCTTTCAAATTGGAATAGGAACGCTCTTCTCTTGAAACAAAATAATCTACTACTTTATTCATAGCATCAGCCAAATCATCTGACTTCTGAATAATGGAATTAATAGTAGTCATAGAGCCCTCCGGGTCCTCCATGGCGTCTATTTTAAGTACCTGGGTTCCAAGCTCATGTAACTGCTTATGAAGAGCTTCCGATTTACTCACAGATTCCTTCACGCTGTCCTCTTTGATTTTTGAAAGCTCCAGAGATTCATGCCATTTGGCAAAAGCACATTTTTCAGAATCCAGTTCACCTTTAAAACTGCTTCCTTTTGTGACAGCTTCCACCAGATTTGTCACCCATACACCCTTTTGTATTTCTACATCTTTAATCTGTTGTGTGCTCTCTGTATAATTTTTCAAGTTGCGTGCATACAGATAAATCAGAAACAAATTAATAGCTGTACAGATAATGATAACAAGCATAATTAACATCGTTACCTTGTTGCTTTTTTGGATGCTACCTCTAATAGTAGTATCCCTTTCATCCTTTTTCTGTTTTTTCATTTTACCACCCTTTCAAATAAATTTTCTGATAAACAAATTATATATTGAAACAGCAGGATTGGCAATACAGAAGAAGGAAATTTTGGAAAAATTCAAAGGCAAAAATTGAAATAAATATCATTCCACAAAATATAACAGATATTCTAAAGTCTGTTTTTTTAGTATCATAAAATAAAAATTGGGGCTGTTGCAAAATAATAATCAGACACAATCTATTGCTTATCAACAAGGAATTGTAATATATTGTGTCTGAAGCTATTTTTACAACAACCTCAATAAATATTTATTCGCTCACTTACTCATGACTAAAGTCATGTGTGTTCACTGTCTCTATCAAAATACTTCTTATTGAATTTTGTCCAGGCTTTCTTTTGACAGTATCTTATTAATATTAAAATAAAACAGTGCCATCGCTGTTCCGGCAGAAACAAAATCTGATACCGGTTCTGCAAGATATACCCCGTTTACTCCCATAAATAATGGCAATATAATTGCCAACGGCACAAGCAATATCACTTTTCGAAGCATTGCGATAAACAGTGAAATCTTCGCCTGTCCAAGTGCCAGAAAAGTCGGCTGAATCGCCATCTGCACACCAAAAAGCAGCATCCCGCACATAAACAGCGGCATTTTCTTACTAACCAGTGTAATCACGTCCATATCTCCTGTAAACATCTTTGCAAAAATCGCCGGAAATATCATAACCAGAAGAGTACTTGCAAATGAAAATCCCCCACATATCCCTATCATTTTTCGATAAGTCTGCCTTACCCGTTCAAAATTTCCCGCACCGAAATTGTAGCTGATAATCGGCTGAACTCCCTGTGTAAAACCTCCCAGAGGCGCGGACATAAGCTGCATAACGCTTTGCATAATCGTAAGCGAACCGACATACAAATCTCCTCCATACTTTTGCAGTCCACGATTCATTACAATCGAAATCAGACTTTCTGTCGCTCGCATAACAAAAGGCGAAATTCCCAAAGCACATATATTTTTTATAATCTTTATATCCAGTTTCAAATATTTCAGACGAATTTTGAGAACTGCTTTTTTTCCGGTCAGAAACTTTACTACCCACACTGCGGAAACTGTCTGTGAAAGAATTGTCGCTATCGCTGCTCCCTGTACACCCATATGAAAGACAAAAATAAACAGCGGGTCCAGCACAATATTTAAAATTGCTCCAATTAATACTGACAGCATGGCAGTTCTGGAATCGCCCTGTGCAATAATATATGTATTCAGTCCAAGCGCCAGCTCTACACTGAAGGTTCCCAGAAGATACCACGATAAATATACCGATGCATAGCCAATTGTATCAGAGCTTGCACCAAATGCATATAGAAGCGGCTTCTGCCAGATATAAAATACAAGCATAAGCAAAACGGAAAACACAAGAAGCAGAGACGTTCCGTTTCCCAAAATCTTCTCTGCATGCTCCTTGTCTCCTTTTCCATACCAGATAGAAGAAAGAGGTGCCCCGCCCATACCAACAAACGCAGAAAAAGCAGATATCAGTGTAATAACCGGCAGTGCAATTCCCACTCCCGTAAGCGCTGAAGCTCCTACGCCGTGAATATGTCCTATATAAATACGGTCTACTATATTATATAAAATATTAATTAACTGAGCGACAATCGTAGGAATTGCCATAGAAAAAATCAGTCTGTTCAGATTTCCTGAAGCCAGCTCTTCATTGCTGCGGTTTTGTCTTGATTTTTCACTCATTCCAGATATCTCCTTCCGTTTAAATTTTCCACCTCACATACAGTCAGAACCCCCTGATTAACAGTAAATCTTACATCAAATCCGGCATACTCCACTCCATAAACCCTCTCCGGACTGGTATGATATGCAGGTCTTGGGTCCTGAGACAACACACCAATAATCCCTTCTCTTTTTTCCTTTGGAATCATATAAAGCCACTGAGAAGGAAATATTACCTTCAGCTTATAATCTGCTGCCTGTTCTGCAAACCCGTTTCCGGCCTCTGGATGAGAATCGACATAAGGCAAATATGGTTTAATATCATATATCGGCGTTTCATTCATCATATCAATTCCAGACACACAAAGCACTGGTCCCAGTTCCTTATGATATTCAATTTTGTCAAGCTTTACAGATGAAAGCCCAATTCGATTTGGCCGAAAAGGAGAACGGGTGGCAAATACTCCCATCTTGGCTTTACCGCCAAGCCTCGGAGGTTTTACCGTTGGAGACCAGTGCGCTTCCTGTTCAGAACATACAGGAACCTTTGAAAACTGCCAGAGCACCCAGATATAAGAAAATTTCTCAAGTCCCTTAAAAGCCTGTGTTACACGATACTCCTCTTCAAAAATGATTTTTCCCTTCAGCTCAGGTACAAGACTGCTTTGTCTTGGAACTCCAAATTTTGCAGGCAAATCTGTATAAATATGAGCAATAATGTTCATTTATCTTTTCTCCGTTTCCTGTGGTCAAACTCGTGTGATTTATTTTATTATACAGGAAGCCGGACAGTAAAAGTACTTCCCTGTCCCGGCTGACTTTCAATCTCCAGCTTTCCATTGTGATACTCAATAATTCTCTGACACAGCGGCAGTCCAAGCCCTGTTCCGTGCAGCTTTTTTGAAGCAACCTGTTTCACTGTATAAAACGGTTTTAAAATATGTGCCATTTCTTCCTGCGCAATTCCTGTTCCATAATCAATAATTTGTATTTTTACCTCTTCCTTATTTCCATATTCCATATGAACCAGAATTTTTCCATTTTCTGTCGAAGCATTTCTCGCATTATCAATCAGATTATAAAAAAGAGATTTCAGCAAATCCTTCTCTCCATTTAATCTACATTCACAAAGCTCCTGTTCCAAGGCAATCCCTTCTTTTTCACAAATTGCCCGTTCTGCCGTAAGAACCTCAAAAATTATCTGTTTTAAAGAAAGTTCTTTTTTCTCAAGATTTGCTCCCTCGAACTGCACTAACTGCAAAAGCTTTTCTGACATGCTCTTTAAATGTACTGCCTGTTCGTGAATATATCCAGAATATTGCCTGCGTTCTTCATCTGTAATATCCGCTTTTACAGAAAGAATTTCCGCAAATGTCAAAATCGCTGTCAGAGGAGTTTTCATTTCATGTGCAATATCTCCTATAAAAACCTTCTGATATTCGGCCAGTTCCTCTTCTTTTGTAAATGCACAGTCCTCCTCTTTTAGCTGCCAGATTTCCTTCATCATCCGCAGATTTCTTATTAAAATCACCATAAGAATCACTGTTAAAACCAATGCTGTCAGACAAATTATCTGCCACATTTCCATACTGCTTCCTCCTTGCTTTTTATCCTGTTGTATTTTTATCAGAATTGCATATCATCCACTATTTTACTTCCTCCAGTTCAAGTCCTTCATTATTTTCCAGACACATCCGTATATTCCATTCATTCTGAAACAGCAGCAGCGGATTGTCCTTCATATCCTTTGCCTTCTTTATCTCACTCGAACGCCTCAGATTGTCAAGATGAAAGCCATTGTCCCGCACCCAACGCATCTGAGAATATGGAAGTGGCTCCAAACGAACCTCGCAGTTATATTCATTTTCCATTCGAAACTTTAGAACATCAAACTGCAGCACACCTACCACACCTACAATAATTTCAGACAAATCAAGATTATAATCCTTAAATATCTGAATTGCACCCTCCTGTGCAATCTGCGTAATTCCCGCTACAAACTGCTTTCTTTTCATGGTATCTGTCTGAACTACACGACAGAAATGCTCCGGTGCAAATGTGGGAATCCCTTCATACTGAAATTTCTTTCCCGGTGCACAAATAGTATCTCCAATTGAAAAAGTTCCCGGGTCAAAAATTCCAATCACATCTCCCGCATATGCTTCATCAATCACACTTCTTGCCTGTGCCATTACCTGCTGCGGCTGCAAAAGCTTCTGCTTGTGTTTTCCCTGAACATGATAAACTTCCATGCCCGCTTCAAATTTACCGGAACAGATTCTCATAAATGCAATTCTGTCTCTGTGTGCCTTGTTCATATTTGCCTGAATTTTAAAAATAAAACCGGAAAACGGACCAGTCACAGGGTCAATCACACCCTCATTTGACACTCTTGGAAGCGGTGAAGAAGTCATTTTCAAAAAATGATGCAAAAAAGTTTCTATTCCAAAATTAGTCAGTGCAGAACCAAAAAATACCGGTGAAACCTCACCTTTCGCGACCAGTTCTGTATCCAGCTCCTCTCCGGCCACATCAAGAATTTCCACCTCTTCTGTAAGCTGCCGATACAATTCTTCTCCCGTTTCTTCCCTGAGCTTCACATCATCAATCGACAAATCTGTCTCCTCCGCCTCACTGGAACCTCCGGTAGAAACGGCCTTAAATACAGCCACCTGCTTTGTTTCTCTGTCATATACTCCCTTAAATCTCTTACCTGAACCAATCGGCCAGTTTACCGGACATGTCTTTATTCCAAGGACATTTTCAATTTCCTCTAACAATTCGAAGGTATCCTTTGCCTCTCGGTCCATTTTATTAATAAAAGTAAAAATAGGAATATGCCTCATCGCACAGACTTTAAACAATTTAATTGTCTGTGCTTCGACTCCCTTTGACCCATCAATCACCATTACTGCTGAATCTGCCGCCATAAGAGTTCTGTAAGTATCCTCTGAGAAATCCTGATGCCCCGGAGTATCAAGAATATTAATGCAGTACCCGTCAAAATGAAACTGTAAAATAGAGGAAGTGACAGAAATTCCTCTTTGCTTTTCAATCTCCATCCAGTCTGATACTGCATGCTTGGCACTTGCCTTTCCTTTTACAGAACCCGCTGTATTAATCGCTCCTCCATATAATAAAAACTTCTCTGTAAGAGTAGTCTTTCCTGCATCCGGATGAGAGATAATAGCAAAGGTACGACGTTTTTCTATTTCCTGTTGTATTGATGACATGATAATTTCTTCCTCATTTCTTAGTTTCTTTATGAATTCAGCTTATTTATAAATTTTTTTCTCAACTAAGAATATACCCGATTTTTAGGCGGGTATATTCTTTTCTGTACTATCATAGCACAAATTCCTTATTTTTCCAAACATTTTCCGAACATTTTTCCACTTCAATCCCGAAATTTCACCCCTTCTTTCTATTTTACCGCTTCCACCATCCCTTTCACATACTCATACACATATTTTCCCGCTTTTTCCCCATATTTTTCTATTATCTTCACAATCGCGCTCCCTACAATTATCCCATCCGCCATTTTCCCATACTTTTCTGCCTGCTCTGTTGTACTTATCCCAAATCCAACCGCAATCGGTGTATCCGTAACTTCCCGAATCACTTTTACAATTGCTTCAATATCTGTAGTAATTTCGCTTCTTACCCCTGTCACTCCCATAGAAGACACCACATAAATATACCCCTCTGCCTCTTTTGCAATCATCTGTATTCTATCCTCGCTTGTCGGTGCAATAAGTGAAATAATATCCACTTCATATTTTTTTGCAGACAACAACACCTCTTCTTTTTCCTCAAACGGCATATCCGGTATAATCAGCCCGTCAATTCCACATTCCCGACATTTTCTGCAAAATATATCCACTCCGTATTTATAAACAGGATTCAGATATGTTAAAAACACAAGCGGCACACTCACCCTTTTGCTTACTCTCGCCACCATTTCAAATATCATATCTGTAGTACATCCCTCCGGTGCTGACAGCGCTCTTACATTTGCTGCCTGAATCACTTCCCCCTCCGCAATCGGGTCCGAAAACGGAATCCCGATTTCTATCAGCCCTGCTCCTGCATTTGCCATTTCCACAATAAATTCTTCGGTCCTGTCAAGGGAAGGGTCCCCTGCTGTCAAAAATCCGATAAAACTCTTTTTATTTTCCAAAGCTTCTCTAATTCTACTCATGTAAATCCACTCCTCTGTATCTTGCAATTGCTGCCACATCCTTGTCTCCTCTTCCAGACAGACAGCATATAATAATTTCATCCTTCTTCATTTTTGGTGCTATCTTCATCACATGCGCTACTGCATGAGAACTTTCAATAGCCGCTATAATCCCCTCCGTCTTTGCAATATACTCAAACGCATTGACAGCCTCTTCATCTGTAACCGGTACATATTCTGCTCTTTTTGTATCTTTTAAATATGCGTGCTCCGGCCCTACCCCCGGATAATCGAGCCCTGCGGAAATCGAATATACCGGCGCTATCTGCCCGTATTTATCCTGACAAAAATACGATTTCATTCCATGAAAAATTCCCTCTGTACCAACAGCCATTGTGGCAGCCGTTTTATCCGTATCAACGCCTAACCCCGCCGCTTCACAGCCAATTAATCTTACAGATTCATCCTTTATAAATTCATAAAACATTCCCATGGAATTGCTGCCTCCACCGACACATGCCAGAACCACATCAGGAAGCTTTCCTTCTTTTTCCAGAATCTGCGCTCTTGCTTCTCTGCTGATTACGCTCTGAAAATCTCTCACAATCATTGGAAACGGATGAGGCCCCATAACAGAACCCAATACATACAATGTATCATCCACTCTCTTTGTCCACTCCCTCATACAGTCATTGACTGCATCTTTTAAAGTCATTGTTCCTGTTTCCACAGCATTTACCTTTGCGCCCAAAAGCTCCATTCGATAAACGTTCAATGCCTGACGGACAGTATCTTCTTTTCCCATAAAGATTTCACATTCCAGTCCCAAAAGCGCCGCCGCTGTAGCTGTGGCAACCCCATGCTGTCCGGCTCCCGTTTCTGCAATAATTCTTGTTTTTCCCATTTTTTTTGCCAGAAGTGCCTGACCCAGTACATTATTAATTTTATGAGAACCGGTGTGATTCAAATCCTCTCTCTTAAAATAAATCTTTGCACCGCCCAAATCCTTTGTCATTTTTTTTGCATAATACAATAGTGAAGGCCTTCCCGCATATTCTCTTAATAAGAAATTCAATTCATCGTTAAATTCCTTATCCTGTTTATAAAATTCATATGCCTTTTCCAGCTTTATAATCTCATTCATAAGAGTTTCCGGTACATACTGCCCTCCATGAATTCCATATCTTCCTTTTGACATCTTTTATTAAGTCCTTTCTAAACTTTGTTTTTTATTGTTTTCTGTTACTTTTCAACGCAGCCATATTCTGACTGTTATAATTATAACTTTATTTTTAACCCATTTATAATATTAAACCTGTGTCTCTCGCACTGATTTTATAATATTCATAATTTTATCTCTGTCCTTAAACCCTTCTGTCTCTACCGCACTGCTTACATCTATGGAATAAGGATGCAGCAAAGTAATGGCTTTTTTTACATTTTCACAATGAATTCCTCCCGCAAGAAAAAACGGTTTTTTTACAGAATCTATCAGCTTCCACTCAAAGGTTTCCCCTGTTCCTCCATAAGCCTCTGGTGAAAACTTATCAAACAGCAGATAATCTGCGCTGGAATTTTCTGCGGATTTTATATCCTGTGCTGTCTGAACTCTCACCACCTGAATAATTTTTCCACGTTTCATAAAACTTCTCAATTTCTGAATATACCCTTCATTCTCCTCTCCATGAAGCTGTACCATATCAATAATCCCCTCATTGACAAGCCGTGCTGCCTGTTGGGCAGCTTCATTGACAAATACTCCCACTGCCTGAATATCCGGATTCAGCCTTTTTTTCAGCCTTTTCGCTGTCTCTGCATCAATCTGTCTTTTGCTTCTGGCAAATACAAAACCAATGTATTCCGGCCGGCCTTCATTTACATATTCAATATCTTCGAAACGTCTTATACCACATATCTTTATTTTTGTATTCATTGTTATCCTTTTCCTGAGAGCTGATTAAGCACCGCTTTTTTATCCGGACTTCTCATAAGTGTTTCCCCTATCAACACTGCATCCGTTCCGTTTTCTTTTAATATTGCAATATCATCCGAAGTACGGATTCCACTTTCTGAAACAAACAGAATATCCTTTGGAACCAGTTTTCTCAGATTTATACTGTTTTGAATATCCACAGTAAAGGTTTTTAAGTCTCTGTTATTTACTCCCACAATTTTTGCTCCTGCCTGTAAAGCGCGATGAATTTCCCGTTCATCATGCGCTTCTGTCAGTGCAGACAGACCAATTTTTTCTGCAGTTTTTATATAGCTTTCAAGCTGCCTATCTGACAATAAGGCACAAATAAGTAAAATTGCTGACGCGCCTATTGTTTTTGCCTCATAAATCTGATATTCGTCAATTGTAAAATCCTTTCTAAGCAATGGAAGAGAAACTTTTTCACTGATTTCCTTCAGGTATTCATCCCTTCCAAGAAAATAGTTTGGCTCTGTTAATACAGAGACAGCCGCTGCCCCCGCCTCCTCATATTCCTGTGCAATTTTCAGATATGGAAATTCTTCCGCTATGATACCCTTTGAGGGAGAGGCTTTTTTTACTTCACAGATAAAACTGATTCCTTCCTCTGAAAGATTTTTTTGAAATAAAAAATCAAATTCCCCTTTTTTCTTTTTTTCTTTTTCTGCTATTTTTTCCGCGATATCTTTTATTTCTTTCAAAGCTATTTTTTCTTTTCGATTTTCGATATCAATTCTTCTTTTTTCTGCAATTTCTTCTAATATATTCATTTTTTTAATTTTTTGCTCCTGATTCTTGTTGACTTTTTATTTTCTTCCTGATTTTTCTTTCACTCCTGATTTGCTTTTCTTTTTCTGTTTTACGTTTCATACAATTTACTGATTGCTAAGCTCGATAAATCTTTCAAGCTGTTTCATCGCCCGACCATCTTCAAGCGCCTGTTTTGCAAGCTCTATTCCCTGTTTTATGGAGCAGTTTTCTTTTGCGATATGAATCGCTGCCCCTGCATTTATTATAACCGCATCTGTTTTTGGTCCTTTTTCACCGGATAAAATCTTCTTTGCAATTTCAGCATTTTCCTGCGGCGTACCTCCTGTCAGAGCTTCTTTTTTACATCTTTCAAAGCCAAACTGCTCCGGTGTAAACACATAAGATTCAAATTTACCATTTTTCACCTCACATACAGCAGTTGGTGCACTCATGGAAATTTCATCTATGCTGTCCTGACCATATACCACCATTGCAGACTTTACTCCCAGATTGGAAAGCACCCTTGCAAGAGGTTCTACCAAATCCTCACTAAATACACCCAGAAGCTGCATACTTGCCCCTGCCGGATTTGCAAGCGGCCCGAGAATATTAAAAAGTGTCCGAATACCGATTTCCTTTCTCACACCACCCACAAATCTCATCGCTGTATGATATTTCTGCGCAAACAGAAAACACATATTGATGTCATGCAAAAGCTGTGCACTTCTGGCAGGGGCAAGGTCGATTCTTACCCCCAGCGCCTCCAGACAATCTGCTGTACCACATTTGCTTGATGCCGCGCGATTTCCATGCTTTGCAACCGGAATCCCCAGTGAAGAGACCACCAGTGAAGCAAGTGTGGAAATATTAAAGGTATTTGAACCATCGCCTCCTGTACCGACGATTTCCAGTACATCCATATCATTTAAAAACTTTTCACTGTGCTCTCTCATTACCCTTGCAGCAGCAGTAATTTCATCAATCGTTTCACCCTTCATACTCATGGCGGTCAAAAAAGCCGCCTTCTGTGCATCGGTTGCTTCCCCTCCCATAATCTCATTCATAACTCCTGTCATTAATTCTTTGTCTATATTTTCTCTTTTTATTGCCCTTTTAATTGCTTCCTGAATCATATCAAATATTCTCCTTCATAAAATTTTTTAAAATATGCTTTCCCTGTGGGGTCAAAATAGACTCGGGATGAAACTGCAGCCCATATACCGGACAGGTTTTATGCTCCACTGCCATAATTTCTCCATCTTCTGTTTTTGCTGTTACCTTTAATATTTCCGGTATTGTGTCTTTTTTTGCAGCAAGTGAATGATATCTTGCCACCTTTATTTTATTTTCAAGTCCTTCAAACAGGCGACTGTATTGATCAAGACAAATCTCGGACTGTTTCCCATGCATAAGCTTTGAAGCATAAGTTATCACCGCACCGTAAACTTCACAAATAGCCTGATGTCCCAGACATACACCAAGAATCGGGATTTTTTCTCCCAGCTTTCTTATAACTTCTTCACAAATCCCTGCATTTTCAGGCTTTCCAGGCCCTGGAGACAATATAATATGACTTGGATGCAGCTTTTCTATTTCTTCTGTTGTCCATTCATCATTTCTGATTACTCTGATGTCCGGATTAATTTCTCCAATCATCTGATAAAGATTATAAGAAAAGCTATCGTAATTATCAATTAACAATATCATCTACATTTCCTCCTCTCCTGCCTTTAAGGCATTTATCACTGCCTTTGCCTTGTTGATACATTCCTGATATTCCTTTTTGGGAACACTGTCCGCCACAATACCTGCACCCGAACGGACAAATACTTTTCCGTTTTTCTTAAAAGCAATTCTTATCGCGATACAGGTATCCAGATTTCCGGTAAAATCAATATAGCCTATCGCACCACCATAAATTCCCCGTTTATTGTTTTCCAGTTCATTAATAATCTGCATTGCCCTGATTTTTGGTGCTCCTGACAAGGTTCCTGCCGGAAGTACAGCATCTACTGCATCCAGTGCACATTTGTCATCTCTCAGTTCTCCCCGTACAGTCGAGCCAATATGCATAACATGAGAATATTTTTCTACAGACATATACTTTTCCACCTGTACAGTTCCAAACCGGCTGATTTTTCCCAAATCGTTTCTTCCCAAATCAACCAGCATATTGTGTTCTGCCAGCTCCTTTTCATCGGAAAGCAGCTCCCGTTCAAGAGCTTCGTCTTCTTTTTTATCTGTGCCTCTTGGCCTTGTACCCGCCAGAGGAAATGTATGACATATGCCGTTTTCCAGTTTTACCAGTGTTTCAGGCGAAGCTCCCGCCACCTCAATATCGTCAGAACTGAAATAAAACATATATGGTGATGGATTTGTGGTACGCAGATTCCGGTAAGCATTTAGGAGGCTTCCCTCAAAATCTGCTTCCATCCGGTTGGATAATACTACCTGAAAAATATCTCCCTCATAAATATACTGCTTTGCCTTTTCCACCATTCGACAATATTCTTCTTCTTCAAACAAATTTCGAAACTCTGAAGTAATTTTTCCTGGCAGCACTGCCGGCGGTTCTCCTGTTTTAATAAATGCAATAATTCTGTCGATTTCTTCTACTGCCCGTTCATACTCTTTTTTCATCTGTTCTGTTCTCGCATTTACAATAACAATGATTTTCTGTCGAAAATTGTCAAAAGCTATTACCTTGTCAAACAGCATCAAATCTACATCTCGAAAGCCCTCTTCATCTTCTGCGTCAAGGCATAAATTTGGCTCACTGTATTTTACATAATCATAAGAAAAATATCCTACCAGTCCGCCGGTAAATGAAGGCAGGCCTTCTATTCTGGGGCTGGTATACTCAGAGAGTATTTTTTTTATTTCCTCGTCAGGATGCCGTGTTTCTTTGACTGTTTCACTTTCGGTTTTGTTTTTTATTTTTAAAATTCCATTTGTACACGTAATTTCCATAATCGGGTCAAAACCAAGAAAGGTATATCTTCCCCATTTTTCCTGATTTTCCACACTTTCAAGCATATAGCAATGAGAACTTGCATTTTTTAAAATACGAAGTACCTGCATCGGTGTTTTGATATCTGACATAATCTCTTTGCTGATGGGTATAATATGAAATCCCTTTGATATTTTTTCTGCTTCTTCTAAAGATATCATTGTTTTCCTCCTTTTTCTTCTGCTGTATATGCCAGCAAAACTTTCAAATAATTTATAAAATAAAAATATAACAAAAAAACGCCCCTGACAAAAGCTGTCGCTATTGTCAAGGACGGTAAAATTTGCATAATAATTTACCGCGGTGCCACCTTGATTCGTGGAATCCACACTCTCAGCAGAATACTAACATATTCCCGGCAGCTTACGCGTGCCTTACGTCATGGAATACTCAGATTTTTGAATCTTTTGACCATGCCCTCAGCGGTCCATTTGATAAACTGCATCTCTATGGGTTCTCAGCCTTTCCCACTCTCTGTAAGCGCATTTTTTACCGTTATCTCCGCTTCAACGGTTTTTAATTTATGAAATTGGATAGTTTTTCTAAAACTATTTTTAATTATACTCAAAAAATCGCATATGTCAAGAGTTATTTGTAATTTTTTATCCGGATAAAAACAGTCCATCACTTTTTAAACCAGTACAAATACACATCTTCAAGATTTGGTGTCCCTTCTGCCTTCTCAAAACCCTCCTGTTCCTGATGTTTTTCCTGCCATAATTGATTTTCCTTCTGTAAATATTCACGCTTTTCCTTTGTTGCTTCTCCCTCCAGCATTTCCTGTATTTCCTCTTCCAGATTTCTTTTATAAATATATCGGTATGCTCCCACAAAATAACCTTTTCGGACTTCCTTTTCATGAACCGTCACTAATGCAGCAATAATATTTGGAAATACTTGTTTATACCGCCACAGCGCTTCAATACCATTCATACTGCCTCTCGTGCTGCTTAATTCTATATCCAAATATACAATTTCATATTCTTTTTTTGCATCCAAAAAAGATTCCGCATCATAATATTTATCAATCTCAACCTCTATCGCTTTGTCTTGAAAAAAATTATTTACGGAATCCTAAATTTTGTCCATCCATTGAAAAGTGTCTTCCACTATCGCTATTTTCATTTTTCTTTCCCTTTCTTTTATTATAAACAATTCCAAACTCACAATTTGATATTATTTTACAATATCCCCCATAAGAAGTAAATATATTTTTTATAATTCCTCTATAAGTTCTTTAAAATTTTCTCTTTGTATCCCTACAGTTTCCCAAAAACCCAGAAAACGATAAAACATAGAATAGAATCATCTTCAATATTCAATTCTTTCTTACATCTCATCCATCAGCGGTCCCACAAGCGCCTCCACTGATTTTTCATCCGGCAGCATAATCACATGACCGACATCTTCCTTCTTATTCCCATCCTCATAAACAATCGAATATGATGCATCCACACAGACCGCCTTGCTGAAATTTTTCTCCATCCTGTCTGTCACTTCATCCAACAGCCTGTCAATACATTCAAACTTCATCCAAACCGGCTTTACAAACAGTCTCAACCCCGTATACTGTCCCACTGCTTTCAAATATGCGGCACTTGTAATATTTGCAAACTCCTCCAGCACAGACAGCTTATCGGTCTCATCCATTTCTTCTGCCTTCATGCTCCCATTTTTACAGGTGATTTCTATCACCTCATTGACAAATTCCTCATCTAAAAGAAACAGCATGGAACCCTCCATGGACCTTTGAAAATCCATTAAAATCCCAGCCTTTCTTTTCTTATTCATCTCTTCTTTTTTCATAAGCTCCTTCGCCGGAACAATGGAAGGCACGCCTACATTCATTCTAAGCCCAATCATATTTCCGACAGTCACACTCGCCATGCCGATTCCCACATTTCCCAGTTCATATAATATCTCATGAACATCGGAATCAATATAACCTTCTTCATCATATATTTTCATAACGATTCACCAGACCTTTCACCCTTCTTCCAGAACCCTAAACACCTCTTTTAAAAACTCTTTTTCTCCAAAAGGCTTTGTAATAAACGCCTTTGCCCCTGCATTTAATGCATCCTGTATAATCAAATCCTGTCCAATCGCAGAGGTCATAATAATCTTTGCCTCCGGCTTTGCCTTTAGCATATTTTCAAGCAGCGTTAAATCTGAATTATCCGGCAGGGTAATATCCAAAAGTACAAGGTCAAAATCATGATTCTGAAACACCTCCATCGCTTCTACAGCATTTACCGCCTCTGTCACATTGTCGAAGCCTCCGTTGCCAAGTACCTTTTTTGCAATCTTTCTGGCAAATTTTGCATCATCAACCAGTAAAATACGTTCGTTCATTTTTTCTCATTTCCTTTCTTTTAGACGCTTTATTTTCATAATCTCAATTCAGATTTTTTTCATATTCCTCTACGGTAATCGGCCGATAATAATAAAATCCCTGCGCAACTCTGCATCCGATATCCAGAAGAAACTGTACCTGTTCTTTATTCTCCACGCCTTCTACTACAATAAACAGCCCCAAATCATTCGCCATTTCCACCACATGCTTGATAATCAGATTTGCTCTTTCATTATCCGAGCCCGCTGATAAAAATTTCAAATCAATTTTTAAAATATCCACTGGTATTTCCTTTAAGGTATTCAACGAAGAATACCCGCTTCCAAAATCATCCATCAACACTTTGAAATGCTTTGTCTGAAGCTTTGCCGCCAGCATTTTCATATAAGAATTATCTGCGGAAAATGCACTCTCCGTCAGCTCAAAAGAAATATATTCTCTTGGGACCTGATACTCATTGACATATTCTTCAATATCCTGTATCAGCTTTGTATTATATAAATTTACTCTGGACAGATTCACAGATACCGGATAAACCACGGTTCCTTCATCCAGCCATTTTCGAATAATCTTGCAGGTATGCTTAATCATATATTTATCCAGCTCCATAATAAATCCATTCTTTTCAAAAATCGGAATAAAATCAGCTGGAGATATCATGCCCCGTTTCGGATGCAGCCAGCGGACCAAAGCTTCGGAGCCGATGATTTTTCCAGTTCCCATTTCTACCTTTGGCTGTAAAAACACCTGAAACTGTTCTTCTCTAAGAGCAGTATGCATATCAGACAAAATCATGGATTCTGCTTCCTCCTGCCGCCTGATATTCTTATCATAAAATGCAGTATGTACAAGATAATTTCCCTTTATTGTCGCCTGAGCCGCAGCAGCTCTGTCTATCAGATTGCTGACTGGAACCTTCTGTTCTCTGTCCTCTTTTGTCACCTGATATCTTCCAAACGCCAGAGTCACTTCATAATTTTTGGGATATGCAGAAACTGCTCTGCAAAGAGATTCTATAAATTCATCTACTGAATACTTTTTTATCGGAATACACATGGCGAAGATATCTGAAGCAATTCTGCAATATGCCACCTCATCTTCCTCATCAAGGCGCTCCTGTATCTTTACAGCAATAAATTTCAGCAGATTATTTCCTTCCTCGATTCCAAACATTCCACTAATCACACGAAAACGGTCAATATCCATGCGAACAATCTCATAATCCTCGTCTGCATTATTATCAATCAAAAGCTGTGCCTGTGCCAGAAATGCCGTAATATTGGGAAGATGTGTCAATATATCCTTTTCTGCATAAAACTTTAAATTCTGTTCCGTCTCTGCCTTTTCATCCATGTTGGTAAATAACACTGCTACCTTATCAGGCATTTTATTTTCATTCAGAAAAACAATTCTGGTCAGTCGAAACCACGCATATTTATGCTTATCTGTAAAAATACGCACCATGGCGCTGTTTCTTTTATTGAAGCAATTCTCTGCTGTTTCTATTTTTGTAAAATCAAGCAACGGTTTTGCAGTTGGTATATCTGGCCGGTAAACCAGATTGTCTATTTTTTTATCTATCATTGCCTGTTTATCCCATGCCACTCTTATGTACTTTTCCTTTACAGGGTCAATATACAATTCTTTTGTCTGAAAACTGTACTCCACAACAAAGGTTTCCAGTTCTTCCAATATCATTGTTTTTTTTCTTAATTCGTCTTCGATTCTCCTTATCTTTTCTTCTGACATTCCGTAATTCCTCCTTATTTCCTGCCCGCTTTCTGTCTTTTTTTATCCAGATACATTTTCTGGTCTGCTTCATCCCTCCAGAGATTGACAGACTTCCGTGTTCCTTTTTCATCGCACAGATAACTGCTTCCATATGCAATCGACAATACATGTTTTTCAGGATGAAGCTGATTATATTTTACAATTTCCTCTTCCAGCTTCTTCTGCATAACAGTTTCATCATATTCAGGATTAAAAATAATGATACAGAACTCATCTCCGCCCACTCTGTAGCAGTCTCCCAGTTCTGAATAGGCCTTCTCAATACAATGTGCAGCAGCTGTAATCAGTTCATCTCCGTCATTATGTCCAAAATTATCATTCACTGTCTTCAATCCGTTTAAATCTGCAAAAATCATCAGCGCATTTTTACATTGTCTGTGATTTTCTTCCATGCTTTGTATCATTACATCATATGCTCTGCGGTTTTTCAGACCTGTCAGTTTGTCTTCCTCCGCCATTCTCCGGTACGCCTCTACTTCCGTTCGATACTTCATACTTTCCACCATTTCTTTTCCAAGACTGTATAAAAGAATTAATACAAACAGGAGAATCCCTATCTGAAACATATTCTGATATGCATTAAATTTAAAAATATAACAGATAATGGTAATCACTCCAACGATTCCCTCTGTGATAAATGCCCTTATACACACAGCAAGGTCCTTATCTGCAGATTTTCTATATTCATGCACAGATAAAATAACACTAATCAAAACTCCCACTACAAAAATAAAATGCGTAAACGGAAGCATTTCAAAAAACTCAAAAGTTCCACTGTAAACCAATATCGACTGGACAATTATATTCAGATAACACAAATAAAGAAAAACTGTGAAAAACTTATATCGGTTCATTTCCCCTGTCATTTTCAGATAATGAATCATGGGAACCAGTATCAGCATAAACAGATAAAAGTTTGTATAGACCACCCCTCTGCCATAGTTCGCCAGAAGCTGCATAAAAGAAGAATCTGTCAGACACCACAGTCCACATACAATAAGAAACAGTGAAGCATAAACAAGTCTTTTTCCATCCAGATGAAACTTATACATAATCATCGCAAGTCCCATACTTAAAATTCCAAGTACTATCATGGAATATGTCATAAACAGTGAAACGATATTTTCCAAAAATAAAGAGGACATAATTTCTGTCCATCCTCCAACCATTACCTCATGAACTGTGTAGCTGCCATTCGCTGTATTTTGAAATACCATGCTGAGTCCTGTTTTGTCTATATTATCAGTAAGCTCCGCAAGACAGATAATATTGTCAAGAACAGTAGCATTGCGCTTTAAATCTCTGTCATTAAATCGATAAAGCTCTTTGTCACCGGCATATATTTTGGTATCATGCTGCACGCCTGTCGTTCTTAAATATTTACCACTGTTTACTTCTGTCAGACTGTCATTATACAATGTCAGACTGTCTGTTTCATGATATTCTATTTCAGCAGGCAAAGTAACTGAAAATTTTTCCCCATTCTCTATGTAATACCACCCCTTATTCAGATTGTGGACTTTATTGTCCTCCATATTCTGCCGTTCTACTCCTCTGAAAATTAAAAGGGCGGCACATACACAGGAAATTAGAAACAAAACCATATAAATTTTGTTCTTAAACATGTTTTTTCCCATATTCAAATTCTCCTATGCGGTATCCAAAGATATTTTTCTTCCCGTTTCCTAAATGCTGTTTATTATTCTATCATATTATAATATGGAAAACAAGACCAAAAAAGCAGGGGAATTTTCAAAATTTGAAAATTCTCCTGCCAGTATTTTTTACTATACAGTATTTTTTACTATATATTTTTATATACTTTTCGCCGGCTGTTCTCCAGCTAAAAATAGGATACTTTATCCCACATGTCTCTCAAATCTGTGGAATCCCAGTATTTCCTCTATTCTTCTCTGTGCATCCTCAGGAATTTTAAATCCACTGGCCGCAAGATTGCTCTCAAGCTGCTGTGGCTTGCTTGCTCCGGTAATAACACTGCAAATCACATCTTTTCTTAAAATCCATGCAAGTGCCAGTACAGACATGCTTACTCCCAGCTCCTCTGCTATCTTTGTCAGATTTTCTACCTTATCCAGATTTTCATCCGTCAGAAGATTATTTATCTGTTTATCTGCCTGATGAGTTGCCCTTGAGCCTGCCGGATACGGCTGCCCTTTCTTGTATTTTCCTGTAAGAAGTCCCTGCGCAAGCGGTGAAAATGGAGTAATGCCCATACCATACTTTTCACACACTCCCATAATTTCATGTTCAATATAACGGTCCATCATATGATACTGCGGCTGAACCACTGTCATAGGGTAAAGATTATATTTCTCAATAATTCTCTGTGCCTCTGCAAGCCTTGTAGCACTCCATTCCTCGCTGACACCATAGTAAAGAATTTTTCCCTGTGATACAAGGTCGCTCAATGCTCTTAATGTCTCCTCCATTGGTGTAGTTGTATCAAATCTGTGACAAAAATACATATCGATGTAATCCAGTTTCATATTGGAAAGCGTTCTGTCAATATTTTCAAAAATATGTTTTCTGGAAAGTCCCCACTCATTCGCGCCGCGTCCCGTCGGAAAAAAAACCTTGCTTGATACTACATAGCTTCCTCTTGGATAATCTTTTAAAATTCTTCCAAGAAACTTCTCTGCTTCACCTCCGCTGTATGCATCTGCACAGTCAAAGAAATTCACTCCAGCATCATATGCCTGACGAATCGTCTGCTCTGCAAGCTGTGCTTTTTCTCCTCCCTGTAAATCTGTCATCCAGCTTCCTACTGCGATTTCACTTACCTTTAAACCTGATTTTCCTACACTGCGATATTCCATTTTTTTATTCCTTTCTTTGAATTTGTATGTTTTGTTCTATTTACAAATCTTAACACTTCAAGTATACTTGAACGCAAGAGGAAAATAAAAAATTTTTTATTTTTTTCACAGAAAATAATTTATTTGTGGAACAGGTTTTTGTGAAATAAAAAGAAAGGACTATTATGCGAACATATTCCATCAAAGAACTCTCAAAGTGTTTTCATCTCTCTGCTTCTACCCTCCGATATTATGAAGAAATCGGTCTGTTGAAAAATGTACAGCGTACTCCAAACAATCAGAGAATCTATACTGACGAACATATTGGCAGGCTTGGCAGTATTGCCTGTTTTAAAAATACTGGCCTTCCCATTTCAAAAATGCTGGATTTTTTTCACTATGAAGAAAATATTCCAGAACATATTGATGATATTATCTCTCTTATGTCAGAACATGAAGCTCATATTCAGGAAGAAATCCGCAAAATGCAAACAGACCTTCTGCATATTCAGCAAAAGGTCCGTTTTTATCACGGTATTAAAGAAGCTATTCATTCTGACAAAGAATGGCCCTGCTGGAACGATTATTCCCGTGAATCATGAAGCAGACTCATCTTCATCTCATAATATTCCGGACTCATATCCAGATAGTGTCTGTGAGGATTTTCAAATCTCTGTTCCTCCTCCCAGATTTCACTGCCAAGCTGCTCCTTTACTCTTTTCTTTATTTCATCAAGGCTGTCCAGCTTCGTTACCAGCTTCCCGCCCTGAATAACAGGGTGCTGAAGCTTCACAGCCCTGCATCCTGTAAAATATCTATTTTTCCATGGCTTTTCCGGGTCTACATAGCGATATGGTACGGACATATCCGGTTCCTCGTCCGCCCTTGTAATCAAATCTGCTACAGCATGTCCACTTTCATCATAAATACGATACACATCCTTCAGACCAGGATTTGTAATTTTCTCAATATTTTCCGATATCTTAATTCTAGGTACAAACACTCCGTTTTCCATAACTGCAGCTATCTTATATACTGCACCAAATACAGGGTCTGACTTTGCCGTAATCAGACGCTCACCTACACCAAAGCTGTCTACCTGTCCCCCTTGGTCCATAATAGAAGTAATCGTTCTTTCATCCAAACTGTTTGAGACAATAATTTTGCAATCCTGAAGCTCGGCCTTATCCAGCATTTTTCTGATTTTTTTAGAAAGATATGCCAAATCTCCGCTGTCTATCCGAATCCCCTTAAGCCGCTTTCCCATAGGCTCCAATACTTCCTTCGCCACACGAATCGCATTTGGAATCCCTGATTTAATCACATCATACGTATCCACAAGAAGCACCGTTCCGTCAGGATAGTTTTCTGCATAATGTTTAAACGCCTCAAACTCATCTTTATAATACATTACCCAGCTATGCGCCATTGTTCCGCTGACTGGAATATCAAACATCTGTCCAGCAAGCACGGTTGCCGTTCCGACTGCTCCACCGATATAGGCAGCTCTTGCTCCATATACAGCAGCATCGTTATTATGTGCACGTCTTGCTCCAAAATCAGACACTGCTCTTCCGTTTGCTGCCTTTACAATACGTCTTGTCTTGGTGGCAATCAGGGACTGATGATTGATTTGTGCCAGAATCGCTGTCTCTACCAGCTGTGCATCGATTAATGGCGCTACAATCGTCATAATCGGCTCATTCGGGTACATTACTGTACCCTCCTTAAATGCATATACATCTCCCTTAAACTCAAAATCCTTTAAATAGTTTAAAAAATCCTCAGTAAATATATGAAGAGACTGCAAATATGCAATATCTTCCTCTCCAAAATGAAGATTCTCGATATACTCCACAATCTGCTCAAGACCCGCAAATATTGCAAATCCGCCGTCATCAGGATTTCTTCTGTAAAATACATCAAAGGCAACTTTCACATCCTTGTCCTGGTCGTTAAAATAGCCGTTTGCCATGGTCAGTTCATACAAGTCCATCATCATGGTCAGGTTCCGTGCTTCATTCTGCTTCATAATTCTATCTCCTTTGTTTCTATCCTCTGCTCTGCTTGAATTTTTATAGGCAAGACCTATCATATCAAATATTGAACAAAAAAGCAATGCTTACATGATTCCTTTTATCAGCTCATCGCCCTCCTGCCATGCTTTGCTCAGGCAAACCAGTTTCCCTTTTCTGTCTATAAAACAATGGCGGCTCTCTCCTGTACATCTGATTTCTCCGCTTTCTTTATCACAAATCACATACTCCAAACTCATTCGAATCCCGTTATAAGCCTTTACTTTCATCTGAATTTGAACTATCTCTGCATATCTTGTCATGCTTCTGTACTTTGCGCTTACTTCCAATACTGGACTTAAAATTCCTATTTTTTCCATTCGGTCATAACCTGCTCCGATTTTTTCAAATATATCGGTTCTTGCCTCTTCAAACCATCGTATATAATTGGAATGATGAACAATTCCCATCTGGTCCGTTTCATAATACTGCACCTTATGTTCATAATGTAACTTATCTGTGAATTCTTCCATGTTATTTTTCTTCTTCCTTTTCATGAAACCATTTTCGAATTTTACTCTTTGCTGTTCCTGTTTTTACAATATCCAGCCATTCCGGATTCGGTCCGTTCTGTTTTTTATCCATCACAATCTCCACCATATCCCCATTATTTAAAATTGTTTCTATCGGAGATTCTCTCCCGTTTATCACACACTTTATTGCACAGTTTCCAATCTCACTGTGAATCGAATATGCGAAATCAATCGCTGTTGCATCTTTTGGAAGTGCCTTTGCATCTCCTTTCGGTGAAAAACAATAGATTGTTTCGGAAAACAGATTAAAATCCTGTTTAATTAAATCAATAAACTCATCATTATCCGAAATATCCCTCTGCCATTCCATAATCTGCATAAGCCACTCTGCTTTTTCCTTCTGGCTGTTGGATAATGTCTGCACATTTTCTCCTGGTATACCATACTTCCAGCGCGCAAGAATCCCATAAGAAGCTACTTCGCTCATTTCACGTGTCTTGATATGTACCTCAAATAACCTTCCGCCCGGCGCAAGCAAGGTAGTATGAAGAGACTGATACATATTGGCCTTTGGAAGTGCAATAAAATCCTTTACTCTTCCGGGCACCGGTTTATATAAATCATGAAGTATTCCAAGCGCAATATAACAATCTCTCACAGAATCTACAATAATTTTAATTGCATAAATATCATAAATTTCATCCAGTGTCTTTTCCTGATTTACCATTTTTCGATAAATGCTGAATAAATGTTTTAACGCAAATTGCACATCAGCGTGAATACCCGCCTCATTCAGTCCTGCTTTTGTCTGCCTGATAATGCGTCCCACAAACTTTTTTCTATCATGCGCCGTTTCTGTTATTTTCTGTTGTATACTGCGGTATGCTTCAGGATAAATATACTCCATTGACAAATCCTGCAAGTCTGTCTGCACCACGGAAATTCCAAGTCTTTTTGCTATGGGACAATAAATATCCAAAGTCTCCCGTGAAATTTCTATCTGCTTTTCAGGCTTCTGATACTGCAAGGTACGCATATTGTGAAGCCTGTCGGCAAGCTTAATCAAAATCACCCGAATATCATCCGACATCGCCATAATGAGCTTGCGAAAGCTTTCAAGCTTCAGCTCTTCTTTGCTAAGGTCTGTCTCTGATAGTTCAACACTGAAATTGGTCAGTTTTGTTACCCCGTCTACCAGAAACGCCACTTCATGTCCAAATTCTCTCTCCAAATCCTCTCTTGTAAGCTCGGTATCCTCCACCACATCATGCAGAAGCGCCGCCATAACTGTTTCCTTGTCAAGCTTCAACTCCGCTAATATAATCGCCACATGAAGAGGGTGTATAAAAAAAGGCTCACCCGATTTTCTGTACTGTTCCTTGTGAGCCTCCTTTGCCACTTCATAAGCCCGATTTATCATGGTAAAATCAGAAGAAGGATGATAACTTTTCATGATTTTTATTAATTTATTATAAAGCCGTGTCAATTCATTTTTATCTCTCATAGGTATATCTCCATTTGTCTGAAATTATGCGAATCTGATTTTAATATTTACCAGCACTCTTTACCCGCCCATGTAATGTTTCTAATGTATCATAAAAACTATTATTTGTAAATCGTTCTGTTGAAAAAACAGACATCAAAAGATGCCTGTCCTTCTTTTTATTCAGAAACTACATTTTCTTCTTTAATTGTACCATTTACAAAATCCATAGCATTTTGCAGAGTGGTTCCACTAATCGCTGCAAGTGCTTCTTCTGTCAAAAATCCCTGATGAGAGGTCACAAGAACATTCGGAAATGAGAGAAGTCTTGCCACTACAGAATGTTCCAGAATATCATCCTCTCTGTTTTCAAATACATTGTTTGTCTCTTCCTCATATACATCCAGTGCCACACCAAAAAACTTCTTTGCACGAATTCCCTGAATCAAATCCTGTGTATTGACAAGACCTCCTCTTGAGGTATTGACCAACACTACATTATCTTTCATTTTATTGATAGATTCTGAATTAATCATATGATAATTTTCCTCAGTCAAAGGACAGTGAAGGGATATCAAATCACTTTCTGCCAATACCTGCTCAAACTCCTTATATTCTACAAAATCCAGTGATTTATTCGGATATTTGTCATATGCGATTACCTTCATGCCCATGCCCTTGCAGATTCTGCACATAGCAGCACCAATTTTTCCTGTTCCGATAATACCTGCTGTTTTATTATAAAAATTCACACCGGTAAGTCCTGCCAGACTGAAATTGTTTTCACGCACCTTAATATAGCTTTTGTGAAGATGTCTGTTGACAGCAAGCGCCAGCCCCATGGCAAATTCTGCTACTGCTTCCGGAGAGTAACCTGGTACTCTTAAAATAGTAATATTTCTTTCTTTTGCTTTCTTTAAATCAATGTTGTTAAAACCGGCACAGCGCATAAGAAGCAGTGTAATTCCTTCATCTGCAAGCACGTTTATCACCTCTGTGCCCAAATCAGAGCTTACAAATCCGCAGACTGCATCATATCCTTTGGCAAGTGTCGCTGTAGTAGGATTTAAATCCGTTTCCAGATATTCAATGGAAATTTCAGGATATTTCAATGCCTCCTTGCGAAAAGACTCAATGTCATACTTCTTTGCGTCATAAAATAAAATCTTCATGTTATTTTCCTCCTGATTGATTTATAATTTTTTTCTGATTTTCAATAAGCAAATCCATCTTTTTATGCATATCTCTGATAATAAACTCAGTTTTTAAATTTACCCGATAATCATTTTCTGCTCTGATTCTGTCTTTTTCCTCCTGTCTGTTCTGGCTCATCATTATAAGTGGCGCCTGTACAGCGGCAACACAGGAAAGAACAAGATTTAACAGAATAAAAGGATACGGGTCAAATGCTTTTGCTTTTAAAAACAATATATTTACTCCCATCCATAAGAGAAGACATACTGTAAATGTAAGAATAAATGTCCAGCTTCCGGCAAATCTGGCTATTTTATCCGCAGCCTTCTGCCCAAATGAGGCCTGCTCGTCGGCACTGTCCGTATTATCTAAAACATCCCTGTCTAAAAGACGGTGGATTAATTCCTCATCATCCAGCTCATTTTCCACATCTTTTAAAATGGCATCCATAAGCTGTTTTTTTGAAAGTATTCTTTTTTCCATAGTCAATACTGCACCTGCCGTTTATTTCCTTTCTATATTGTTCAGCCTTGTCCATTTTTATATCAGTTTATTTTGATATTTTTAATAATTCTGTTCTTTTGTTATATTGCAATAATATAATCGTTACCATAAAAATAAAAATTATACATGAAAATGGCAGAATCCGAACAATTATAAAAATATAACATTCCCTCAGAATATAGATTATCATACTCCATATAATACCAGACTGTCAAGGAAAAATATGATTACTTTTAGATATAAAATAAAGACAAATTTGTTCAAATTAAAACACATCA
>CAJUDQ010000010.1:53079-97690 GCA_910585215.1 uncultured Lachnospiraceae bacterium | reverse complement strand
GTGAGGAAAGTCCGGGCTTCACAGGGCAGGATGCCGGATAACGTCCGGTGGAGGTGACTCCCAGGAAAGTGCAACAGAAATAGACCGCCAGTTTGACTGGTAAGGGTGGAAAGGCAGTGTAAGAGACTACCGCCTGTCTGGTAACAGACAGGGCTCTGTAAACCCCATTCGAAGCAAGACCGAATAAGAAAGCGGGCGGCCCGTCCATGCTTTCGGGTAGGTCGCTTGAACCTGACGGTAACGTCAGGTCTAGATAGATGACCATCGAACACATAACCCGGCTTATAGTTTTACTCACTAAAAAACACCTGTTTGACAGGTGTTTTTTAATTCTTATATTTTATTTAAATTTTTCATCACAATATTTGCATCTGTAAATCTGTCTGTCCGTGTCAGTCAATACAAAAATCTGGTCAAGTCCCTGTTCCTCTGAGGTAATACATCTTGGATTTCTGCATTTTAACACATTTTTAATTGTTTTTGGAAGACGCAGTATTTTTTTCTCTGAAATTTCTCCATTATGGATAATATTCACTGTAATATTATGGTCAAGATATCCCAGAATATCAAGATTTACAACATCTAGCGGAGATTCGATTTTAATAATATCCTTTCGCCCCATTTTTTCGCTTTTTGCATTTTTGATAATCGCAACCTGACAATCCAGCTTGTCAAGTCCAAGATAGTGATAGACTTCCATGCATTTTCCCGCTGTAATATGGTCAAGAACAACACCGTCATTAAGACTTCCTACATTTAACATAATTTCCATTCCTTTCTGATACATAAAGTATACTTATACGGTGATTTCAAGAAGTGTCAGTATAAGTGCCATTCTTACATATACACCATACTGAACCTGCTTAAAGTAAACAGCTCTTGGGTCCTTGTCCACTTCTGTAGCGATTTCATTTACCCGTGGAAGAGGGTGAAGCACAAGCATATCAGGACGCGCCATGGCCATTTTTGCATTGTCAAGAATATAACAATCTTTTAAGCGGATATAGTCCTGTTCGTTGAAAAAACGTTCCTTTTGAACTCTTGTCATATAGAGAATATCAAGTTTTCCGATTGCCTCGTCAAGACTGGAAACTTCCTCAAAAGGAATATTGTTTTCCAGAAGAACTTCTTCTTTCATATAATCAGGCAGACGCAGTTCCGGTGGAGAAATTAATATAAATTTAATGCCTGTATACCTTACAAGTGCATGAATCAGTGAATGTACCGTACGGCCAAATTTTAAATCACCGCAGAGGCCGATGGTCAGATTTTCCAATCTTCCCTTTAGTGAGCGAATCGTCATCATATCTGTCAATGTCTGGGTAGGATGCTGATGACCACCATCTCCGGCATTGATAACCGGAATCGAAGAATGGAGGGACGCCACAAACGGAGCACCTTCCTTTGGATGCCGCATGGCGCAGATATCAGCATAGCAGGAAACCAGGCGAATAGTGTCAGCAACGCTTTCACCTTTAGAAGCGGAGCTGCAACTTGCATCAGAAAAACCGATTACATTTCCGCCAAGATTTAACATGGCAGTTTCGAAACTTAATCTTGTACGGGTGCTTGGCTCATAAAATAATGTGGCGATTTTTTTTCCTTTACAGGCTTCTTTGTATTTGTCGGGATTTTTTTCAATATCGGAGGCTAAGTCCAGAATATCAGTAATCTCATCGACCGTTAAATCCAGAGGATTCAGTAAATGTCTCATAATGTACACATTCCTTTCAGTCATAGTTCATTTCCAATTTCCAGCTTATCTTAGCACATTTTTATACAAAAAACAAGTAAATCTGTAGCAGAAATACAAACTGAGAGAGAAATAAATAATGAATTTTAATTACAAAAAAATAAATTTTTTTACAAAACTGTTTACAATTAGAAAAATATATGATATACTACAGGTGTTTCTGAAAATAATGTATCCAAGACAAACTTCCCTAAAAAATGATACAGGGAGGTGAAAACACGAGCGCTACATATATCGGTTTGTGCGGAAAACTGTCGGCTGATTTGACAGTTTATCTTGGACAGATTCTTAAAAATCTTCAAAAAAGAGTTCTAATCGCAGATTTGACGGAAAGTCATGGATTATACTATCTTTTTTCAGTTTCCGAAAAATTTCCTGTAACTTACAGAAATATTGACTATATTGGCAAAGATTTTGATATTTATGAACAAAAAAATAATAAATATGATTATGTTCTTGTCTGTATAGAAAACAGTGCCAGGCATATACTTGGCAATTGTCTGTCCAAAATTTATTATATTTCTGATACACAGTATATCAACTTTTTTTCTATGATAAATGAAATAAAAAATTCCAAAATGGCTACGGGAATTATTATCCGTGATGTGACGGATGGCGCAATTCATGCAGAGTATTTGATGAAACATGTATTTATGGATGATTATCTTTTGAATATGTATTATACAAACAGAGTTTATCAGATACATGATGACCTGACAGATCGGGAATACAGAATTAATATGCAGTATGGAGATTTTGGAAGCTTTCGGAATTTATCGGCAGAATTTTTGAAGGTTTTAGAACAGATAACCGCAGAACTAACAGGATATGACAAAAAGCAGATAAAATATTCACTGAAATATGCAAAGGAGGGTAAAACCATTGAGAAACATAATATTTTGGAGCAGCGCTTCAGGAAAAAGCGGAACAAGCAATAATATGCTGGCAGTCAGCACCATGACAGCTGTATTATATTCCTTAAAAACATTACTGGTTCAGTTTGATAAAAAAAGCAGTCCGCTGAGCATGGCCTTTGAGGGTGGAAAAAATATAAATGCCTTAAATGAAGAATTTTCTTTTTATAACAGAAAGGGATTGGATGAAATATGGGATAAATCAAAAATAAAAAAGATTGAAAAAGATATTATTTCGGATAATACTGTAAATGTCCGGCATACAAATCTTTTTTATATGCCATCTTCAAAAAAACAGGAGGAACTATTTGATGAAAGATTTGTAAAAATGCTGTTAGAAGGAATGAAAGATTTTGAAAGCATAAATTTTATTGATTGCGCCAATGGAAAAAGCAAGCTCACAGAAACATTGTTTTGCAATACAGATATTATTGTAGTGAATATTTTTCAGGGGATGGAATATCTTGATGAAATTATGGAAGATTGGAGAATCAGAGAGAAAGCCATTTTTATCGTAGGGCGTTATGACGGAAATTCCAAAGACAATCTTACCAAAATCCGTCATAAATATAATATTTCTAAAGATTCTATCGGAGTAATCCCATATAATATTCATTTTCATGACGCTATAAAAGATGGAAAACTGGTTCCGTTTATTACAAGAGGAATTTTTTCAAAAAAGACCGATGCTGATTATGATTTTATTATGGAATTGTATCATACCACCAATATGATTTTAAGAAAGGCGGGATATGAGGGAATATAAGAAAGATTTAGGGCAGGAAGCTCTGACAGTTTTAATAAGTGATGAAATCAATCAGATTTTAAGAGCAAATCTTTATGAAGTGGGATTAAATGAAAAAGAGCTGAAAAGGCTGAGACTGAGGAAGCGGGAGCTTAGAGAGGCTTTAAATAATTGTGGAATCGGAGATATCTTTGCCAAAAATTATGTAAAAGATGTGATACAGGATATTTTAGTAAAAAAGCTGAAGTTTTCCGAAAAGGAGTGGAATAGAATTATTGCTTTTGAAGACAGAAGCAGGCTTACATTAAGAGACAAGTTTGATATTCTGATGTACTTTTATGAAAAAGAATATAAAGAAAACGCTTTTGATATATTTATGAAGAAAAACCATATTCTGGAAAAAATTTTTGATGAAAATATGGAGTATTGTATTGACAGTGAGCTTCTGGAAAATATCTTTTCCGGGTGTTCCTGTGTACTTTCAGAACTGGATAAGCAGAAAATAGTAATACAGAGAATTTATGCCGGATATAGAGGACTTGGCATCATTGACCAGCTGAGGGATTTTGGTATTGACGGAATATCTGGAGGAGTATCTGGCAGAGAAGGAGAATATAACAGTGTCTGGGTATTTTATCATGGAATTACGCTTCACTTAAAATTCTTAAGCTTTGAAAGTGAAAGAGAACTGGAGCGAATCTGTATGAATATTTACCGTTATGGAAATCCTGGACAGCTGTCAAAGACAAAGGGATATATTGTCAATGAGATGAAAGACCATTCCAGAGTAGTTGTTGTACGTCCTCCCTTTGCGGAAAGCTTTGCATTTTTTGTCAGAAAATTTAATACTATTGAAAAAAAAGAACTTGAGGAGCTGATTACCGATAAGGAAAGCAAAATTATGATTGATATTCTGAAATGGATTATCAAGGGTTGTCAGATAGCGGCTGTTACAGGAGCGCAGGGAACAGGAAAAACGACTCTTTTAATGGGATTAATCGGATTTATTCATCCTTCTTTTACACTGAGAATACAGGAAATGGCGTTTGAGCTTCATTTAAGAGACACTTATCCGGACAGAAATATTTTATCTTTTCGGGAAACAGAAAGCATTTCGGGACAGGAGGGGCTGGACCTTCAAAAGAAAACAGACGGTGTTGTCAATATTTTAGGAGAGGTAGCAAGTATTGAGGTGGCGGCATATCTTATACAGATGTCTCAGACAGGTTCATTATTTACTTTATTTACACATCATGCCAAGACAACAGAGAATCTTATCAAGTATATGAGAAACAGCCTTTTGTCCGGTGGACTTTTTCGAAATGAAAAAATAGCCAGAGAGCAGGTGATAGATGCTATCCGTTTTGATATTCATCTTGAAAAGGATATTGCAGGGCACAGATATATAGAAAGAGTTTCCGAGATTGTACCCAAAAATTCGGAACAGGGATATGAAATTGTAGATATTGCGGTTTTCGAGGAAAATAAGTATGTATTTAAACATATGTTTTCGGAAAATACGAAAAAGGAAATGCAGAAAAGAATGACGGAGCAGGACAGGAGGGAATTTTGTGCGAAGTATGATATACAGGTATAGCAGAAAATTATTTCTGACTTCTGAACTGACAAAAAGGATAGAAAACAGAGTTGCCATTTTATATCCTTCTACAAGATATTCTATTATAAATAAAACAGCCGAATATTTAGTAAGAATTTATCTTATGGCAGGATTTATGGCGGCGGGTCTGTTTCTTTTTGCAGATTTTTCCATATATTATGCCATGCTCTGTGCACTTATGGTTTATGCAGTAGTCAATTCTAAAATTTATGGAGATTTGGACAAGCTGGAAATCAGACTTCTTTTACAGCTTGAGAAGTTCATATCAGATGTAAAATTCCGGTTTCAGTTCGATGGCATGCTGGAGGAAGCAATTCAGGAAGCGATTAATTATGCGGATTATGAAATGTCCATACAGGGAGAAAAAATATTGGAATGTCTGCGAAACTGTTATGTAAAAGAAAAAGAAGAATACAATGAGATATCTCCAAATAATTTTTTTCTGACCTTTTATTCGATTTGTCTTATGACATTAAAATATGGGGATAAAAGAATTGACGGGCAGTCCATGTTTGTAAAAAATCTTGGTTATCTGAAGGAAGATATTAATATTGAACAGCTCAAAAGAAGAAAAATCAACAATCAGTTTCTGGGATTGATGGGGCTGACACTTCTTCCGGTTTTTGCAATCAAGCCTATTGAAAAATGGGCACTGTATAATATGCCGGAAATGCAGGAAGCATATTACGGAATACAGGGAAGGATGAGTACAATTTTTCTGATGGTTTTTACAATAGCTGTCTATAAACTGATTACTGTATTAAAACGGATAAATTATACCGAGAAATATAAAAACAGATTGATTGAGCAACTGGCAGCGCATGAAATGGTAAATGGTTTTATTATGTTTTATATCCGTCATAGAAAGAAGCAGGCGGAAAAAATCAACAGACTGTTGAGAGAGGTTGTCTATTCCTATAATCTTGCGGAATTTCTTTTGATAAGATGGCTGTATGCTCTTTGTTATACAGGGACAGGCTTTGTTCTTGCCATCAGCATCGGAGTTACGGGAACTGCTCTTATCTGTGCTGTCGGCGTTTGTTTTCTGGCAGGATATTATACAATATTTATCAGTATTCTGATAAGAAAGCAGATTTTGATTATGGAGAGAGAGGAAGAAATTGTACGATTTCAGACAATTATACTGATGATTATGCATATCGACCGTATGACAATCGCAGAAATTCTTCAGAAACTGGAGAGCTTTGCTGTTCTTTTTAAAACTCATATTTATGAGTTGTCAAATGTGCTGTCTTATAAAGGAACAGATACCTTTCGGGAAGCAAAAGGAACAACCGGTTTTGCGCCCTATGAAAAAATGATGGACAGTTTTATTGCATGTGATACAATGCCGATTTATCAGGCATTTGAAGATGTGGAATCAGACAGAATGTATTATGTGGAAAAGCACAAACAGGATAACGATGAAATTATTAATAAAAAATCACTGATTGCCAGAGCAATTGCATTTTTGCCGTTATGTCTTGTGATTATTGTAAAGCTGATTATTCCATTTGTAGTACAGGGAATCAGCAGTCTTGGGATAAATATGGCATTATAGAGAGTTGGCAATACATATATCAGAAACAATTATGAAACAAAATATAGAATAAAAAGGAGAAATAAAAAATGGAAAATTCATTAAAAGGATTAATACTTGCCGCGGGAACAATTATTACCTGTGTAGTGATTTCGCTTGCCTTTTATATTTCAAGGGAGGCGAGACAGACAGCTGTAAACGGAGCACAGGAAATCAATAAATTAAATACCGAGTTTGCCGAGAGTGATAAAATTGTCTATGACAATGCCACCGTTTCAGGAAGTGAGGTGTTAAATGTTATCAAGAAAATGTCAGAGGATAATATCGGCGTTTATGTAAAAACAAATAAATCGGAAACCTATTATGGATATAGTTTTGATTTAAGCAGTGGAGCGCTTGGAGCAGCTTCTAATACAAATTATACACAGGCGGTACAAGTTACAGCAAACGCGTATATCAATCCATATGCAAACTTTAAAGGAACAGTAATCAGAGATTCCAATGATACAATTACCGGAATAAAATTTGTTCAGTCTTAGGAGAATATATGGAAGAACAGACAAGTGAGATTTTATTTCTGGTGCTTGGAGCAGTGATGTTTGTAATGGCTTTTACGCTGCTTTTAAGATATGAGAGGGAGTTTTTTCAGACTTATGAAACTTTATACAAAGCGGCAGGAAATGAATATATCATGCCAGAGGAAAAGTGACAAGAAAACTATGATAAAGAGCTAAAAGATTATAAAAAATTTAGGAAAGGAAAAGCTAATTAGATGAAAACTCGCCAAAGCATACATATTAAAACAGCATGGAAAGGCTGTAAGGTTTACCCGAATCATCTGGCATATAGACTTTTGTATATGTTTTTAGCAGTAAGCTTCAATGAATGATATATTAGGCAGAGTATTTTCTGTTCTTTTGTGTGCATGGCTAATGTTTTTCTACCCATTAAATGCTGCAAAGGAGGAAAACAGACAGATAGAACGGATGTATCTTTATCAGGAAACGGTGCGGTTTTTGGATAACATCTGTAATACGGGGATTATTTCAGACAGAGACATGCAGAATTATCTGAATAAAATAAATCACATGAATACTTTGTATGAGGTAAAGATTACACATGAAAGTCTGACAAATGAAACCACAGAGAATAAAAAGGAAGACGAAACAGCAGATATATTACAGAAAGCAACAGAAACAAAAAATACAGTTTTTTTTCAAACTCATACTCAGACAGAAATTTTTGAACAGTTGAAAGAGCACTTGCAGTATCGAATGAATTATCATGATTTTATAAAGATTGTTCTTTATAATGCACAGGGAAATATGATTGTATGCTATGGAGGCAGCATCAAGGCAGTATATCTGCCGGAAGAGGAGAACTGATAAATGAAGCTGACTGATTTTTGTATCTTATTTGTAGTGATTGTCTGGTGTGTTTTCAGCAATATTTCTTTTCAAAATGATTTACTGCAGGAAAATATTTATGGTGTTACAATGTACAACCATATTATGGATTGTATTTCGGAAGATGCTCTCAGGTGGTCATTGGATTTTGAAGACTACCGCCCAATTATTGATAAAAACAGAATACTGGACTGTATTACATATGAAATCGGAAGCTTTTATATGGGAATGAACGGCTGTGAGGAATACTTGAAAGAAGCAGTCAAACTTGTGATATTAACCTATCCTGACGGGTTTTATCTGGCAGGAAACAAAAAAGAACTGAAAGAACTGAAATGGAGTGAAAAAATATTGTATTCGCAGGGAAGAATGACTCCAGCGGAGCAAAAAGTAAATGAAATTCTGGAAATAACAGATGAACTATATAATATAGAGCTGCTTATACCGAATACCGGCAGCAGCTCTGTCAATACTGTTGAGGATTATCAATTATTGCTGGTTTATCAGACATATCCTTTTGTATTTAAAGGAAAAGAATACAAGAAACTGATTTTTTCCGGAGCAAAAATTAATTATGATATTTCTTTTGCAAAACCTGATAAGTAAAAGTAAAAATATATTTATTAGAATAGTTTTATGCTGAAACCTCTTTTTTCTCTTCTTTATGCAAAAATACATGAACCTTTTCAATTCGATTTTTGTCAGTAGAATCAACAAGAAAAGAGATATCGGGAGTTTCAACCATATCACCTGTACGGGCCATTCTGTCAAGATGTTCAATAATAAATCCGCCTACGGAATCATATTCATCCGAAACAAGTTTTGTACCAAGAATATCATTAAAATCATCAAGATTCATCTGTGCTTCCACAATATATTCCGTATCACTGACAGCCTTCAGTAAATCTTCCTCATCATAATCATATTCATCCTTGATATCCCCTACAATTTCCTCAACTAAGTCTTCCAAAGTCAGAAGACCGGAAGCGGCACCATATTCATCAAGAATAATTGTGATATTTGCTGAAGCCTTCTTCATTTCAAGCAGCAAATCGGATAATTTTTTATATTCATAAGTATAATAAGGTTCACGGAGATAATTTCGTATACTGAAAGACTCTCCATGTTTATATAAAACCAAATCTTTTATGTTGATAATACCGATAACATTATCTGTAGAATCCTCATAAATTGGAATACGGGTATATCGGTTTGCGCGGAAGGTTTCCATAATTTCGTCATAGGTAGAGGAAACTTCTAGCATACAGACATCTACTCTTGGAATCATTACGTCTTTTGCCTGTCTATCGCTGAATTCAAAAATATTCTGCAACATTTCATGTTCTTCGGTTTCAATTACACCTTCGGCATGACTTACATTTACAATGGTCTTTAACTCATTTTCTGTATAGGTGCTTGTTTTTGCGGAGTTTTCCGATTTAAACAGCAGCATAACTATAAATGAAAGCTTATTGATAATAAAAATTACCGGTGTCAGAACCCACATAATTGCATAAATAATTTTGGCATACTTCAATGAAATTTTTTCATTGTGAAGTGTGGCAAAGGTTTTAGGAGTAATTTCACCAAAAATAAGAACCAGAATCGTCAAAAGTCCCGTAGCAATACTGACTGCATAGCTTCCAAATAAATTTGTAACCAGTATGGTGGTAAGAGAAGAGACAGAAATATTTACAATATTATTGCCAATTAAAATTGCACTGAGCATTTTTTCTTTGTTATCAATTACTTTTAAAAGAACTGTGGCTGATTTGTTTCCTTCTTCGGAAAGAGTCATAATCCTTAACCTGCTGACAGTGGTAAGGGCGGTTTCGGCCGAGGAAAAAAAAGCTGAAAGAGCTAATAAAACAACAATGACTATAAGTTTGATTATAATATCGGGGTCCAATTTATCACTTCCATATTCGTTATTTATAACACATTTATCCGGCGACCAATACAGATAAATTTTTTCTGTTATATGCTAAAAAATTATATATGAACATGAAAAAACTGTCAAGGAAAGAATATGTAAATTATAAAAATATTTTCAAAGCATCACTTAACTTATCATTCCTCCTGCCATTCCTCCAAGAATACAGCAGAGAAAAGCAAAAACAGCCGGAAGAGGAGCAGAATAAAAACTTTGAAGAACAATAAAGGATGCAATGGATAAAATAATAAAATAAGTAAGACCTGTCAGAAATCCCCATAAGAACTTTTTTTCTTTTTTTACCTTGCCAATAATCAGTCCTCCAATAAAATTAGCGAGAAAATAGATGATAAGAATACAGTTATTTATGACAGAGTCGTTAATGTGGAATTTGAAAATAATCACTGCCAGAAGAAAAATCATTGCAAAGGTGAAAAAAATAACTGCCAGAGCTGTTTTTACAATCGGCAGGATTAATGATGAAATATTGTTTTCACGATTCATAAATACACCTGAATAGTAATCTTTGCTATATTATATTTCGGAATTTCAAAAAATATGTATCAAAAGAGGTTCGTTTTATTGACAAACGAAATAAAAGTTGCTATGATTAACCTATTGCGATTGATTCGTAAGAATGAGAGAGTGGAGGAAAAATACCATGAGAAAAGTAGTTTTATCAGTTTTGGTAGATAATACATCAGGTGTACTGAATAGAGTGGCAGGACTTTTTAGCAGAAGAAGCTACAATATCGACAGTCTGACAGTCAGTGAAACGGAAAATCCTTTATATTCACGTATGACCATTGTGGTTCATGGAGACGAAGATACTTTGGAGCAGATTAAAAAGCAGATGTTGAAATTAGAGGATGTGAAGGGAATCAAAGAATTAAAATCCGGAGATTCCGTATGCCGTGAACTTGTTTTGGTAAAGGTAAAGGTGGCTGCACAGGAAAGACCTCAAATTACAGCAATAGCTGATAGCTTCCGTGCAAAGATTGTCGATGTGGCAAAACAATCCATGATGTTAGAATTGACAGGAAATGAAACAAAACTGGATGCCTTTATTGAACTTCTGGATGGATTTGAAATACTAGAGCTTGTAAGAACCGGTCTGACTGGTCTGACAAGAGGCGCAGCGGATGATAAATAAGACAGTCTCTATCAGACAGTCTTTATATAAAATATAACAATAAAATAGTATGGAGGAATAAAAAATGGCTAAGATTTTTTATCAGGAAGATTGTAACTTATCATTATTGGATGGCAAGACAATAGCAGTTATCGGCTATGGCAGTCAGGGACATGCACATGCTTTAAATGCAAAGGAATCCGGCTGTAATGTGATTATTGGTTTATATGAGGGAAGCAAATCATGGGCAAAAGCAGAAGCGCAGGGATTTGAGGTATATACAGCGGCAGAAGCGGCTAAAAAAGCTGATATTATCATGATTCTTATTAATGATGAGAAGCAGGCAGCCATGTATAAAAAGGATATCGAGCCAAATCTGGAAGCGGGAAATATGTTGATGTTTGCACATGGTTTTGCAATTCATTTTGGACAGATTGTACCGCCAAAGGATGTAGATGTTACTATGATTGCACCAAAGGGACCAGGACATACAGTAAGAAGCGAGTATCAGGCAGGAAAAGGTGTTCCTTGTCTGGTTGCCGTACAGCAGGATGCTACTGGAAAGGCACTTGACATGGCTCTGGCATATGCACTGGCAATTGGTGGAGCAAGAGCAGGAGTTCTTGAGACAACTTTCCGCACAGAGACAGAGACAGACCTCTTTGGTGAACAGGCAGTTCTTTGCGGCGGTGTATGTGCACTTATGCAGGCAGGTTTTGAGACGCTGACAGAGGCAGGTTATGACCCAAGAAATGCTTATTTTGAATGTATTCATGAAATGAAGCTGATTGTAGACCTTATCTATCAGTCCGGCTTTGAGGGAATGAGATATTCTATTTCCAATACAGCAGAATATGGTGATTACATAACCGGACCTAAGATTATTACAGAAGAGACAAAGAAGACCATGAAGAAGATTTTAAGTGATATTCAGGATGGTACATTTGCAAAAGACTTCTTGCTGGATATGTCACCGGCAGGCGGACAGGCTCACTTTAAAGCAATGAGAAAGCTTCATGCAGAGCATCCGGCAGAAAAGGTAGGCAAGGAAGTAAGAAAACTTTACAGCTGGAATAATGAAGAGGATAAGCTGATTAACAACTAGGAAGATTACAAAAGTGAAACTTTCTGAAAATATAGAGAAAAAAGCAAAATAAGATAAAACGGAATCAGATAAAACAAAATACAATAAATAAAAACAAAAGAAAAAGACCGCCATAGTTCAAAAAATATTTTATGTTTGGAATTATTATGGCGGTCTTTTTTCTTTTGAAATAAGGCTGCTGCAATCCTGTCGGATTCAGGCGACGGGCAGCTCATTTATCAAAGAATCAATAAAATTATAGTGAAACCTTCTTCTCTAGCAGTACCGAACATCCTATCACGCTGGCAACCATAACTACTGCATTAAATATTGTGGCGGGAAGCGTAGAAATAAGAGCATAAAATATATTTTCCGGATCTGAATACAGATAAGGAAGCATATTTGAAAAAAGGCCAATGATGTAAGAAAGTCCGAGGAAAATTCCAAAACTGACAATTCCCTTTAATTTGTTATTCTGCAGCAGTGTAGCACTCAATGTAATGGAAAGATACGCAAGTGTTACAATAGAGAAAAAAGAAATAATAAATTCTAAAACAGCAGTAAAAATACTGAGAAACAGTCTGTCGGTATGAAATCCGGCCGCCATCATCATTTCATCCAGAAATTCTGCAATTGTGCCAACATCTGGATAGGCATCCAAAATCATTGAAATATCAAAATATCCAAGTACGCATATTAATACAAGAAGAATAAGACCAATAATCAGGATAGTAAGCATTTTTGAAAGAATAATTTTTAATGCGGAGTTTGGCGTCATAAAAATCAAATAACTGCTCTTTGAGTTCAGTTCTTTGGAATAGCTCGATATCGCAAGCATAAAAACAGAAAAGTAACAGACCATTGAATACATAAAAAGCATCATGGAACTTATAATCGTGTGTTCATCATCACCAGAGTATGTACTTACCATAAAATAAATTTGAAGCAGTATTAATCCGATTGCAAAAATAATAAAAATAGTTCTGTTTTTTCTAAATTCATATTTTGTTAATTTTAACATTATTTCCTCCAATTTTAACAAAAATGTAATGTTTAACAAAGATGCAACATTTCATAAAAAATATAGTATTTCACAGAAAAATGTTTTTGGATTGTTCATCCCATTGTTGGTTCCTGTTTTTTCATTTTTCTGTTTTTCAAGTAATCGTATCAAAACTGGCAGTCTGCATAGATTTCTTTGTATAAATCTACAATAGACTTATTATTTGCTCTGCGCAGTTCATCGGCAGGTCCCATTAACTCAACATGCCCCCGTTTAATAAAAATAGCATAATCAATAACTTGTTCTAACTCATCTACAAGATGACTGGAAATTAAAAATGATTTATTTGGAGCAAAATTATTTGTAATCGTATTTAATACTCTTTCTCTTGCAATAATATCAATTCCGTTTAAAGGTTCATCAAGCATAATAAGTCGTGAGTTTCTGGAAATGGTAACCGCAATTTTCAATTTTGCCATCATACCAGAGGACATTTTGGAAGCTTTCTGATTCAGATTTAAATCCATGTTACGAAGTATCAGAAAGAATTTTTCAATGTCAAAGTCATCAAAAAAGTCGTGGTAATAATGTCCGATATCCTTACAGGTCATATAGGGATAAAAGTAGGCTTCCGTAGGCATATATGCAATATGGGCTTTCGAATAAACGCCAATATTTTTTCCCTCAAACTGAAGCTCGCCGCTGGTTGGTTTAATCAAGCCCGCCACCATTTTCATAAAGGTCGTTTTTCCACTTCCATTGGGACCAAGAAGTGCATATGTTTTGCCGGCCTCCAGTTTCAGTGTGATATCCTGCACTGCTGTAGTAGTTATGTACTTTTTCATAAGTTGATTGCATGATAGCATAACATATCCTCGCTTTCTCTTGAAATAATTTCTCTGACAATAGTATTATAAGTTTTTTATAGTGTCAATATAAAATTACTAGATTTTTGTTAAAATCATGCTATAATTGTAAGAAGGGCGAAAAGAAATTCATATTATTATCTGGAGGAAATATCATGCAAGAAGAAAATAATAGTAAAAAGAAAAATAACACAAAAACGGAAGATAACGAAAAAATGGAATATGGTGAAAAAATAAAACACAATAAAAAAATGGAGAATGATGGCATAAAGAAAAATAATGGCAAAAAAGATAACAATACGATAGGCGGAAGAATAAAGCAGGTTATGCTTCTGCTGGTAGGAATATCCGTAGGCGTGGTGGCGCTGGTGAGTTCTGTGCTGAATTATATAAGCACCATATCAACAGTGAAACAGCTTATGGAAGAAACTGTGGCAATTACAGCAGACAGAATTGTACAGGAAATACTGTCTGTACAGAATATTGTAACAGAGCTTGGTACAGAGGAAAGTCTGGCAGATGATACACTTTCACCAGATGAAAAACAGGAGCTGGTAAATCGAAGAGTAAAACAGTATGGTATGGAGCTTGGAAAATTTATTTCAACAAATGGTATCTGTGAGGCAGATGGCACAGATTATAATGACAGAGATTATTTTAAAAGGGCAATGAAGGGTGAAGTAGTGATTACTGACCCGATAAAATCAAAAACAACTGGCAAGTTAAGTGTAATTATTGCCTCTCCTGTATGGAAAAATGGTGATTCTTCCACAGGAAAAGTAAATGGAGTTGTATTTTTGCTTCCACAATCCACTTTTTTGAATGAGATTGTAAGCTCTATACAAATCAGTAAAAATGGTGGATGCTATATTATTAATGCAGATGGAATGACTGTGGCAAACAGCAATACGGCTCTGGCGGAAAAACAGTTTAATATGGCAGAAGAAGCGAAAAAGGATTCAAAATACAAGTCTGGTGCTGGGTTGGAGAAAAAAATGGCGGATGGTGAGACTGGATATGGAACATATCGTTCTGAAGGAAAAAAGCTTGTTCAGGCGTATGCTCCTGTAAATCTTGAGTCTGCAAATGACTGGAGTGTTGCAATTCATGCACCTTTGTCTGATTTTATGACCGAGACAATCATTGGAATTGTTATTTCAATTATATTACTGATTGTGGCAGTTGGAGCAGGGATTAACACAGCTCGGATTATCGGAAATAATATTGGAGAACCTATTAAAGTTTGTACGGAAAGAATCCGACTTCTTGCAGAGGGAGATTTGACAAGTGAAGTTCCTCACAGTGAACGGAAAGATGAAATAAAAGTTCTGACAGATGCTACGGAAAAGATTACACTTTCTATGAAAAATGTAATAAATGACATGGATACCAAGCTTGGAAGTCTGTCTGACGGAAAGTTTAATATTATTATTGATACAGATAGTTTGTATGTAGGAGATTACAAGGGACTGATTGCTTCTATAAAACACTTAAAAGAAAATTTAAACAGAACATTTCTGGATATTCAGGAAGCGGCAAAACAGGTCAGCCTTGGTTCAGATCAAATGGCAGAAAGTGCACAGGGGCTTGCAGAAGGTGCCACAGAACAGGCAGCGGCTGTACAGGAGCTTCAGGCTACTGTATCTGCGGTGACACAGGGACTGGAAGAGTCCAAAAAAGAGGCAGGAAATGCCAGTGTTTTTGCAGGCGAACTGGTAAAAGGACTTTCTAAAAGCAGCAGAGAAATGGAAGAGCTGGTATCTGCCATGAATAACATTACGGAAACTTCACATCAGATTTCAAATATTATCGGCGAAATTGAAGCAATTGCTTCCCAGACAAATCTTCTTTCACTCAATGCGGCTATTGAGGCGGCAAGAGCAGGAGAAGCAGGCAAGGGATTTGCTGTTGTAGCAGACCAGATTCGTCAGCTTGCAGATGACAGTGCAAAATCAGCAGTTAATACAAGGGAGCTGATTGAAAAATCGATTCAGATAGTAGAAAACGGAAATGAAGTTACCATACATACTTCAGAGTCTATGAAAGAAGTGGTAGAAGGTGTAAATACGATTGCGACTGCTGCAAAGGGCAGTGCAGCGGCTGCACAGGAGCAGGCAGGCATGATGGAGCAGATTCTTCATGGAATGAATCAGATATCGGATGTTGTTCAGGCAAACTCAGCAACTGCACAGCAGAGCTCTGCTACCAGTGAAGAGCTTTCGGCACAGGCAGAACATCTAAACGAAATGACAAATCAGTTTGAGCTGTAGAAGGGATATTTATGAAATTTGTAATACAAAGAGTTGCACATGCATCTGTAACAATAAATTCCAAAATTGAGGGAAAAATTCAAAAAGGGTTTCTGGTGCTGATTGGTATTGAAGATAATGACACGGAAAAAATTGCAGATAAAATGGTATCGAAAATGACAGGGCTTCGTATTTTTGAGGATGAGGCTGGAAAAATGAATCTGTCATTAAAACAGGTAAACGGCGGAGTATTGTTGATTTCACAGTTTACTCTTTATGCAGACTGCCGGAAAGGAAACAGACCCTCTTTTATTCGGGCAGGTAAGCCCGAAATGGCCAGCCATTTATATGAATATATTATCAAAAAATGTAAAGAACAAGATTTGCAGGTAGAACAGGGGATTTTTGGTGCTGATATGAAAGTGGAGCTGTTAAATGACGGACCGGTAACGATTTTGTTGGACAGCCATGAGCTGACAGGAACCGAAAACGGATAAGAACTGACTTTTTTACACCTATCCTGAACTTAATATCGTTTACATAGGGGAAAAAATCTGATAGAATAATGGAAAACAACGGAACAAATTTAAAACAAAATCAGAAAGGAATTAATTATGAAGCAAATGTTACAGGATTTTTCATTAGGTGAAGTGAAGGTAAACAATGCATATATTAAAAATGCCCTAGAAAAAGAGCTTTCTTATCTGAAAGCTTTTGATGCCGACAAGCTGGTATCAGGTTTTTTAACAGTCAATCATATTCGACCAAAGGCTGAAAAATATGGAGGATGGGAAATAACAGAAATCAGAGGTCATTCACTGGGCCATTATATGACGGCTGTTTCACAGGCAGTGGCACAGACAGGTGATGCAGAGCTCAAGAAAAAGCTGGATTATATTATAGATGAACTTTGTCTGGCACAACAGAAAAGCGGATATTTATCTGCATTTCCAGAGACTTTTTTTGACTATGTGGAAAACAAAAAACCGTGTTGGGTGCCATGGTATACAATGGACAAGATTCTTTCAGGACTGACGGCTGCTTATGTACATACGGGAAATAAAAAGGCTCTAAAGATTGCATCTGGACTTGCCGACTGGATATATGCAAGAACCTCCAAATGGACTGTGGAGACACAGAATACGGTTCTTGCAGTAGAATATGGCGGCATGAATGAAGCTCTGTATGATTTGTATAAAGTAACAAAGAAAAAGGAACATGCCACGGCTGCTCATATGTTTGATGAAATATCATTATTTCAGGCAATTCATGACGGTCAGGATATTTTGAACGGCAAACATGCAAATACTACAATTCCAAAGTTTTTAGGTGCACTATACAGATATATTTCTCTGGGATATCAGGAGAAAGACAGATTTTATTTTGAGGCAGCAAAAAAGTTCTGGGAAATCGTTGTAAAAAATCATACATATATTACCGGTGGAAACAGTGAATGGGAGCATTTTGGAGAACCGCAGGTTCTGGATACAGAGAGGACAAACTGTAATTGTGAAACATGCAATACTTATAATATGTTGAAGCTTTCCAGAGAATTGTTCAAGATAACCCATGAAAAAAAATATCTGGATTTTTATGAAAATACATTTATCAATGCCATTCTTTCTTCACAGAATCCTGAAACCGGAATGAGCATGTATTTTCAGCCAATGGCAACAGGATATTTTAAGGTTTATTCTACTCCATTTGACAGTTTTTGGTGTTGTACCGGAACTGGAATGGAGAATTTTACAAAGTGTAATGACAGTATTTATTTTAAAACACAAGATACCATTTATGTCAGCCAGTATCTTTCTTCAGAGCTTGACTGGAAGGAAGAGGGATTTTTTATGACACAGGAATCAGATATCCCAAATACAGAAAAGACATGTTTTCGTATTATCAAAGGAAACAAGAGACTTGCATTTCGTGTGCCTGACTGGACTGCAGTTATGACAGTAAAGGCCGGAGAAATTGTAAAAACAGCAGAATCCGGTTATATTTTTCTGGAAGCTGTAGAAGGAATGGAGATAAATGTTGAAATACCAATGCAGATTCGAGCATATCCGTTGCATGATAATAAACACTGTATCGGATTAAAGTATGGTCCTGTGGTTTTAAGTGCAGGACTGGGTACAGAGGCTATGGAGGAAAGTAAAACAGGAGTTGACGTAACCATTGCTACCAGAAATATCAGCATAAAAGATTTTATTACTGTAAAGGCATCTGACGGAAGTGAGTACAGTACCGAAAAAGATGTGGATACATGGATTGCAAATATTGATAAAAATGTAGTAAAAACATTCAAAAAACTGGAGTTTTCTCTTAGAGGAACAGACAGTGACGAGCTTGTATTTACCCCTCATTATAAAAGATATCAGGACAGGTATGGTATTTACTGGAATATGGTATCAAGGGATTCAAAGGCATTGCAGAATCATATCAGGGAAATAAAAGAACAAGCCCGCAAAGAGCGTGTACAGATAGACAGTATTCCACTTGGCAACGACCAGTATGAGCTGCTTCATAATATTCAGGGAGAAAATACAGGAGCAGGAACCTTTAACGGGCTGATGCTGCGTCATGCATGGTCAGAGCAGGGATGGTTTTCCTATAATATGAAGGTAAAACAGGGGATAAATAATTATCTTCTGGTAAAATATTTCAGTGGAAATGCAGGAAGAACTTTTAATATTTATATTGATAATGTTCTTTTAAAGGAAGAAATCATTCAAAACAAAGTGCCAGGTGAATTTTATGAGGAATATTATCTTCTCCCTGAAGAGCTGATAAAAGAAAAAGACATGGTCTGTGTAAAATTTGCTGTGCGTGGTGACAGCTGGGTAGGTGGAATTTTTGATAAACTCAGTATTGTGAGTGATTATATGAACCATGCCGGTATTGTGGATATTCATCTGTCTGGTGGAACACTGAATCAGGATTTTTGTGAAAGCAAAACGGACTATCTGTTAAATATGGAAACGGATCATATCTGTTTTTTGGTACAGCTTGCAGATAAAAACGGACTTCTGTATGTGAATGATGTACTTGTAGATGATACACTGGAGCGAAGGGAAAGGCTGAAACAGGGAGATATTCTTACTTTGAGGGTGGTAGCAGAGGATTATGCTGCTGAAAAAGTTTATACAATAAAGGTAGTCTGACTAATCTATACAAAACTGGAGGATTTGAATATGGCGGATAACGGCGCAAAGATTGTGATTGAAAAGGAGCTTATGCAGTTTGAACTGAATTTGCAAAATAATTATAAGGATTTGGCTTATCAAGGATATACAGAAGTTCATGCAATGCTTGACAGTTTTTTGGAACAGGGGGAAATCAATGAGAGATATTATAAAAAGATAAAAAAGAAAATGAAGAAATATGATAAAATTTATCATCCTGAAGAAGAAGAAACAGAAGAAAAAAATGTGGAATAGAGAATAAAAAAATAAAAACCGTGAACTGTTATGCAAAAAACTATTTCATGTGACAGTTCACGGTTTTTGGATATTATTTATGAATCCTATTGATTTTAAATATAAAGAATTAATTTAACATGTTAATTAATTCTTCCTTTGTAACCTCAAACGGATAATTTTTTAATTTACTCTTATTTACAAGAATACTGTCCGCATCTGCGGATAATAACTCCGCCGGCAGTTCTGTTTTTCCAAGCAGTTGATTCAAATAGGAGCGCAGTTCTTTTGCATTTGAAAATTCAAGCAGTTCAAGCACTTTGCCGGCATCTTTTTTGTCTTTGTAGTTCTCTACATATCCTCCAAGAAACATTCCCACTGCTTTGCCATGTGGCACTCCCAGTTCATAGGTAACAGGATAACTTAAACCATGTGGAAGTGAGGTTCCAGTATGAGTAATCGCAATACCTGCAACCATTGAAGCATGAAGCATAGTTTCATAATCTTTTTCGGAAAGTGTATTATTTTTTAGATTTTCTTTAAATTCCGCCCACATTTGTAATCCCTGTGTACTATAGATTCGATTTAATGCGTTGGAATTGGTATTCAAATAGCTTTCAATAAGATGGGAAAGTGCATCTACAGACGTATTTACTATGCAATTTCTGCTGGCAGTTTTTAAATAATTTGTATCCAGCAGCGCCAGCGTTGGAAATATTTTATGGCTTATACTTTTTTTTGTCTTCTGCTTATGCAGAGTAAGGATGGAATATGGAGTTACCTCAGAGCCTGTTCCACAGGTAGTTGGAATACAGATAACCGGAAGATAAGGCAAAGAGTTGCTTTGGTATAATAGTTCTTCATCGGCTTTTGGGTTTGCAGACATCAAGGCAATTGCTTTGGCAGCATCTAGCGGAGAACCTCCGCCGATTCCGATAATAAAATCTACATTTTCACTGACAGCAAGATTTCTTGCTTTCATAACGGTTTCCACAGAAGGGTTTTCCTCGATATCATCAAATAGAATATATGGAATATTTTCCTGATTTAAAACAGTGCTTACATCGTTCAGAGAACCATTTTTTCTTGATGAATGTTTTCCTGTGACAATCATGGCTTTTTTACCGGTCAGAGCAATTTCTCTGAAATGATTTTTTACACAGTTTTCTTCACTGTATACAAGCGTTGGCATAAATAAATACATAAATTTTCCTCCAGTTTGTTTAATATATCATATTTATTATACTTCAAATTACATGGTACAAGCAATAGGTTTGTGGAAAATAAAAGAATTTTACTTGAAAAAACAGGGAATATCATGTAATATAATCCCTATATTTTAATTTCAGTGAGGAGAAATTATGAAAAGTATTATCTATACCTACAAGCAGGTGACAGGTTTTTTGGACCGCTTAAAAGAAGACCATGTAAGCGCCTATGCATCTCAGGCTGCTTTATTTATGATAATGGCATTGTTCCCCATGCTTATCCTCATTTTAAATGTGATACAGTATACACCGGTAACAGAGGAATTTCTTCTCGAAACAGTACTTACTGTGATACCATATTCTTTCAAGGAGCTTGCTATTACAATTGTCAGTGATTTATATCAGACTTCCAGTGGTACATTGCTTTCTATTTCCATTGTACTTACAATATGGTCTGCCGCAAAAGGAATTCTGGCTCTGATACGAGGTTTTGCAAATATTGCTCATGTCAATGAGGACAGGAATTATTTTCTGCTTCGCCTTATTGCATGTGCATACACAGTGTTATTTGTACTGGGCATTGTACTGACTCTGACTCTGATGGTATTTGGAAATTCTCTGATGGCTCTGATTAATACACATTTTCCGATTATTTATGATGTAGCAGACTATATATTCAGTACCCGTACTATTTATGTGCCGGTAGTAATGACCATTCTTTTTCTGATTATGTATCGACTGGTTCCAAATGGAAGAAAATCACTGCTTGGATATCTGCCGGGAGCTGTTTTTTCTTCCATTGGATGGTTGACATTTTCTTACCTTTATTCTTATTATATTAATCATATCGCAGGCAGGTCATATTCGTATGGCAGTCTTAGCATTATAGTATTTTTAATGCTGTGGCTGTATATCTGTATGTATATTATTTTTATAGGAGCTGAGATTAATATATACTTTTATATGCATTTTAAATATATTGGAAAAAAAATCAGAGGAAAAAAGAAAAAGAACTGGCAACAAAATGATAAATAGAAAAGTTTTCTGGTATGAAAAGACATGCTTAAAAATAAATATAAGGGGCTGTTGCAAAAATAGTTTCAAACACAATATAGATATTACAATTTCTTGCTGATAAATAATATATTGTGCCTGATTGCTATTTTGCGACAGCCTCTTTTGTATAAGGAACGGAGATGGAGGGATTTGAACCCTCGCATCGGAGTGAATACCGACCTGCTGCATTTCGAGTGCAGTCCCTTCAGCCACTTGGGTACATCTCCATAATTTGCTGAAGAATCTCAACAGTTGTTTAGTATATCATATTTTATAGATTATGTAAAGAAAAAACATAAGAATTAATGAAAATCTTTGTGAATATATTCTATATATTGAATATATTGTATTCTATATATACGTTATATTTTTAAAACATATTATAGATGATTCAAAAAGAAAAGTAACAGTTTTTTTATTTAAAATGTGGAAATATCTATTTTAATCCATAAATATTGTGTGGATATCAAAAAAATTTTTTTGAAGTAAGACGAAAAACAGCCATAAATCAATTATTTTTTATTTGGGTTTACAGTGGATAAATTTGTGGATAGTTTAACCTTTTTTGTTGATGTAAATTTATCGAAAAATGATAGAATAGTTACTACGGGAGGTGGTAAGTATGTGCAAACACATAAATGAGGCTGTTTTGGCAGACATTGTGATAAAAATGGATGCTCTGGCGGCTGAGATTTCCATGAAGGATATCTCATATGAAAAACAAATTCAGATTTTGAGAAAAATAAAGACAGAATTTGAAGAACTGCTTGCATTACATTGTGTAAAAGCAGAGGAATAATACTGTAAAAGCGGAAGCATTTCAGAAGCAGGAATACAAAAGCGAAGTACTCTCAAAGAAAGATTGATAAAAAACATATTGACAGAATAAAAGCTTGGTGTTAATATTATCGCTATATAAATAATTTCATGTATAGTAGCTTTATACTATATTTGTGTATTATTATAATAAATTTATCTTAAGGATTCATACAGAAAAAGGCTGAGAATGTGTACAGTAGTCATGTATTTTCTTTCCAGAGAATGGAGGTCACAGGCTGAGAACCTCCATAAGTTCAGATACAGAGATGAATTTCACACAGGAGCTGCATTTTTGAATTAACAGTAGAAAATGACGTTTTGCTGTACGTTACGCAGGCTGAGAGTCTTAATTTTAAGAAATTTGGGTGGTACCGCGGAATAAGCAGTCAATTGAAAGTTGGCTGCATAAAAACTTCGTCCCTTTCAGGGGCGGAGTTTTTTATTTCTAAGAAAAGTGGTATTGCCTGATAGTACAAGAATAAAAGAATGGAGGATTATCATGAAGGACAGACTGCAGAAAATCAGAGAAGAAGCAATTCAAAAAATTCAATCATCTGAAAACCTTGATAAGCTGAATGAAATCAAGGTATCTGTATTAGGCAAAAAAGGAGCATTGACAGAAGTGCTCAAGGGCATGAAGGGGATTGCGGCAGAGGAACGTCCAAAGGTTGGACAGATGGTAAATGATACCCGTACTGCAATAGAGGAAAAAATAGAGGAAATGCGTGCCAGACTTGCGGCGGCTGCAAGGGAAGCACAGCTTCAGGCAGAGGTGATTGATGTTACACTTCCTGCAAAAAAGAACCATGTAGGACATCGCCATCCAAATACGATTGCACTGGACGAACTGGAAAGAATTTTTATCGGCATGGGTTATGAGGTGGTAGAAGGTCCTGAGGTAGAATATGACTATTACAATTTTGAGGCCCTTAATATTCCGGCAAATCACCCTGCAAAGGATGAACAGGATACCTTCTATATTAACGATAAAATCGTGCTTCGAACTCAGACTTCCCCTGTACAGGTAAGAGTGATGGAACAGGGAAAGCTGCCGATTCGAATGATTGCACCAGGACGTGTCTTTCGTTCTGATGAAGTGGATGCTACACATTCCCCATCGTTCCATCAGGTAGAAGGACTTGTAATAGATAAAAATATTACATTTGCAGACCTGAAAGGAACTCTTGCAGAATTTGCAAAGGAATTATTCGGAGAAGAAACAAAAGTAAAATTTCGCCCGCATCATTTCCCATTTACAGAGCCAAGCGCCGAAATGGATGTCACTTGTTTTAAATGTGGCGGCAAGGGCTGCAGAATGTGTAAAAATTCCGGCTGGATAGAAATTCTTGGCTGTGGTATGGTGCATCCACGTGTATTGAAAATGAGTGGAATTAATCCGGAAGAATATTCTGGCTTCGCATTCGGTGTTGGCCTTGAGAGAATTGCATTATTAAAATACGAAATAGATGACATGCGTCTTCTTTATGAAAATGACATGCGTTTCTTAAAACAATTTTAGACAGAAGGAAGGTTGAAAAGATGAATACACCATTATCATGGATTCGGGCATATGTGCCTGAGCTTGACTGTACCGACCAGGAATATGTGGACAAAATGACACTGTCTGGTACAAAGGTAGAAAATGATACAAGACTGGATGAAAATCTTGAAAAAATTGTAATTGGTCAGATTGAAAAAATCGAAAAGCATCCGGATGCGGAAAAGCTGGTAGTCTGTCAGGTAAATACCGGTACAGAAATCCTGCAGATAGTGACTGGTGCGCCAAATGTATATGAGGGCGCCAAGGTTCCGGTTGTATTGGATGGTGGTCGTGTGGCGGGAGACCACAATGGAAATAAAGCAGCAGGTGGAACAAAAATCAAAAAGGGAAAACTCCGTGGAGTGGAATCTTTTGGTATGATGTGCTCTATAGAGGAACTTGGTTCTTCAAGAGATTTTTATCCGGAGGCACCGGAAAATGGAATTTATATTTTTCCTGATACGGCAGAGATAGGAAAAGATGCAGTGGAAGCACTGGGACTGAAAGATACAGTAATAGAGTATGAAATTACTTCCAACAGAGTAGATTGCTTTGGTGTACTGGGGATAGCAAGAGAAGCGGCTGCAACTTTTAGAAAGCCATTTGTAAAACCTGAAATCAAACAGACAGGAAACAGTGAAAAAGCTGAGGATTATATCAGCGTAGAAATAAAAGATACCGAACTTTGCAAGAGATATTGTGCAAGAGTAGTAAAAAATGTAAAAATTGAACCATCTCCGGAATGGATGCAGCGCAGACTTGCAAACTGTGGAATCCGACCGATTAATAACCTGGTGGATATCACAAATTATGTAATGGAAGAATATGGCCAGCCAATGCATGCCTACGATTTAAGCACGTTATCCGGAAATAAAATTATTGTAAGACGTGCAGAAGAAGGAGAAGTATTCCAGACTCTGGACGGACAGGAGCGCGGGCTTGATTCGAATATTCTTATGATTTGTGACAATGAAAAAGCGGTAGGCATTGCCGGAATTATGGGCGGTGAAAATTCAAAGATTACAGAGGAGGTAAATCAGGTTCTTTTTGAAGCAGCATGCTTTGACGGAACAAATATCAGACTTTCGTCAAAAAAGCTTGGTTTAAGAACAGATGCATCCAGTAAATTTGAAAAAGGACTTGACCCGAATAATGCAGAAGCTGCCATTGACAGAGCATGCGCATTGATTGAGGAACTTGGAGCCGGCGAAGTAGTGGGTGGTATCGTTGATGTATATCCGAAAAAGAAGACAGAAAAGAGAATCTCATTTGAACCGGAAAAATATAACAAACTTCTTGGAACAGCAATTGAAGCTGAGGAGATGCTTGGCTATTTTGACAGACTAGAAATTGCTTATGAGAAAGAAAAAAATGAGCTGATAATACCAACTTTCCGTCAAGACCTTGAATGTGATGCAGATATTGCAGAGGAAGTGGCAAGATTTTTTGGTTATGATAATATTCCGGTATCGCTCCCATCAGGAGAAGCGACCACAGGCAAGAAATCTTTTAAAATGCGCGTTGAGGAAATCGCAAGGGAAACAGCGGAATTTTGCGGTTTCTCTCAGGGAATGAATTATTCTTTTGAAAGTCCAAAGGTATTTGATAAGCTGTTGCTTCCAGAAGACAGTGAGCTTAGAAAAACTGTTACAATTTTAAATCCGCTTGGTGAAGATTTTAGTATTATGAGAACAGTTTCCTTAAACGGAATGTTGACTTCTCTTGCTACAAATTATAACAGAAGAAATAAGAGTGCAAAGCTCTATGAGCTTGGAAATATCTATCTTCCAAAAGGACTTCCGGTTACAGAGCTTCCGGAGGAAAGAATGATGTTTACTCTCGGAATGTATGGAGAGGGTGATTTCTTTGATATGAAAGGGGTTATTGAGGAGTTTTTTGAAAAGGTTGGCATGAAGAAAAAGCCCGAATACAATCCCGATAAGAAAAAGCCCTATCTTCATCCAGGCAGACAGGCGGATGTGATTTATAATGGAGAAATCATGGGATATCTGGGTGAGGTACATCCTGCAGTGCTTGATAATTATGAAATTGGTGAAAAAGCATATCTGGCAGTGATAGATATCAGAAAGGTAACAGAATATGCAACTTTTGACAGAAAATATGAAGGTCTTGCGAAATATCCGGCTGTTACCAGAGATTTAAGTATGGTTATGGGAAAAAATATCCTGGTTGGAGATGTGGAAAAAGTATTTGAAAAGAGAGGCGGAAAGCTTCTTGAATCCATGAGCCTGTTTGATGTATATGAAGGTGCTCAGATTAAACTGGGATATAAATCCGTAGCATATTCTCTTACTTTCAGAGCAAAGGACAGAACCTTGGAGGATAAGGATATTACACCAGTTATGGAGAAGATTCTTGCTGACCTCGGCGAGATGGGAATTGAGCTCAGGAAATAGATAGAAATATAAATTTATGTGGACTTGCAAAGCCTTATGTGGTAATATAATTATTGCCATTTAAGGCTTTTTTCAATAAAAGTAAAATCAGAGAATATTGAAAAAATGCTTAAAATCGTCTAAAATTGGTGTAGTAAATGGTGTAAATAAAATATAGAGAAATGCTAAAAGCATGTAAAATAAGGCATTTTCAAGGAGGAATATATAAAAATGAAACTGGGAATCGTAGGTCTGCCAAATGTCGGCAAGAGTACTTTATTTAATTCACTTACAAAGGCAGGAGCCGAATCTGCCAATTATCCATTCTGTACAATAGACCCGAATATCGGTGTAGTAGCAGTACCGGATGAAAGACTTGACAAGCTGGCAGAACTTTATCACTCTGCAAAAATCACTCCTGCTGTTATTGAATTTGTCGATATTGCAGGTCTTGTAAAGGGCGCATCAAAGGGAGAGGGACTGGGAAATCAGTTTCTTGCCAATATCAGAGAGGTAGATGCCATTGTTCATGTGGTGCGCTGTTTTGAGGATACAAATATTATTCATGTAGAAGGTGATATAGACCCAATCCGTGATATTGAAACCATTCATCTGGAGTTGATTTTTTCAGACCTTGAAATCCTGGAACGAAGAATCGCCAAAGTGGCAAAACTGATAAGAAATGATAAGAAAGCGGCAAAGGAACATGAACTTCTTTTGAAAATAAAGGCTCATCTGGAGGAAGGAAAACTTGGAAAGAGCTTTGAGACAGAGGATGAGGAAGAAGAGGAATTTCTTTCAGAATATAACTTGCTGACCTGTAAACCGGTTATTTTTGCTGCAAATGTAAAAGAAGAGGACCTTGCTGACGATGCGAACAATAACCCATATGTGGCAAAAGTGCGAAAATATGCCTCTGACAATGGTTTTGAAACATTTGCTGTATGTGCTCAGATTGAACAGGAGCTTTCTGAACTTTCCGAAGATGAGAGGGAACTGTTTATTGAGGATTTGGGAATAAAAACCTCTGGTCTTGATAAATTAATTCAGGCAAGTTATAGTCTTTTGGGGCTTATGAGTTTTTTAACCGCAGGAGAGACAGAGACGAGAGCATGGACCATCAAAAAGGGAACAAAGGCTCCTCAGGCGGCAGGAAAGATTCATACTGATTTTGAGAGAGGTTTTATACGTGCAGAAGTAGTAAACTACCAGAATCTTCTGGACTGTGGTTCTTATGCAGGAGCAAAGGAAAAGGGACTTGTAGGGCTGGAAGGAAAGGATTACGTTGTTCAGGATGGAGATGTAATACTTTTCAGATTTAATGTATAAATAGTTTTGGCAGACAGAATATTATACATAAAATATAACTTATAAAGCAAAACTTGTTTTTTACACATATATTTTAACAGGAGGAAATATGCCTGAAAGCATAAGCATAAGCTTCCCGCATTTGGGGATAGCTTTGGAAAACTTGAAAAATTCTTTTTCTGTCTTTGGAATTGATGTAGCATATTATGGTCTGATTATCGGTATTGGCATGCTGACAGCCATGATGCTGGCATTTCACGATGCAAGAGTTTCCGGACAGAAAGTGGATGATTATCTGGATTTGGCGTTGTTCGGTATTATTTTTGGCATTGCAGGGGCTAGAATTTATTATGTTATCTTTGAATGGGATTATTATAAAAATAATCTGGATGAAATTTTCAATCTCAGAAAAGGAGGACTTGCCATTTATGGCGGTATTATTACAGGCGTAATTGTCTGCATTATACTGGCAAAAATAAAAAAATTATCTCTGTGGAAAATGACAGATACCGGAGCGATAGGACTGATTACCGGACAGATGATTGGAAGGTGGGGAAATTTTTTTAACAGAGAAGCATATGGAGGAGATACAGATTCTCTCTTTGCCATGCGGATAAATATAAATGACCCAAATGTATCTGTAATTGTTCAGGATAACGTGACAGTTATCAATGACAGTTATATACAGGTGCATCCGACATTTTTATACGAATCCTTCTGGTGTCTGTGTATTTTAATATTGATTCAGCTTTTTAAACGAAAGAAAAAATTTGAAGGAGAGGTTTTTCTTTGGTATATTACAGCATATGCATTTGGCCGATTTTTTATTGAAGGATTAAGAAAGGACCAATTGTTAATAGGGAATACCAAAATTGCAGTTTCACAGCTTTTGTCAGCAGTGTTGTTTGTTTTGGGAATTACACTTATTTTTGCAAACAGAATTCGAATTTCCAGAAATTTAAAACCTGTTCTTGTGGGAAAAGCTGTAACAGAAAAAAATGCAGGATATTTTTCAAAAGAACTCTGGAAAACTGTAAAATTTGCAGAGCATGCACATAAAAATCAGAAATGGAAGCTTTCTGATGGAACAGATATTTCGTATTTTCAGGGACATTTAATGGGAGTATACCATATTTTGCAAAAGGAAAATGTGGCAGATATGGAAATGTTGGAAACAGCGCTGCTTCATGATATTTTGGAGGATACCTGCACACAATATGAAGAGCTGGAAAAACGATTTGGAAAGCAGGTAGCTGAAAATGTCAGATGGCTGACCAGAACAAAGGAAATTTCCTATGAAGCCTATATTGATGCATTGATTTTAAATGGAAGTGATGTGGCATTGATTGTCAAACTTGCAGACAGATTGCACAATATTACAAATCTTATGAATCTTGGAAGCGAAGAATGGCATTTAAAGAAAACCGGACAGGCAAAATATATGATTGAAAAAATATCTCAGCATGAGGTAATGGAAAGATATGCAGAATTAAAGAACAGGCTGCTTGAGCAAATCAGCAGCGAGGTGCACAGACTGCAGGAAATGGGTGAGGCGGTCAGAGAATAGAAGCTTTCTTTCGGTTAAATTGTTTTTTTGGCTTGATTTATCTATCTAATTGATATATAATAGTTTATGAAGTGGTGATTTTTGGGTGAAAGTGGAGCAAGAAACACAGTACCCTAAAAAAGAAAAAATGTTATTCCGGGTGAGTATCATTATTTGATTATATAAGAGGACTGCTGATTATTCCGGCAAAGCTTTGGGAGTTTCTGGGAGAGAAGTTTGTAATAACCCGCGGCCTTGGCGGATATCTTTTTATATTTTCACATAATATGCTCCGTCTGTTGCCGGATAAAATATACTTTTGATAATGGACAGGCATCGTTTGCAAAAACAGCAGGATGTATGGGAGGTATCCATGAATTTCAGACATCAGCCGGTATTACTGGAGGAAACAATTAAAAATCTAAATATAAAACCGGACGGTGTTTATGTGGATGGAACTCTCGGTGGAGCAGGACATGCCTATGAAATATGCCAAAGGCTTTCCAAAAAGGGAAGATTTATCGGCATAGACCAGGATACAGATGCGTTGCAGGCGGCACAGCAGAAGCTTCAGGTATTTGATGGAAAGGTACAGATAAATTGTATAAAAAACAATTATTGTCAGATAAAATCAGTATTGGACCAGCTTGGCATAAAAAAAGCAGACGGAATACTTCTGGATATAGGTGTGTCTTCCTATCAGCTTGACACTCTGGAAAGAGGATTTACCTATAAAGAAAATGCTCCTCTGGATATGAGAATGGACAGAGACTCTTTGCTTTCAGCAAGAAATGTGATAAATGAATATGATGAACAGAAACTTTTTCAAATTATCCGTGATTATGGTGAGGAAAGATTTGCAAAAAATATTGCCAAGCATATCAGAATCGCAAGAGAAAAAAAAGAAATAGAAACGACAGAAGAGCTTGCAGAGATTATAAAGGCTGCGATTCCGGCAAAAATGAGAACAGAAGGCGGACATCCGGCGAAAAGAACCTTTCAGGCAATTAGAATCGAAGTAAATAAGGAATTGGAAGTTCTGGAGACTTCCATAAACAGTATGATAGATTTACTGAATGACAGAGGCAGACTTTGTATTATTACTTTTCATTCTCTGGAGGATAGAATTGTAAAAAACAAATTCAGAGAAAATGAAAATCCGTGTATATGTCCTAGAAATTTTCCGATATGTGTATGCGGCAAAAAATCAAAGGGAAAGGTAATTACAAGAAAACCGATTGTTCCGGGGGAAAAGGAAATATTGGAAAATAAACGTTCCAAAAGTTCAAAGTTAAGAGTATTTGAGAAGATGGGATAAAGGAATAGGAGAAATTGAAAGAGGTGATATTATGGCACGCAAATCATATGGATATGACACAGGGAAATATGATACAGGGAAATATTATACAGAAGGCAGTACGGCAAAAAAACTAGATTATCAGACAGGCAGAAAAAAACAGAATACAGCTTCTGGATATTATCGGGGAAGTGCTGCTCCTGCAAGAAGATATGAAGAAATACCGGCTCCTGCAAGAAAAAGTCAGGAAAAACCTTTGTCAAAGTATCAGCAGAGGGAAATGGAGAAAGAGAGCAGCAGGGCAAAATACCGCAGAATGCAGTCTGAGTCCATGAGTCTTGGATATGTTGTCTTTCTTTCTGTAATGGTTCTTGTTTCTGCATTTTTAGCAGTCAGATATCTGAATTATCAGGCGGAAATCTCAGAGATAAAATCGAATGTTCATTCACTTAAATCAAATATAGAAGTGATTTCTTCACAAAATGATGCTGTATCTTATGATATCAATGCATATATTGATATCAACAGAATTATTGATACAGCGCTCAATGAATTGGGAATGGTTATGGCCAACGAGGAACAAATCAAATATTTTCAAAAAAATGTAGATGAATTTATGAACCAGTACGCTGATGTACCTGATACGGAGTGATAAACAGACTATGAAGAAAACTGGAAAAAAACAGAACAGAAAACGGATACCTGCAGTGTTTACAAGAAAAATGAGTGAAAAAAGTGTAATACTTTTTTCATTTCTGTTGCTGACGTTATTTTTCTTGAGTGTTGCAATGCTCAGAATCAATAATGCAAAAGGTGAGGAATATACGGTAAAGGTGCTATCGCAGCGGAGTTACAGAAATGTAGTTCTTCCGTACAAGAGAGGTGACATTATAGATAGAAATGGTGTTACGCTTGCCACCAGTATTAAGGTATACAATTTGATTCTGGACCCGAAGCTGATTCTTTCAGAGGAAAAATTTCTGGACCCTACACTAGATGCATTAAATGAATGTTTTGGATATGATAAAGAGCAGCTCACAACACTTATTCATGACAACAGCAAGAGAAGCTATCTGATTTATCAAAAGCAGCTTTCTTACGAACAGATTAAGGATTTTTTAGAGATTTCAGAAGATACCGAAAAACATCCATATGTAAAGGGAGTTACATTTGAGAGCGAATATGAGAGAAAATATCCGTTTTCCACACTGGCGAGCAGTTTGATTGGTTTTACGGTAGCAGGCAATGTGGGCAACTGGGGAATCGAAGAACAGTATAATGATACGTTGAATGGAATCGACGGCAGGGAATACGGCTATGTCAACAACGACAATATTATGGAAAAAATTATAAAAAATCCAACCGATGGAAATAATGTTATTTCTACCTTGGATTTTAATATACAGACGATTATAGAAAAATATATTGCACAGTGGAAGGAACAGTATACACCAAAGCATATCGGAGTGATTGTGATGGACCCGAATAATGGGGAAATTCTTGGTATGGCAGGAGATACTACGTACGACTTGAACAATCCAAGAGATTTGGCTCCATTCTATTCGCAGGAAGAAATCGATGCAATGACAGATGCACAAAAAATTGAAAAGCTGAACGAGATATGGAGAAATTATTGTATCAGTGATACATTTGAACCAGGTTCCACATTTAAGGCATTCACAGTAGCAACTGCTCTGGAGCAGGGATTGGTCGGCAAAGATGCCACTTTTATCTGTGACGGCGGAGAGCAATATCCAGGCCAGTATGTAAAATGTCACAAGACCGGAGGACATGGAACAATTACCCTTGCCAATTCACTGGCATATTCCTGTAATGATGTCATGATGCAGATTAGCGTGCTGGAGGGACAGGAACTTTTCTTTAATTATCAGAAAAAATTTGGATTTGGCTCAAGAACAGGCATTGATTTGCCTGGAGAAGCAAGTGCAGCTGCTCTTTTATTTCAGCCGGAAAATATGACACCTTTAAATCTGGCAAGCTGCTCCTTCGGACAATGCTTTAATGTTACAATGATTCAGCTTGCAGCGGGCTTCTGTTCTCTGATAAATGGAGGTTACTATTATGAGCCTCATATTATCAGCCAGATTGTGAAACCAAATGGAAGTATTGTAAAAAATATAAAAGGAGAAGTAATAAAACAGACCGTGACAAAAGAAAACTCCGATTATATTAAAACCGGCTTGCGTGAGTGTGTGGAAATTGGAACTGGTAAAAGTGCAGCAGTAAACGGTTATATTGTTTCGGGAAAAACCGGAACCGCACAGAAGCTTACGGTGGATCCTGAAAAGTATATTCTTTCCTTTATCGGCTTTGCACCGTATGAAAAACCAGAAATTGTCTGCTATGTATTAGTAGATGACCCTGTGGACCCTGACCAGTCCTCATCGATTACAGGAACGCTGTTTTCCAGTATTATGGGAGAGGTGCTTCCATATGTAAATGCAAAAAAGGATGGGCCAAAACCGGAACCAGAACCGGATACCGACCCTGCTGCACAGCCGGAGCCATCCACAGAGCCAACTTCAGAACCGACTTCGGGTGAAAATGAAACTACTACTCCGTCAAATATAGGAGAAGAAGAACGGGCAAACAGGAATATCGAAACTGAGACTACGGCTGTTCCGGTTTCACCATAACAGAAAAAATAGTCATATATTCGGCAAAAACTAATAAAATATTATGAAATACTTTGTAAGGACTGGAAAGAATTGTTTCATAGCAGACTGAAAGGCGAATATAGGAGCAGGATTTACAATAAAAAAAAGCTGGTACTATTTTTTTTCGTTGTGGTTCTTGTATTTCTGCTTTTGTGTGTAAGGGTGGGTTATGTGATGATTTTTCAATCAGAGCATTATACGGGTATGGCAAAAAAACTGCACGAAAGGGAAAGACAAATAAAGGCAGCAAGAGGAAAACTGATTGACAGAAATGGTGTGGTAATCGCTTCAAATGAGACAGTCTGCACTGTTTCTGTTATTTATAGTCAGATGACAGATAGGGAAAAGGTAATAAAAATTCTATCAGAAACACTTGAGCTGGAGGAGGAAACTGTTCGAAAAAAAGTAGAAAAATTCAGTTCCAGAGAAAAAATAAAATCAAATGTTCCCAAAGAAACTGGAGATTTAATTCGTTCTTATGATTTAGCCGGAGTAAAGGTGGATGAGGATTATAAGCGCTATTATCCCTTTGAAAGTCTGGCATCAAAGGTTTTGGGGTTTACAGGAAGTGACAATCAGGGTATTATTGGAATAGAGGTGGAATATGAGGATTATTTAAAGGGAGTAGACGGAGAAATTCAGACTCTGACGGATGCAAGGGGTGTGGAGCTTGACCATGTAGTGGAGGGAAGAAAAGAAGCGATTCCAGGAAAAAATATCATGCTGTCTTTGGATGTAAACATACAAAAATATGCAGAACAGGCAGCACAAAAGGTACTGGAGGAAAAAAATGCGAATTATGTATCCATTATTGTAATGAATCCTCAAAATGGTGAGATTTATGCAATGGTAAGCATACCTGAATTTAATCTGAACAGTCCCTATACGCTCAATTATGAGACAGACGAAAAAAAAGGAACAGAGGAATATCAAAATCTGTTGAATAAAATGTGGCGGAATCCATGTATCAATGATACCTATGAGCCGGGTTCTACCTTTAAAATAATCACTGCTACGGCGGGACTTGAAGAGGGAGTCGTTACATTGGACAGTACATTTTCATGTCCGGGTTATCGAATGGTAGAGGACAGAAGAATCAAATGTCATAAAACAATAGGACATGGAAGCGAAAATTTTGTGGAGGCAACCATGAACTCCTGCAATCCTGTTTTTATTGATGTGGGACTGAGAGTTGGACCAGAGAGATATTTTTATTATCTGGAAAAGTTGGGACTTTTAGAAAAAACGGGAGTGGATTTGCCCGGCGAAGCAGGAACAATTATACATAAGCTGGAAAATGTCGGACTTGTGGAAATGGCAACCATGTCATTTGGCCAGTCTTTTCAGATTACACCTTTGCAGCTTTTGAGAGCCGCCAGTGCTGTAATAAATGGAGGAACACTGATTACTCCGCATTTTGCCATAGGAGTATGCGATGATGAGGGAAATTTGACAGAAACTTTTGAATATGAGACAAAAGAGGGCGCAGTGTCTGCCCAGACCTCAGAAAATATGAAATATATTCTCACTCAGGTAGTAAGTGCAGGAGGAGGAAAAAACGGACAGGTGGAAGGATACAATATAGGTGGCAAGACAGCTACTTCAGAAAAACTGCCCAGAGGCAGTGGAAAATATATCGGTTCTTATATTGGATTCGCACCGGCGGATGACCCGCAGGTGATAGCCATATGCATGATTGATGAGCCGGAGGGGATTTATTATGGAGGAACCATAGCGGCACCGGTTATTCGTTCACTTTATGAAAATATACTGCCTTATTTGAACATAAAAAAAGCAGAGCAGTAATTCAGTATATATAAATCTGTATGTAATTTTATATACAATAAAATACACCAAAGAATATAGATATGAATTTGAAAAATATCAATTTGGAAAAAATGTCAATTCGGAAAAAATATCAATTCGGAAAAAATAAGGTGAAAAAATGCAGACAGATATTTTAGTGGCAATACTTATTTCATTTTTTACCAGTGTACTGCTTACGCCCATTGTTATTCCATTTTTACAGAAGTTTAAAATGGCTCAGCAGGTCAGGGAGGAGGGACCGCGAAGCCATTTCAGAAAATCAGGTACTCCGACTATGGGAGGTCTTATTATTCTTGGGGCGGTTGTAGTTACTTCACTGGTATTTGTCAGAGAGTATACAGAAATTATTCCGGTAATGTATACCACTCTTGGCTTTGGACTGATTGGATTTCTTGATGATTATATTAAAATTGTCATGAAAAGAAATCTGGGATTGAAACCTGTACAAAAAATGATTTTGCAAATTTTTATAACGCTTATCTTTTTGTGCTATTTATATCGCTATGAAGAAATGGGAACAGAGATTTTAATTCCCTTTACAGGAGAAAGTATAGAGCTTGGAATACTATATTATCCTTTTTTGTTTTTAGTCATGCTTGGTACTGTAAATGGAGCAAATTTCACAGACGGACTGGATGGGCTTGAAAGCGGAGTTACCATTTTGATTTCTGTATTTCTGACGGTTGCAGCAATTGATTTTCAGAAGGATTTATATATTATTACAGCGGCTGTTACTGGAAGTCTTCTGGGATTTTTACTGTTTAATGTGTATCCTGCAAAGGTTTTTATGGGAGATACCGGTTCTCTGGCTCTGGGAGGATTTGTTGCTTCTGCGGCAATTATATTGAAAATACCTCTGTTTCTGGCAATGGTAGCATTTGTTTATTTACTGGAGGTTCTTTCCGTTATGCTGCAGGTGACTTTTTTCAAGATAACGGGAGGAAAAAGAATTTTTAAAATGGCTCCTCTGCATCATCACTTTGAAATGTGCGGATGGGAGGAAACAAGAATAGTAGTACTGTTTACGATTATTACAGCCTTAATGTGTCTGCTGGCACTCAAGGGCTTTTAAAAAATATGAACTGGAGGATATGGAGATGGAACTTAAAGATAAGCTTGTACTTGTGGCAGGTGCGGGAATCAGCGGTATTGGAGCTGTGGGACTTTTGAAAACAGCAGGAGCACAGGTAATCTTATATGATGGAAATACTGCGTTTTCGGAGGATGTATTATATGAAAAAATGCGTGTTGCATGTGTTCAGGATTTGGACCATGTAGAGATTGTTCTCGGTGAACTTTTGGAGGAAATTGTAGAGGACATTGATTTATGTGTGGTCAGTCCAGGTATTCCAATGGATGCCGCCTGTATGAAAATAATTTTGTCAAAAAACAAACCTGTATGGGGTGAAATAGAGCTTGCCTATCACTGTTCAAAGGGAAGAGTGATAGGAATTACAGGAACAAATGGAAAAACTACCACTACAGCCCTTACTGGACAAATTATGGCAGATTATTTTGAAAGCACCTTTATAGTAGGAAATATTGGAACTCCATATACTCTTATGGCGGGGAGAACAAAAAAAACCTCTGTGACTACCGCAGAGATAAGCAGCTTTCAACTGGAAACCATTCATGATTTCCATCCTGTGATTTCAGCGGTGTTAAATATTACACCGGACCATTTGGATCGGCACAAAACAATGGAATGTTATATTAATACAAAATTAAGTATTACAAGAAATCAGACGGAACAAGATGTTTGTGTACTGAATTATGAGGATAAAGTATTAAGAGAGCGTTCAAAAGAACTGAAATGCAAAATAGTATTTTTCAGCAGTAAAACAAAGCTGGAAAATGGTATTTATATGGATAAAAACAGAAATATTTATCTGGCAGAAAATGGCAAGGATACCTTTCTTATAAACACAAAGGAAATGAAGCTGGTAGGGATTCATAATGCTGAAAATGTAATGGCGGCAATTGCAATTGCAGAGGCGGCCAACATTCCAGATACTGTCTATTTAAATACAATCAGAGCTTTTGAAGCCATAGAACATAGAATTGAATATGTAACTGAAATAGATAATGTAATCTATTATAATGATTCCAAGGGAACAAATACAGATGCTTCCAGAAAGGCTTTAGAGGCAATGGAGCGAAAAACGGTGCTGATTGCAGGAGGCTATGATAAGAATTCGGAATACGATGAGTGGATAAGTGCCTTTGGTGATAAAATCAAATGCCTTGTTTTACTGGGTGCGACAAAGGATAAAATAGCAAAAACAGCAGAAAATCATGGCTTTACAAATATAAAAAAGGTTGGTACACTTAAGGAAGCGGTAGAAGTTTCTGCAAAAGAGGCAGAGAGTGGAGAAGCAGTTCTTTTATCGCCTGCCTGTGCAAGCTGGGATATGTTTAAAAGTTATGAGGAACGAGGAAAACTCTTTAAACAGTATGTAAAGGATTTGAATTAAAAGGAGGCGCAGCATGAGCAGCAGAAATCACAGTGCCAGTCCACCGGTAAATTCCAGACAATCTATAAAAAGCAAAAATTTCGTAAAAAAGAAACCAGTGAAAAAAAGCTATTTTGACTACAGCTTGCTGTTTTTAATTATTTTTATGCTGGCCTTTGGCCTTCTGATGCTTTACAGCACCAGCTCATACAATGCAGCGATTGAATTTGGCTCTTCTACATATTATTTGAGAAAACAGCTTCAGGCAACCATACTGGGACTTATCGCTATGTTTATCGTTGCAAATATGAATTATCGAAAGTTTGTATGGACAGGAGTAGTCGGTTATATTGTTTCTATTATTATGATATTTCTGGTATTATCGCCTCTTGGATACGAAGCAAACGGTGCAAGAAGATGGATTCGCATTGCAGGAGTCAGTGTTCAGCCGGCGGAGGTTGCGAAAATATCGTTGATTTTGCTGCTTGCAGTTATTATCAGCAATAACAGACAAAATATTCGAAAAATTTCTATTACAGCAAAAATTTTTGCACTGTGTATACCAATGGCAGGAAGTATTCTTATCATTACCAAAAATATGAGCTCTGCCCTGATTATTGTAGGTATTGCGTTTGTTATGCTTTTTATTGCCAGTCCAAAATACAGTCATTATATTATTCTCGGTATTGCCGGAGTTTCTGTAATTCTGGTATACCTTTTTACCGGTTCCGGTTTTCGAAGTGAGCGTGTGGCAGCATGGCTGGACCCTGAAAGTTATGCGCAGGGAAAGGGGTATCAGACATTACAATCTCTGTATGCGATTGGTTCGGGTGGACTGACAGGAAAAGGACTTGGTCAGAGTGTTCAAAAGCTTGGTTATGTACCGGAGGCACAGAATGATATGGTTTTTTCCATTATCTGTGAAGAGCTTGGTCTTTTTGGTGGTATTGCTGTAATTTTGCTGTTTTTATTAATGATTTGGCGCTTTATGATTATTGCAAATAATGCTGAGGACCTTTATGGCTCCATGATTGTAATCGGGGTTATGGCTCATATCTCCATTCAGGTTATTTTAAATATTGCAGTTGTTACGAATGTAATACCAAATACTGGTATTACACTTCCGTTTATCAGCTATGGAGGAACCTCGGTGGTGCTGCTTCTTGCGGAAATGGGGCTTGTACTGTCGGTATCAAAGAGAATAAGGCTGGAATAGCGGAAAGAGGAAAAGATTGAAAAAAAGACCAAAAGTGAAAACAATCATTATTTTTTTTCTGCTGGCAGTTGTCATGGGAATGCTTCTTTTTGCGGCTACACTGAGGATTTCCGTTATTACCTGTGAAGGCAATGAAAAATGCTCACAGGAAAGTATAGAAGCATATCTGTTTAAAAAGGATATGGACAGAAATCCATTTGTTTTTTTGTTTCAATCCTTTTTTCTTGACAATAAGGAGATTCCTTTTATTGAAAAATATGATGTTGAAATGGTATCGCTGACAGAATTTAAAATAAATGTATATGAAAAAAGTATTATCGGTTATTTGAAATATATGGGGACCTGTATGTATTTTGATAAGGATGGCATTGTTGTGGAGGTTACAGATACAGAGCTGGAAGGGATTGTAAATATACGCGGAATTGAATTTGACCATATTGTGGTAAATGAAAAAATTCCTGTAAAGGACAAGGCTACCTTTGATACGCTTCTGGATATTACACAGTTAATTGATTATTATGGGATTCATACCGATTATATTGATATTAATAAAAAGCTGGAAATTACCCTTTATTTAGATAAAGTAAGGGTAGAGCTTGGAGAAGATGACAATTTTTTAAGTGAAAAAATAAATGATTTAAGCAGTATTATCACTGTTTTGGAAAATGTCGACGGAGTACTTGATATGCATGAATATAGCACAAGTGACAAAGGATATACATTCAAAAGAGACTAAAATCAAAAAATTTAACAAATTTGAAAAAAACATATTGATTATTTGACAAAAAAAAGATATTATATAACGAGGGACTTCTTTTTACCGCGACATCATGTATGCGAAGTGCAGACACACCACATGCAGGTTTAGTCAAAATTGCGTCAATAGGAAGAATGTTTATAAAATCTCTTATATAATAAATCAGAAGTATGAGGAGGATAAAACCTTGCTTGAAATTATGACAAATGAAGCAGAAACTGCCGCTAAGATAATTGTAGTAGGCGTTGGTGGTGCAGGCAATAATGCCGTAAACAGAATGATAGATGAAGCGATAGCAGGTGTTGAATTTCTCGGAATCAACACAGATAAACAGGCATTACAGTTGTGTAAGGCGCCAACTATTATTCAGATTGGAGAAAAACTTACCAAGGGTCTCGGCGCGGGAGCGCAGCCTGAAATTGGTGCAAAGGCCGCTGAAGAAAATGTTGAAGAGCTGGCTGAACAGCTGAAAGGAGCCGATATGGTGTTTGTCACCTGCGGCATGGGCGGTGGTACAGGTACTGGAGCAGCGCCTGTAATTGCAGGAATCGCAAAGGATATGGGGATTCTTACTGTCGGCGTTGTGACAAAGCCTTTTAAATTTGAATCAAAAATGCGTATGACAAACGCAATTAATGGTATTGAACGCTTAAAAGAAAATGTAGATACATTGATTGTCATTCCAAATGACAAGCTGTTGGAAATTGTAGATCGCAGGACAACCTTTCCAGAGGCATTAAAAAAGGCCGATGAAGTGTTACAGCAGTCTGTTCAGGGAATTACAGATTTGATTAATGTACCTGCATTAATTAATCTTGATTTTGCCGATGTTCAGACTGTTATGAAGGACAAAGGAATTGCCCATATCGGCATAGGTGGAGCAAAAGGCGATGACAAGGCAAATGAAGCAGTTCAGAAGGCAGTTACAAGCCCTCTGCTTGAAACAACGATTAAGGGAGCTTCTCATATTATTATCAATATTGCCGGTGATATCGGACTTATGGAGGCAAATGAAGCAGCAAGCTATGTTCAGGAGCTGGCCGGTGAAACGGCAAATATTATTTTTGGTGCCAGATATGATGATTCTGAGCCGGATACCTGTACTATTACAGTCATTGCCACTGGTCTTGAGGAGGAAATTGAGCCTCCGGTAGAGGCACCGGTATTTAACAATACTGTGAAACCACAGGGAAATATAAATACTGTAACAAAAAACGTCAGTACGGGCAGTGTAAGACCGATTATCAGTACCAGCACAAGACAGACTGCTGCTACATCAACCATACAGCCAAGAGTGCAGACAATGCAGACAAGGACAGGCAATGTCTCAAAGATAGGTGAAACAAAAACAACACAAAACTCCGGTTCCACAATTAAAATACCGGATTTTTTAAGAAAGAAAGATTAAAACTGATTTTCACAGCAAGGCAATTTATTTTCTGTCTATGAGAAAATGAATTGCCTTGTCTTTTATTACAAAAGGAATTAAACTACATTAAAAGTGCCGAAAGGCACTTTTTTACTTTATTTTTACGATATATTGACAATATTTATATAATATTTCGGCATAATAGTTCATGCAACCAGCTTAAGGGTGATTGTAATTATACGTTTTTCAGACCGGAGGATAAAGTTTTGAAGTACGTATTTTATGCAGATATTTTTTTTGTTACAAATTTTATTATGGATTATATTTTATTAAAAATTACCGGAAAGCTTTTGAAAGAAAATCAAATTCACACCACTTCTTATCTGTTCGGAGCATTTTCGGGGGCGGGAATTTTAACATTGAATATGATATTTCCGATAAAATTCAGAATAATAAATCAGATATTTGCATATCTTGTTATCAGTTTTATTATGTGTATCGTCACTTTTCGAAAAAAAAGTATAAAAGAAAATATCAAAATCTGCTTTTATTTGTATGTTACAGCATTTTTGTCGGGAGGAATATTAAATGCAGTTTATTTTTATACAAATTTTCAGATGATATTAAAGGGCATGAATTTTATTACATTTCTTGTTTTTGCAGGTGGTTCTTATCTGATTATGAATTATATTATACATATCATAAAAATAAAAATGGGAAGAACTGGAGCAAAGCAGGATATTATAAAGGTAATACTATATCACAGAGGTATGCGTCAGACAGTGAATGCCTTGTTTGATTCAGGAAATTCTTTAAAAGAGCCGATAAGCGGCTCGCCAGTACATATTGTGGACTATGAAACTGCCAGTAATTTATTGAAAAAAAATCAGGACATACAGAAAAAGATAGACATAAATGAAGAGAGCATAAATAAAGAGATAGGCATAAATGAAAAGATAAACATAAATGAAAAAATAAGGATTATACCCTATAATTCACTTGGGAAAAAGAATGGAATTATGACTGCTTTTGAATGTGAAAGAGTTGTGATAAATATCAAAGACACAGAAATTGATACAGGTCCGGCCTATCTTGGAATATATCAGGGAGAACTGTGTGCCAAAGGAAAATATAAAATGATATTGAATAGGAGTATAGATACATGGTTATAAATATGTCAATTGGTAATGGATTAAAATTTAAAATGATTCCTACAATCAAAAATTTATTTATGACGCCTGCAGGAGAGATACATTATATTGGAGGTTCTGAAATTCTTCCGCCTCCGCTTTCACCTGCAGAGGAGGCGAAAATTCTGAATAAACTTGGAACGGAGGAAGACGGCAGTGCCAAAGCAGTTTTGATTGAGCACAATTTAAGACTTGTAGTGTATATTGCAAAAAAGTTTGAAAATACGGGAGTCGGTGTGGAAGATTTGATTTCCATAGGAACAATTGGACTAATCAAGGCAATTAATACATATAATAAAGAGAAGAATATAAAGCTTGCTACATATGCATCGAGATGTATTGAAAATGAAATATTGATGTATTTAAGAAGAAATAATAAGACGAAAATGGAAGTGTCCATTGACGAGCCTCTAAATGTGGACTGGGATGGAAATGAGCTGCTTCTTTCGGATATTCTGGGAACAGATGAGGATGTAGTATACAAAAATATTGAGGATGAGGCTGAAATTAAGATGCTGAATAAAGCAATCAATAAGCTGTCAAAAAGAGAGAAAATGATTGTGGAGCTGAGGTATGGATTAAACAGAGAAGATGGGCTGGAAATGACACAGAAGGAGGTGGCAGATTTACTGGGAATATCACAGTCATATATTTCCAGACTGGAAAAAAAGATAATTAAAAGGCTGCGCAAAGAATTTGCATAAATGTAGTATTGGTGAGAAGTAAATTATCATATGCAGTCAGTTGAAAGACAATGGAAGTTTTGTATGAATATGAAGAAAAATGTACCGCGGGCAATCCCGCAGTACATCAGAATTTTGAAAAAAATAATAAACTGTCAAATTTTAAGCTGTCAGGTGGATGGGATTCCTTGACAGCTTTTTTCAGTTCTTTGGGAGAGACATCCGGATGTGCTGTCAGAATAAGGCTTAAAACTCCTGTAATAATAGGGGTGGACATGGAAGTTCCACTTTTTATGGTATATCCGTTTGGGGTGTTTTTCAGACTTGCAATGCCGGCTCCCGGACAGAGAATATCAGGCTTTATAATACATTCACTGGTAGGTCCTCTGCCGGAGTAATGAGAGAGTTTTTTTCCGGAAGAATCTACCATAATGGGAATATTGTCATCATAAGTTCCTACCGTAATTATTTTTTTGCTGATTCCGGGAACGGTAATGCTTCCTTTTCGGGGACCATTGTTTCCGGCAGCAGCACATACAGTGATTCCGCAGTCCCATGCATGTTCTACACAGTCAATCAGTGCATGATGTTCTTCGGAGTTGTCATATTCTGCGCCGAGAGAAATATTTATTATACGAATCTGGTATTTTTCTCTGTGTTTAATTAGATATTCCGTGCCTGCAATAAAATCCTGTATTTTTCCAGAGCCTTTATGATTCAGAGCTTTTACTCCAAACAGACGGCAGAGAGGAAATACACCATTGTATTTCCAGGGAGCATTGATGCAGCGGCCTGCGATGATTCCTGCAATATGTGTTCCATGACCATTATCGTCATAAGGGGCAGGTCTTTTGTTTATAGTGTCATAAAAGCCTGTAATGCGGCCTGCAAGGTCATGATGCGGGAAAATTCCGGTGTCAATTATGGCAGCGCAGGGGATTGTCTGGTATGCATCGGGGGTAAGGTGGTTTCTCGCATAATAGGAGGCGGATTTTACAATCATACGATAGTTGTTATTCATAGTAAGTAAAGTTCTCCTGCTTGTTATAGAAATAGTTTATTCATGGAAAAGCAAAAAGTTACAGAGAGAAGGATAGACGATCTTTCACTGTACGTTTTGTTTCAGCAGATGAATGTAAGAGGGATTCAAAATAGTATTTATATTTGGTAAGTTTAGTGAAAAGCACTTGACATAATATACTGGGGGGGGGTAAAATAAGATTGTCAAAAATGATATTTCAGTGTAAAGGAGAATGAAATTTATGAAAAAAATATTTGGGTTATGCGTTGGAATAGCGGCGCTATCAGCAGTATTGGCTCTGGGAAGTCCAATGTCAGCATTTACGGAAATGATTTATGCAGATGAAGTAAATATGGAGGATTTTGTAATTGATGAAAATGGAGTTCTTATAAAGTATAAAGGAAATGCAGAAAAAGTGGTAGTTCCAGAAGGAGTAACTAGTATAGGAAATGGTGCATTTTCAGTTTGTACTGGATTAACAAGTATTGAGTTACCAGAAGGAATAACCAGTATAGGAAATAGTGCATTTTCAGATTGTATTAGATTAACAAGTATCGAGCTGCCAGAAGGAATAACCAGTATAGGAAA
>CAJUDQ010000010.1:52670-52979 GCA_910585215.1 uncultured Lachnospiraceae bacterium | reverse complement strand
AGGTTGTACTGGATTAACAAGTATTGAGTTGCCAGAAGGAATAACCAGTATAGGAAATGGTGCATTTTCAAATTGTAAGAATTTAACAAGTATTGAGTTGCCAGAAGGAATAACCAGTATAGGAAATGGTCCATTTTCAGGTTGTACTAAATTAATGAGTATAAATATTTCACCAGAAAATAATGTATATGTTTCTTATGATGGGTGTTTATATAATGAAGATTTCACAATATTAATAGCATGCCCAAGTGGAAAAAGTAGGGTGGAACTGCTAGAAGGAATAAGCAGTATTAGAGATGATGCATTTTC
>CAJUDQ010000010.1:0-52570 GCA_910585215.1 uncultured Lachnospiraceae bacterium | reverse complement strand
AGGTTGTGAGAATTTAACAAGTATTGAGTTACCAAAAGGAGTAACCAGTATAGGAGATGGTGCATTTTCAGGTTGTGAGAATTTAACAAGTATTGAGTTACCAAAAGGAGTAACCAGTATAGGAAAAAAAGCATTTTTGATGTGTGATAACCTTACCATTTACGGAGTAGAAAATTCTTATGCTCACATCTATGCTTTGGAAAATAATATTCCATTTAAATCTATATCGAATTTAGATTCGTCAGAATATGTTGTAGATATTGTAGCGAACAATGTTATTTCTGCTTCTGATTTTGGAACAATTTTAAACGAAAACAAGACAAAAGATATAGTTATTAAAGCAAACAATGATGTAACATTTACTTTTGCCAAAGACACTATGAACGCAGTACATGGAAAAGACAGTTATAATTTTGGTACAGTTATAAATAAAATATATAATTCGGATTTACCATTTTATGTAACTAAAGATAATTTTGTATTGCAAATTATCTACAATTATTCTGGTGAACTTCCAGCAGAAGCATCTATTCGATTTTTGGCTGGAACCAAATATACAGGACAAACGCTGTATTACTCATTATTGAAGGAAGATAACACTTTTGCAGAAGTACAGAAGGTGTTGGTTGATAATGATGGATATGTGACAGTAAAACAGAACCACTGTTCATCTTATTTACTTACCAGTGAAGAGCCAAAGATACAAGAGAACGATAATGGAAATAAAACACCTGCAGATGTAACTATAAATAGTCCAGAATCTGCAAATAATTCTGAAATTACAAATAGTTCTGAATCTATGGGAAATTCTGTTTCTAAAGAGGATTCGCCAAAAACGGGCGATACCGCTATGCTTTTGTTCTATCTTATTATATGTATAGCAACGGCAAGTGTTATATGCATACCTAAAAAATATAATGTTTCAGATAATAGCAAGTAATTTTATTTGTACATATTCTTAAACTTGTTTTTATGAAATAAAATTTAAATATATAATAAAAAACAAGAACTTCTTAAAAATAGAAAGAGGTTCTTGTTTTTTACAAACCTGCATCCATTAAAAATAGAAAAAATAAATGTAAAACGCAGAAAAAATTCATAAATGCTATAGAAAAATCCGAAAGAATATGTTATAATTAAATTATAATTTTAAATTTAAACTAGACGTGCCGAGAAGTCTCCCACCTCTAAGGTGGCGGGATGAATCGGCACAAACTACAGGTTGCCAGAACCTGAATTTTATGGTATTTTACATATTCACTTATAAAAACAGGAAGGAAAACTATGGCAAATAAAGCAATCAAATACAGGCTGTACCCTACATCTGGACAGGCAGTCTTTTTTGTAAAAACTTTTGGATGCTGCAGGAAAGTCTATAACCTTATGCTTTCTGACAAAATTCAGTCTTATAAAGATACAAAATCCTTTGGGAAGCAGACACCCGCCATGTATAAGCAAACATATCCTTACTTAAAAGAAGTGGACAGCCTCGCCCTTGCAAATGTACAGTTAAATCTGCAGCAGGCGTTGAAAAACAGGTTTTCAGGGAAAAACCATTCCGGGTTCCCAAAGTATAAATCTGCAAAATACAGCAGGAAATCTTATACTACAAATAACCAGAATGGGACAGTTGCCATTATGGGCAATATGATAAAACTTCCCAAAACAGGGATGGTAAAAGCAAAAATCCACAGACAGCCAGAGGAAGGCTCCCGAATAAAGTCTGCCACCATATCACAGGACAACGATGGAAAATTTTATGTGTCTGTATTATTTGAGTATGACATAGAAATAACCCCAGTATCGAAAACTACCAGAAATGCGATAGGGCTGGATTATAAATCAGATGGTCTGTATATGGACAGTAATGGATGCAAAGCGGATATGCATAAATATTACCGCGAAAGCCATGAAAAACTGGCAAAAGCCCAGAGGAAGCTTGCACGCAGGAAGGGCTCAAAAAAAGGGGAAGAGCAGTCAAATAATTATAAAAAGCAAAAGAAAAGAGTAGCAAAAATTCATAAACATATTTCAAACCAGAGGCTGGATGGACTGCATAAAAAATCGACTGGGATAGCCAACCAGTACGATGTGGTATGTGTGGAAAGCCTGAATATGAAAGCGATATCTAATAAAGGGTTTGGGAATGGGAAAGCTACCCTTGATAATGGGTATGGGTTATTTTTGCGGATGCTTGGGTATAAACTGTCAGAAAGAGGCAAATACCTTATAAAAGTGGATAAATTCTACCCTTCGTCACAGCTGTGCAGCTGCTGTGGGAGAAAACAAAAGTTAAAATTGACAGACAGGGTATATAAATGCAGGTGTGGTATTGTAATGGACAGGGATTATAACGCAGCAGTGAATATTCGGAATGAAGGGCTGAGGCTGCTTAGGGAAGCAGTCTGAATTGTACAGCAGGCGCCTGCGTCTGCTGCCTGATAAATACAGAGTGGTAGGCGGGGAATCAGCCAAACCAAACGCTTGTGGACATTGTGTAAGACTTATTGGTACAAAAAAGTATTGGTAAGCAGTAGTGGTTGAAGCAAGAAGCCCTCACTTTAAAGCGAAGCTAAGTGGGGGTAGTTCACATGCAAGCAGCAGAATGGGTGACGTTAGTCCGGAATTAAAAGCTTTTCTGGATTATGTAATGGGAAAGAAAACAAAGGACCCTTATGTGCAAAAGCTTGATGCTGCTGTAAGGGAAGCAAAGAAAAACAGGGAATGGAGGCATGAGTATATGACTTTATTAATGAGAGATATGGAAAATATCGAAAAAGGCAGAGAAGAAGGCAGAGAAGAAGGCAGAAGAGAAAATAGAAGGCAGATTGCAAAAAAAATGCTTGAAGAAAAAATAGACGCAGGAATTATTATAAAAGTAACCGGCTTAACAGAGAAAGAACTTAAACAAATAGAAAAAGATATGTTAATATCTCTATAACTTGAAGTAAGATATAAGCATACAGCAAAGAATCAGGAATTTCTGTAAAAATAAACAGAAGTTCCTGATTTTTTGCTTAAACCACAAAATTTTTTAATATTTATATTCTTTTTCAAAAGATTGTAAATATTAAAAAAGAAATCATTGACGTAGCTCAAGATTATAAGTAAACTATATACCATAAGGAAGCACGCGGATGCGTGCGCAGGTCATCAAACTACGCTTTGCTACGCTTGATGACATTATACCATATAAAATATTAATAAGGAGGCATCCTGTAAAACACAAATGGATTATTTAAACAACAAAAAAATTCAGGGGCTTAGCAAACAGGAAGTAGAGGAGCGAAAAAAGAGGGGACTTGCAAACGGGAATTTTTCTGTAAAAACAAAGAGTATCGGGCAGATTATTTATTCCAATACATTTACATTATTTAACTTTATCAATCTTTTTCTAGCTGGCTGTTTGATTATGGTACATTCTTATAAAAACATGCTTTTTCTGGGCGTGGTTTTTTGGAATATTTTGATTGGCGTGGTTCAGGAGATACGCTCAAAAAGAGTGATTGACAAACTTTCTCTTTTATCAGAGCCGGTAGTAAAGGTATTGAGAGAGGGGAAATTTTATGATATCCGCATTGAGGACCTTGTCTTAGACGATGTATTTTCTCTAAAAAACGGCAATCAAATTTGTACGGATGCCGTAATTATAGAAGGTGAATGTGAGATAAACGAAAGTCTTTTAACAGGAGAAAGCGACCCTGTCTATAAAAAGACAGGAGATGAAGTGTTATCAGGAAGTTTTGTTATCTCTGGAACTATACTGGCAAAGGCTGTTCATGTCGGCAGAGATAATTATGTCAATAAAATTACAGGACAGGCCAAATATTTAAAAAAGCCAAATTCCGAAATGTTGAAATCTATTAAAGCAATTATAAAATTTATCAGTATTGCATTAATTCCGCTTGCCTGCCTGCTTTTTTTCAATCAGGTAAGAATTGACGAAAATACTTTTTCAGATGCGGTAGTCAGTACAGTGGCGGCGGTGATTGGAATGATACCGTCAGGGCTTGTGCTGCTGACAAGCGTAGTTCTTGCAGTCAGCGTAATCCGGCTTGGGCAGAAGCATACGTTGGTTCAAGAATTGTATTGCATCGAAACGCTTGCAAGAGTAGATACATTATGTTTGGATAAGACAGGAACTATTACAGAAGGCGTAATGGACGTCGAAGGCGTTGAAATAATCGACGAAACATTCAGCGCCAGCCAGATCGATGAAATGATTTACTTTTTCACAAATGGATTGAATGATGATAATCCGACCTTTCAGGCATTAAAAGAATATTCCGGAAAGCTGTATGAAAAAAGGCAGGAATTTTTAGAAAAGAAAGTAAAAGATTATCAAGTAAGAAAGAAAATCAGCTTTTCTTCCGATAAAAAATGGAGTCTGGTAGATTTTGAAAATCAAGGGACTTATGTATTAGGGGCTTTGGAGTTTGTATTTCGGGAAACGAATAAAAAATTAAAAGAGCACGCCTCCAAATTTGCAAAAGACGGCGTCAGGGTGTTAGTTCTGGCACATTCCAAAAATCACTGTAAAGAAAAAAATCTTCCAGAAAACCTGACTGCATGTGCATTTCTGCTGCTTACAGACAGAATTAGGAAAAGCGCGCCGGAAACGCTGCAATATTTTAAAAATCAAGGGGTAGCAATTAAAATTATATCCGGAGATAATCCTGAAACTGTCTCAAATATTGCTAAGAGGTCAGGAGTTCTTTTTCCTGAAAAATATGTGGATGCTTCTACATTGGTGACAGATGAAGATATCAAAGAGGCGGCAGAACAGTATACAGTATTTGGCAGGGTAACGCCTATGCAGAAATTAAAGCTGGTACAGGCGTTGAAGGAGCAAGGACATACAGTTGCTATGACAGGAGACGGAGTAAATGATGTTATGGCACTGAAAGAGGCTGACTGCAGCATTGCCATGCAGTCGGGAAGCGATGCCGCACGCAATGTGTCACAGCTTGTATTAATGGATTCTGATTTTGCCTCCATGCCAGATATTGTAGCAGAGGGCAGACGAACAATTAACAATATACAGCGTTCCGCAGCGCTGTATTTGACAAAGACTATTTATTCTGCAATACTTGCACTTATTTTTATTTTTTTTAAGGCGGAATATCCGTTTCAGCCGATTCAGCTTACTTTGCTTGGTTCCCTCGCGATTGGGATTCCGTCATTTATTTTGGCAATGGAGCCGAACCTGAACCGCGTAAAGGGAAAATTTTTGATGAACGTTTTAAAGCTTGCGGTTCCGGGCGGCTTGATTGTAATTACGAATATAATGGCAGCAGAAATTTTTGGCAGAATTTTTCGAATTGGTGAAGAAGAAATACACACACTAGCGTTTCTGGGACTTGCCATTGCTTCATTAGTAGAGTTATTTAAGGTATGCAAGCCGTTTAACAAATTGAGAATAGTGATGTGCGATGTGATTATTTTTATATTTATTATTATGACAGTTTTTTTGGGCAGATTTTTTGAAATAACTTCCCTGTCCTTTGTTTCTGCTGTATTTTTGGGAATCATTCTGTTTACTACGCCTATGCTTCACAAAACATACAGCATTGCCATTGACAAGCTTCTTGGGAATACACCGAATGTTTATGATATTTATCTTGCCTGTGTCCGCAGAAAAAACAGTTTTGAAAATATTGTACTGGTAGACGAGGAGGTTGAGAAAAAGGATTATATGGAAGTGGCATCTCAGATGATGGGGCTCAAGGTTTTAAAGGCACAGAAGATAGCCTATATCAACAGAAAATGTCAACAGGGAGATATTCATGCAGATTATGCCGATAATAAGAGAGATGATGATGTTCTTGCGGCGGCGGCAGAATTTTATGTCAGAAAAAGAATAAGAAAAGCAGACCGAAAAGAGGTTATGGAGGTGTCAGTGGAAACCGCAGGTTCGAAACTTCCGATAAAAGTAATAGTTGACTTAAAAAATCACAGGGTTATAATAGAGAATAAAGAAGAATATACCTGCAAGGCAAGAATTTTAAAGAAAATAAAATTGACTTTATAACCTGAAATTAAATTTTATAAGGGAGCTGCAATTTATGGATTTATTTGAATATATGAGCGAGGTAAAAAAGGAAAAAGAATCACCTCTTGCGTCAAGGCTTCGTCCTGAAACGCTGGAGGAAGTAGTCGGACAAAAGCATATTATCGGGAAAGACAAGCTTTTATATCGGGCAATTCAGGCGGATAAGCTAAGCTCCATTCTTTTGTATGGACCTCCGGGAACAGGAAAGACGACGCTTGCAAAAGTAATTGCAAATACAACTAGTGCCTGTTTTCATCAAATTAATGCCACAACAGCAAATAAAAAGGATATGGAGCAGATAGTGGAGCAGGCAAAGAATACGCTTGGCATGTATGAAAAGAAGACAATTCTGTTTATTGATGAGATTCATCGTTTTAATAAGGGACAGCAGGATTATCTGCTTCCTTTTGTAGAAGACGGAACTTTGATTTTAATTGGAGCTACGACTGAAAATCCATATTTTGAAGTAAACCACGCTCTGATATCGCGGTCTGTAATTTTTGAATTGAAGCCATTGGAAAAAGAAGATATTCTAGAACTGATTCACAGAGCTGTTTATAGTGAAAAAAAGGGAATGGGCTCTTATCAGGCAGTCATTGATGACGATGCGGCAGAATTTCTCGCAGAAATCTCTGGCGGAGATGCAAGACGAGCATTAAATGCAGTTGAGCTTGGAATTTTGACTACAGACAGAGATGCTTCTGGCAAAATTCATATTACACTGGAGGTTGCACAGCAGTGTATTCAGAAAAGAGCTGTCCGATATGATAAAAGTGGAGATAATCATTATGATACCATTTCTGCTTTTATTAAGAGCATGCGGGGGTCTGACCCCGATGCGGCAGTTTATTATCTGGCAAAAATGCTGTATGCAGGAGAGAGTGTTACCTTTATTGCAAGGCGTATTATGATTTGTGCTTCCGAAGATGTTGGAAATGCGGATCCAAACGCACTTACTGTAGCAGTTGCCGCTGCGAATGCGGTACATCAGCTTGGTATGCCGGAAGCGAGGATTCCACTGGCGCAGGCGGCTATCTATGTAGCGTGCGCGCCAAAGAGCAATGCAGGCTATCTCGCCATTAACAGGGCAATGCAGATAATAGAGGAGAGTTCAAAAGCGGAAAGTGGGCTGGAGGTTCCTGCGCATTTGAAGGAATCCGGTTATAAAGGAGCAGAAGCTCTTGGCCGTGGCATAGGTTATAAGTATGCTCATGACTATCCAAATCATTATGTAGAGCAACAATATCTTCCAGATGCACTGGCAGGGCAGTATTTTTACGAGCCGACAAATATGGGATATGAAAAGACTATGAAAGAGTATATGGAAAAAATCAAAAATCAGCAGATTGTTTAGGGGTAGAAAAGAACAAAGTGCCCGCGGCACTATAAATATTTCAAGCATACATCATAGGAAAAGCGGAGTAATTTTCTGTAAAATAAAATGTTTTAGGGAGAGATAAATATGAAAGAATTGATAGACAAGTTATCATTGGGTATCATTGATTATGAAACTCCAAAAGTGTCCATAAATTTAAATACGGCAAAGCGAAAGGATACAGATTTTGACAACGCAACTCTGAATGAGATTAATAAATCTTTTCTGCCGGATGAATTGTATGAGGGAACCTTTCAGATTGTAAATACCGGAGGAGGGAGACTGAAAGGAATCCTCTATTCTTCGAGCCGTCATGTAAAAATAAAAACAAAGGTGTTCAGCGGAGACAAGTCAATAATACGATACGTCATTGATACCTGCTGTCTGCAAGAAGGCATGGAGATAACTGGTGAAATCAGTATTGTTTCAAATGGAGGGGAACTTTCTCTCCCATTTCATATAAAAATTGCAGAAAAACATATACATACTTATTCCGGTGAGATGAAAAATATGTTCCATTTTACTGATTATGTGCAAAAGGATTATGACAGAGCTCTGAATCTGTTTGTATCAGACTGGTTTGCAGAATTTATAGAAAAAGACGGCATATTAAAAACAAGATATGAAGCATTGTGTCCCGGAACAGATAAAAGTATTGCACTGGATGAATTTCTGATAGCCGCAGGCAAGAAAAAAGCGGTTAATATAGAAGTAAAGCAAAAAGAGCTGTTCTATGAAAATCTGCAAAAGGATTATGAGGACCGGATTGTACTGCAAAAGGATAACTGGGGATATGTCAGAGCAGAGGTAAAATCGGAAGGAACATTTCTCCAAATGGAAAAAAAGAAAATTACTGGAGAAGATTTTACTGGAAATATCTGTGAAATTCCTTATATTATAAAAACTGCCGGACTTCGCGAAGGATATAATCATGGAGTGATTTTTATAAAATCTCTAAGAGACGAGATAAAAATTCCGGTCAGAGTATATAAATATACCAAAAATACACCTGTCAGCAAAAGTGGTTATCTTGCATGGAAAAAATGTCTGGTGGAACTGTATCGGGATTATCTGAATTTCCGTATGAAGTTTCTTACTCTTTCAGAATGGGCGGAAAAGTCTCTTGAGCTTCTGTCGGAAATGAAAAAGTTAAAGAATGAGGATTTGTTTTTGCAGCTTGTCAGAGCACAGATTATGACTGCACAGAGAAAGGAAACAGAAGCAAAGCTTATCCTTGAGGATGCGGCAAAAAAACTTGGGGAACTGTATGTCAAAAATATAGAAAATCAATGTTTTTATCTGTATGTTGAGGCAGTCAGGGAACGCAGGGAAGAATGTACAAAAAAAGCGTTGGAACAGATAAGAAGCTATTATGAAAACGGATATGAAGACTGGAAGCTGTTGTGGATGATTATGTATCTTGATGAAAATTATGACAGAAATGAAAGTCTGAAAATGATACGAATAAAGGAACAGTATAACAGAGGAATGAGAAGTCCTCTGATGTACTGTGAAACTCTGCTTGTATTAAATCATACTCCTTCTCTCTTAAGAGTGTTGAATGAATTTGAGAAAAGTGTAATTTTATTTGGAATGAAAAATAAATATGTCTCAGAAAAACTGGAAAAAAGGATTCTGGATTTGTGTGGAATGGAAAAAGGATTTGACAGAGATGTTTTCCGGATTCTTGCAGAAATGTATAAAACTTCAAAAACAGTTGTTCTTCTCTATGAAATTGTTGGAATGCTCATTAAGGGAGGACAGACAAATCAGAAGTACTTTTTCTGGTATAACAGAGCCGTAGAACTGGGACTGAAAGTGACGGGGCTTTATGAATATTATATGTACAGTATTTCTTTTGATTTTAAAGAGAGAATACCAGATGTAATTTTGATGTATTTTGTTTATAATCTGACTCTGAATGGAGAACGTCTGGATTTCCTTTATCAGAAGGTGATTGAATATAAGAAGGAGGCCCCGAATATTTATCAGCTTTATGCCAGAACCATTGAAAAATATGTGGGAGAATGTATTTTAAAGGGGCGCATTAATAACAAGCTTGCAACAGTTTATCATGAAGTGTTGAAAAAAACAGTACCTACACCTGAAATGGCAGAGAAACTTCCTGATATTTTAAATACCTGTATGATTTTTTGTGATAATCCAAATATCCGAGAGGTGATTGTGATACATAAAGAATTGAAAAAAGAGCAGCATGTACCATTAATTGGAAAAAGGGCGTATGTGCGCATTTATTCCGAGGATGCCGCTGTAGTATTTGCAGATATAAACGGAAACCGCTATATGCAGACCGTGAAATATCAGATGAAAAAACTACTGTCACAGGAGGAAATTTTAAAAATCTGTTATGAAATACAGCCGGATAATCTTGGGCTTTTGATTTATTTTAATGACAGGTATTTCCGATATCGAAAATATAAGGAAAAAGCGGTACAGGTAATGGAAAAGCTTGTAGTTACACGCGATATTCGGGATGAATACAGACAGTTTCTGGAGGAGCAGATTTTACAGTATTATTCTGACAACAGCGAAACAGAGGAGTTTGCACATTATCTTGACCGCATGCAGACAGAGGAGGTCTCTGCGGTTTTGAAAATCAAAGTGATTCAAATGTCTGCTGCCAGTGGGCTTTATGAGAAAAGCTTCGGGTTAATGTCAAAATATGGTTCTGATTTCATTCTGCCCGAACTGGTTTTAAAATGTGTCAATCAGATGATTATGCAGGGAGGAGAGGAAGAAAACGAAGATTTTATTTATTTTTCATTTGATGCATTTCAGAGAGGAAAGTATAATGAAAATACACTTGACTATTTGAGTCGGTACTATTATGGTTCCACAAAGGAAATGTATAAAATCTGGCAGGCAGGAAAAAGCTTCGAATGTGAGAGCAGAGAGCTGGAGGAAAAAATTATTGTTCAGATGCTTTTTACCGGAAAATACGAGTCATGTATTGGCAGTGTTTTTGAATCCTATATCAGAAAGGGCGCAGACCCAAAAGTAAAATGGGCATATTTTATTAAAAGGTCCTATGATTATTTTGTAAAACAGGAACAGGTGGAAGAAAGTCTGTTTCAATATATGGAAAGGGAGCTTCTGAATGAAGAAGATGCACATTATCTGTGCGGGCTTACATGGTTGAAATATCAGTCAGAAAAAGAAGAACTGAAAGAAACTCAGATTCGTCTGTGCAGAAAAGTTTTATATGAAATGTGTGGAAGAAAGAAAAAATATGAATTTTATAAAAAATTTATCAAGTATTTCAGACTTCCTTCTTCGGTGGAGAATAAAACGATACTGGAATATCGGACAAATCCTGCCTATAAGGTATATGTACACTATCAGTCTGAGGACGGGGAATATAAAACAGAAAAAATGCATAATTCCTGTCATGGTATATTTATTTGTGAATTTCTTTTGTTTTATGGAGAGTCAGTTACTTATTATATTACAGAGGAAACTGAAGACAGTGGTTATGTGAATCAAACTGAAAACAGAGTTTTAAAACGGGATTTTCAGGAGATGGAACAAAATCACAGTCCATATGGGATGCTGAATCGTATTGTAATATGCTCTGAAAAACAGGACAACGAGGATTTTTCAAATCTGGCCAGAGATTATTATGTAAAGAAAAAGCTAAATGAAAATATCTTTACAGTTATGTAGGAGAAAAAGAATGGAGGAAAAAAGATTACAGTCAATCGGAATTGATTTATCATCGGATTTTGTGAGTGTTGCATGTCTTGAGGCAGGCAGCAGCCTTCCGGTTTCCATGAGTGTAAGGGCAGATGATGAGAAATATGTGATTCCGCTGGTTCTTTATAAAAAAAGAAATATGGCCGAATGGTTAATTGGAGATGAGGCATTATTTGCCTCCGAAAATGAGCCAAATGGCAGAGAAAATCTTGCAGAACAGCTCTTTTTAATGTATGAAAAAAAAGAGGTCATGTATATTGAAGACAGGGAGTACAGCGGAGAAGAGCTGTTAAAAAAATATATTTTGCTGTTATTTGACAAAATAGCCGTTATTACCGGATTTTCAGAAGCGGAAGCAATTGTCTTTACAGCGGAAAAGCTGAATGCAGGTCTTGTCAGAACAATCCGGCAAATATACAGAGAGCTTGATACGGACAGCAGACTTTGCCTGCTGAGCCATACAGAAGCGTTTGCCGCTTATGTTCTGTGTAATAAAAAAGAACTGTGGGCAAATGACGTGTCACTTTTCTTTATGGATAAAAATAAATTTTTCTGTCAAACCATGACTGTGCGCAGAGAAAAAAATAAAAGTACGGTATTTGTAGAAGAAGAAGATTTATCAGGACTGGCAAAATATACCAGACTGACCTCTGAAAAAATGATACAGGAGGCAGACGAAAATTTTTTGCAGTATCTGAGAGAGGATTATAAAACACATATTGTCAGCAGTGTTTTTTTTACAGGTATTGGTTTTTATGAAAACTGGTGCAAAAAATCTCTCGCTGAAATATGCAGAAAAAGAAAGGCGTTTAAGGGATTGAATCTGTATTCTGACGGTGCGGCAGTCAGCGTGCTTTTGGAAAAAAGAACTGATTTGGCGCTTTACTGTCGCGGCAGAACACTGGTAAATATAGGGGTAGTGAGAATTGAAAACGGAGAGGAGAAAGACTATTTGCTGTCAGAGGCTGGCGTAAACTGGACACAGGCAGGAAAAAAGGCTGAGTTTCTGGTAGATTCCACAGATTGCATCAAGCTGGTGATTACTTCTCCTTTTTATTCAGGGCGACAGATTCTGGAAATTGGTCTGGAAGAGTTCCCTGACAGAAGGGATAAAACAATGTTTCTTGAAATCAGTCTGATTTATGAAAATGAAGATAATTTTGAAATTGCTGTGGAAGACAAAGGATTTGGAGATTTTTTTCCGTCTTCCAAAAAAATAATAAAGAAGCGGATTTCACTTTAAAATGGAGGAATTATGGGCGGATTGATTTTATGCAGAAGAAAGGCAGAAATCCCTCTTTATATTGAATTGTCCAATATCAATATTTATTCAATGGAGGAATTGTGCTATTATTTATACCATAATATTTATGCAATAAACAAGAGCTTTTTTAATGAAGAATTATTTGATTTTTTAAAGCATATGGAAGAAACCGCACTGGTGCAAAGACTGAATACGGATATTTTATCAGGAAAAAAATATATCAGTCTTGTATGGACCATTCTTTCATGTGTAGATTATTATTCTCCTGTTGAAAAGCAGACGATTCATCAGGAACTGATGGAAATTATGAAAAGAACACCGGCGGAAAATCGGAAGGCGAGGGCCGATATTTTAAGAGAGAAAAAAAAGTATGGGCAGGCAATAGAGGAATATTATGCCGTTATTGAAGATGAAACACTGAAAGCTTCTGAAAAAAATATTGCAGATGCATGGAATAATATCGGTGTTATAAAGGCACAGGCTTTTTTTTATCGCGAGGCTGTCTGTTGCTTTGATAAAGCGATAAGTTTTTATGAACAGAAAGAATATATGGATAATCTTATCTGTGCATTAATAATGGGGGAAAAATGTCAGGAAGAGGAATTGGATTTTGATGTATTAAAAAAGGAAATGGTATCAAAATATGATATAGAAGATATGCTGATTCGAAAATATAAGCGGGTGATTGAACAGGAGGAAAGAGAAATCTCTTCTCATCAGGAAACGGAAGATTTCCAGAATAGAATGTCTGGTAAGGATAGAGATATTTATCAATATAAGAAAGATGTGAATGAAATAATATCCGAATGGAAAACACAGTACAGGGAACAGGAAAAGGAAAGGCAGTCAAAATAGTTATGGGATTATTTTCTAGAAAAAGAAAGAAAGAAGTGCCGAATGTTGAGGAAAGGCTTTGGACAGATAAGAGTAATTATGATAAATATGAAAATCTTGATTCTGAGGAGGAACTGGAAGAAAACAGCGACGAAGAAATAGACGAAGAGGACTGTGACAGAGAAGATGAGGTTTATTTAAGGGATAAAAAAGAGAAGCTTTTATTTGCAGAGGATTGTTGTGAGGAGATTTTAGAAGCATCAAGGCGGACTGCAGAAACGAAAAAAGAGTATAAGGCAGTCAATGGATATCTGGAGGATATCAGAATTATTACAGAGCTGGAAGGGGAGAAAAAGGAAGCTCTTTTTTATCATACCAACAGGATTTTGAATTTGAAGAGCGATAAGGAATCCTATCGAACCTATGGCACAAAAATACCGGAATCAAAATATAATTATATACAGGCAAATGAACAGAAAATGCCGGATATTTTAAAAGAGCTTCATGAGGATGAGTCTTATCTTCAAACCTTAAAAACAGATTTGCATAATATTGAGGGGGAAAAAGCAGGACTGGCATATGAAAGAAAGGATTATGACAGACGAATTTCGATGATAAGAAACTGTGTCGGTATTCTATTGGGAACAGCGGCTTTGCTGCTTGGCGGCATGTTTTATTTTCATCTGAATTCCGACTATGATTTTACCATCGGAATTTTTGCATCTGTTGCAGTTGTGGCACTGGTTTTGTGTATTCTTATTGTGATGTATCAAAACTGTGTAAAGGAAATCAAACTGACAGAGAGGAAAATCAATAAAGCGATTGGACTTTTAAATAAATACAAGCTTTTATATGTTAATATGAAAAGCACGGTAGACTATACCTGTAAAAAAATCGGGATAAGGGATTCGTATGAGCTTGGCAATTACTGGAGGCTGTATGTGACAGCAAAGAAGGAGCAGCAGGCATATGCCAAGATGTCAGATGAGCTGTATCAGGAACAGAAACAATTTAATGATTTGATTCACTCACTGAATCTGTATGATGAATCTGTGTGGAATTTTCAGATGTCCGCAATCACAAACGAAACGGAAATGAAAGAAATTCAGGACAATCTGAATAAAAGAAAGAAGGGGCTTCGGAGAACTATGGATTATAATAAAAAGAGAAGTGAGAAATGCAAACAAAAGGTAAAAAATCTGATTAAAAATGAACCGGAACTGGCTCCTGATATATTAAGGATAGTGGAAGAAAAGGAAAAAGCTATTTAAGCAAGGTGCTTTTTATGAACAAAGTGCAGGAACAGTTTTGCAAATTTATAGTGAGCAAGCACTTTGTTCTTTACATTAAAATCCAAATGTGATAAAATCAAAAACAGTGTATACTAAGAACAGAAAAAGGAGGTCAAATTTATTATGGGCATGACAATGACTCAGAAGATATTGGCTGCACACTGCAAAATGGATGTTGTTGAGGCAGGACAGTTAATTGAGGCGGATTTGGATTTGGTGCTGGGAAATGATGTAACAGCGCCGGTTGCCATAAAGGAAATGAAGAAAATGAAAGTAGACGGGGTATTTGACAAGGATAAAATAGCGATTGTTCTTGACCATTTTACACCGAATAAAGATATAAAGTCGGCAGAGCTCTGCAAATGTGCAAAAGAATTTTCCATAGAAAATGATATTACAAACTTTTTTGAGACAGGAGAGGTGGGAATTGAACATGCACTTCTGCCGGAAAAAGGTCTGGTAGCTGCCGGAGATGTAGTGATAGGCGCGGATTCACATACCTGTACATATGGAGCGCTTGGTGCATTCTCTACAGGTGTGGGTTCTACGGATATGGCGGCAGGTATGGCGACAGGAAAGGCATGGTTTAAAGTACCTTCTGCACTTCGGTTTATTTTAACCGGAAAACCGGCAAAATGGGTAAGCGGTAAGGACATTATTCTTCATATTATTGGTATGATTGGAGTAGATGGCGCTCTGTATAAATCTATGGAGTTCACTGGCGATGGAATTTCTTATCTTACAATGGACGACAGATTTGCAATGACAAATATGGCGATTGAAGCCGGTGCGAAAAATGGAATTTTTCCAGTAGATAAATTGGCAGAAGAATATATGAAAGAGCACAACGCAGGAGAATACAAGATTTATGAGGCAGATTGCGATGCCACATATGATGAAACCTACGAAATTCATTTGGATGAGTTAAAACCTACAGTTGCATTTCCACATTTACCTGAGAATACAAAAACAATCGACCAGGTTGGAGATATCAAAATTGACCAGGTAGTAATAGGCTCCTGTACAAACGGTCGTATGGAAGATTTGAGAATCGCTGCGAAAATTATGGAAGGAAGACATGTTGCAAAACATGTAAGAACAATTGTAATTCCGGCTACTCAGAAAATTTATCTTCAGGCAATTGAAGAAGGGCTGGTTTCCATATTTATCAAAGCGGGAGCAGCAGTCAGCACTCCTACCTGCGGACCGTGTCTGGGAGGACATATGGGGATTCTCGCAAAGGGTGAGAAGGCGGTTGCTACAACAAACAGAAACTTTGTGGGCCGTATGGGCGACCCTGAATCAGAGATTTATCTTGCAAGTCCGGCTGTAGCGGCGGCATCGGCAATTACCGGAAAAATTTCATGCCCATGTGAATTGGAAGATTAGAAAGAATATCAGGAGGCACAATGATGAAAGCAAGTGGAAACGTTTTTAAGTTTGGCGATAATGTAGATACCGATGTAATTATTCCGGCAAGATATCTGAATGCTCCAGACCCGTCAGAACTGGCGGCACATTGTATGGAGGATATTGATGCGGATTTTGTAAACAGAGTAAAACAGGGGGATATTATTACTGCCGGTAAAAATTTTGGCTGCGGTTCTTCAAGAGAGCATGCGCCGATTGCCATTAAGGCAGCAGGAGTGAGCTGTGTGATAGCGGAGACCTTTGCAAGAATTTTTTACCGAAATGCGATTAATATTGGACTTCCAATTATTGAATCAAAGGAGGCTGCACAGAATATTGAGGCTGGTGATGAAGTGGAGATTGATTTTGACAGCGGGATGATTTATGACAAAACCAAGGGAACCGAATACCGAGGCCAGGCATTTCCTGAATTTATGCAGAAAATAATCAGGGCAGAGGGACTTATCAACTATATTAACAATCAGTAAAAAGAATTTGGGAGTTTAAGGGATGAGCAATAGTCTGATGAAAAAATACAGACCACAGATGATACTGTTTTTTATTATTGTAATTGAAGCATTGATTATGATTGGTCTGGTGCAATATAGGAGTTATATTGTAAAGAAACAGGAGGAAGAAGCTGCAAATCCGCAGACACCACATTCTTCTGCAGCTATACAGGAGAATCATACTACGGGTTCTGATGAATCACCTTCACCGGAGGAGATTACTACACTTGACAATATTCCTGTCAGGGATAAAAATGCCGGTGAGAATGCCCATACAAAAGATGATGTGAGAATTGTCTGTCTTGACCCTGCACTTGGAGGTTATGAAAAGGGAAATACTTCGCAAACCCCTGCTGCCATGACAGAAAGTGAATATAACCTTGAATTTGCGCAGCTGATAAAAAAAGAACTGAACAGTCAAAATGTAGTTGTATATATGACAAGAGAAGAAAATAAATATGTGGAAGATACAGAACGCTCGGACCTTGCCAATAATGTTTATGCAGACCTTATGGTGACGCTTACAAGAAACAGCTATAATGGTATTGACGAAAGAAGCGGTATGACTGTATGGGTGCATCGCAAACGGCCGAAAACTTCGGATGCTGCCGCAAAGCTGATTCTTCATGAACTTGAGGCTGCCGGAGCACAGATTAATACAGTGGATGCCGGAACAGCCAAATCTACAGAAGAGGATTATTATACAAATTCACAGTGTATAGGACCAAGTCTTGTTCTGGGGATGGGGTCCGTATTGAATCGCTCAGATATCAGAGATTATGAGGAAAATAAAGAAGCCTATGCCAAGGCAGTGGCAAAGGCGATTGTACAATGGATGGACAATCAGGGGTTATAACCCCTGATTTTTTCCGGTATTTTTATTTTTTCGTATTGTTCCATATAGTCTTTTGCATTCATGCCGTCAATATAATTTTTTGTGTATCGTATGGCAATTCCTCTTTCAGATAATATATCAACAGCTTTGTTATACGCAATTGCGGCCTCTGTTTCCGTGCGGAAAAGTCCAATAAAGAAATCACCATTAATATGAATTTTTACATTGTACCGGATTCTGCCATTCTGGTCATTTTTAGTAACACCATAATAACGGTTGATAATATCAATATTTTTGTATCTGAAATCAGTGTCATCACCATTTACAAACCGGTAGTCCTTGCCAGGAACAGCAAAGTTTTTAATGCCATATCGGTTCAAAATGTTAAGCTGCATGCCATAATCTGCAACAAAAAGATGACCGCCGCGTTTCATAATGGTATGAGTGGAATAAAAGAACAGGTCATCGACATCAAATTTCAGTATCAGTTCCTGTGTAAGATAATATTCAAAATATTTTGGTCTGAGGTAAATAGGAGTTTTGAAATAAAGGTGATTGTCACGGAAGTTGATAATTGTGACCCATTTTGAAAAAGAAAGTGTGTGAACCTCCGGTTTATAATCTGAAAGAGTAATATTGCTGTTATGGGAAAGAGAGACAGCTTCATTGTACGCGATATGCGCAAGAGCCTGAGAAGGAAAGCTGCCAAGGCTGATATGTTTGTTTTGAAATGTAAAGGATGCACGGTAGTAGATACTGCCGTCTTTTTTTAATGCCTGAAATACACCTTTTTCCATGGGAATTGTCCTCTCTGTTATAAAATATAAAATTAGAATAGCATAAGATGAAAAAGAGTGCAACAGGGAATATCAGTAAAACAGACAGGTTTGATAAAATATTATGCTTGTCTTATCCATTAAATTATGCTATGATAAATCGTACCTAAAAAGTGTTACATATAAGTGAAAACAGGAAAGAAAGAGGTTACAATAAATGAAACTATCACATAAGGAAATATTATATAAAAGTACCAGAAGCAGTCAGACAGCTACGGCATCGCAGGCAATCTTAAAAGGATTGGCGGATGATGGGGGTTTATTTGTTCCAACGGAGATTCCAGTATTGGAAAAATCTATCGAAGAACTGGCAAAAATGAGTTATCAGGAAGTGGCATACGAGGTAATGCATCTGTTTTTTACTGATTTTACAGAAGAGGAGTTAAAAACCTGCATTGCACGCGCATATGATTCAAAATTTGATACAGAGGAAATTGCTCCTCTTGTCAAGGCAGATGGAACTTATTATCTGGAATTGTTCCATGGAGCAACGATTGCTTTTAAAGATATGGCACTTTCGATTCTGCCACATCTTATGACAGTATCTGCGAAAAAAAATAATGTAAAGAATGAAATTGTTATTCTGACAGCAACTTCCGGTGATACGGGAAAGGCTGCAATGGCGGGATTTGCAGATGTTCCAGGAACAAAAATTATTGTTTTTTATCCAAAGGGAGGCGTAAGTCCTGTTCAGGAAAAACAGATGGTGACACAGAAAGGAGAAAATACCTTTGTAGTAGGTATTTATGGAAACTTTGACCAGGCACAGAGTGGCGTAAAGGAAATTTTTGGAAATAAGGAGCTGGCACAGGAGCTGGCAGAAAAGGGATTCCAGTTTTCTTCCGCAAATTCTATCAATATCGGACGGCTGATTCCTCAGGTCGTATATTATATATATGCGTATGTAAAGATGGTGGAAAAAAATGAAATTAAAAACGGAGAGAAGATAAATGTCGTTGTTCCGACTGGAAATTTCGGAAATATTCTTGCTGCATTTTATGCAAAGAATATGGGACTGCCTGTGGCAAAGCTTATCTGTGCTTCCAATGAAAATAAAGTATTATATGATTTCTTTTCAACTGGAACTTATGATAAAAACCGTGAATTTATGATTACAAACTCCCCGTCTATGGATATTCTGATATCCAGCAATCTGGAGCGTTTGATTTACCGGATTGCGGGAAATAGTGATAAGAAGAACAAAGAGCTTATGGAAGCACTGGTTTCTGACGGAAAATACAGCATTACGGAGGAGATGAAAAAGGAGCTGGCGGATTTTTATGGAAATTATGCCACAGAAGCAGAAACAGCGTCTTTGATTAAATCACTTTATGAAAAGACTGGCTATGTGCTGGATACACATACAGCAGTTGCAGCAAGGGTATATCAAAAATATAAGGAACAGACAGGAGACAAAACGCCGGCTGTGATTGCATCTACAGCAAGTCCGTTCAAGTTTACAAGAAGTGTAATGAATGCTATTGATACAAACTGTAATGATATGGATGATTTTGCACTTGTAGATAAACTGGCAGATATTTCAAACAGAAAGGTTCCAAGGGCAATTGATGAAATCAGAAATGCTCCTGTACGCCATAATACAGTATGTCAGGCGGAAGAAATGGAGAGCGTAATTAAAAAGTTTCTTGGAATAACAAAATAAAAAAGTGGAATACACTAATAAGAATAAATCAACAGGAATAAATCAATAAAAATGATGCCGCAGCTATTTTGTGAGTTCCGTCAGGAGGAAACAGGAAATAGCTGCGTTTTTATCAAAGTAATTCATTTCAAATAGCTGTATGTATAAGAAAGGATTTCGTAGAATGAAAAGATTATTGATAGCAGATGATGAAGAAAAAATCAGACGGATTATAAAAAAATATGCCGAGTTTGAAGGCTATGAAATCGAAGAGGCAGAAGATGGAATGCAGGCGCTTGATATCTGTCGGAAGAAAGAGTTTGATCTAATTATTTTGGATGTAATGATGCCGGAATTGGACGGATTTTCTACCTGTAAAGAAATAAAAAAACTTAAGGATATTCCTGTGATTATGCTTTCTGCAAGGGGTGAAGAATATGACAGGATTCATGGATTTGAACTCGGCATTGATGACTATGTGGTAAAGCCATTTTCACCAAAAGAGCTTATGATGCGGGTAAATGCAGTGATTTCAAGATACCAGAAAACAGAAAATACAGTCGCCAGTCAGGAAATTCCACATGAAATTTACAAAAGAGAGGGGCTTTTGGTAGATTTTACCGGCCGTCTGGTTCAAATAGACGGGAAAAGAGTCGATATGACACCAAAGGAATATGATTTACTTTTCTATATGGTAAGAAACAAAGGCATTGCCCTGACAAGAGAGAAACTGATTACCGAAGTCTGGGGATATGATTATTTTGGAGATGACAGAACCCTGGATACCCATATCAAGCTTCTTCGAAGCAGTCTTGGGGAATATCGGAAATTTCTTGTAACACTAAGAGGAGTGGGATATCGTTTTGAAGCATAGAAGCAGTGGAAAAATCAGCATAAAATGGAGTATTTTTGGCTGCCTTCTGATTTTTATTCTTATCCTTCTTTTGATTTTATGGATTATGCAGACGGTTTATCTGGACCGTTTTTATAAAAAAGGCAAGGAAAAAGAGCTGGAGAAGGCGGTTGCAAAGATTACAGATATTATGGATGAGGCGGATTATAAAGAGCAGATGAATAATCTTGCGAAAAGTTATGATATTCGGATGATTCTGGCAGATTCTTCCGGTGAAAGAATTTATACTGCCGGAAGTGCTGCTACAGAGGCAATCAGCAGACTGGACAGAGAACAAATCATAAAATTATATGAGATGGCACTGGAAAATAACAAAGAAGTGCAGATATCAAGTAAAAAAGGAATCTTGGAAAAGCCTTATAAAAATGAAGAGTTAAAAGAAAGCAGAGAGCCGGAGTTTCAGGAAGGTGTATCAGAACCCCCGAAGATACATAAGCGGGAAGAACTGGAAAAGATGTTTAATATTCCTGAAAATTCTCATATGGAGACTATGCTGACTGCAAAAATTATTACAGACGGCCAAAATAGGGAATATTTTATTATTGCGGATTCTGTTATTACACCTGTAACAGCAACTGTCCATGCCATAAAGCAGCAGTTTATTTATATTTCACTTATTATGATAGTGTTGTCTTTGATTATGGCAATCCTTCTGTCCTTTCATATTTCAAAGCCGATTATTAAGATTAATAATACAGCGAAAAAAATTTCTGAAGGGGATTATAATATTGAATTTGACAACAGTGGATATAGAGAAATTTCTGAAATGTCAGACACTTTAAATTATACAGTAAATGAGCTGACAAAATCGGAGCTTTTACAGAGAGAACTGATTGCAAATGTCTCACATGACCTGCGAACTCCTCTTACCATGATTACTGCCTATGCAGAGATTATGAGAGATTTGCCTGGAGAGAATACACAGGAAAATATACAAATCATTATAGATGAAGCAAAAAGGCTGACCAGTCTTGTCAATGACCTTCTGGATATCTCCAAACTGCAAGCCGGTGTAGACAGCGCAGATATGAAAGAATACAATCTGACAGCCGGAATTAAAAGTGTAATGGAGCGTTATGCAAAGCTGGTAGAACAGGATGGCTATAAAATTATATTTGAGTACGACGAAGCGGAAGTATGCGTAAAGGCGGATGAATTTAAAATTTATCAAGTCCTTTATAATCTGGTAAATAACGCAGTAAATTATACGGGAGAAGATAAAAAGGTAACCGTCAGACAGCTTGTGAATGGGGGAATTGTAAGAATTGAGGTAGCGGATACCGGAGATGGAATACCACAGGAGCAGATAAATAATGTATGGGACAGATATTACAAGATAGATAAAACACATAAACGCGCAATTATGGGAACGGGGCTTGGATTGTCTATTGTAAAAAATATTTTAAAGCTTCATGATGCCCGCTACGGCGTGACAAGCGTTGTCGGGCATGGGAGTATTTTCTGGTTTGAACTTAAAATAACAGACAAAAAATATACAATATAAAAACACCAGATATTCACATGATTGTCACTTTGGAATTGTATCATAACAACATGGAATTGATAAATGCATAACCGCAGAGGAGATGATTGTATGGCGATTGAGGTATTCAGCAGATATGAGAAAAAATATTTGTTGACGGAAGAAACTTATTTCTGGCTTTTGGAACATATCAGAGAAAATATGAAGCCGGATAAGTTTAATCAGGATGGAAGACTGTATAATATCGCGAATATTTATTATGATACGGAAAATGATGCGCTTATTCGTGCTTCCATAGAAAAACCTGTCTATAAGGAAAAATTAAGACTCAGAAGCTATGGTGTTCCTGATATGAATGATAAAGTATTTTTGGAAATTAAGAAAAAATATAAAGGACTGGTAAATAAACGGAGAACTACTTTGAGGCTTTTTGAAGCTTACAATCTTGTAGAACAGGGAACAGACCCCGGCAATCAGCCTTATATCAACAGGCAGGTGTTGGAAGAAATCAAATATTTTTTAAAGATATATGATTTAAAACCAAAAGTATATCTTACTTATGACAGACAGGCATTTTTTTCCAAAGACAATCAGGACTTTCGGGTTACTTTTGACACAAATATCCGAAGCCGGAGAACAGATGTAGGACTGGAAAAAGGAAATCAGGGAGAATTGTTAATTGGCAATATGTTCTGGCTTATGGAAATCAAAAGTTCGGAAGCAATACCGTTGTGGTTTACAAAGCTTTTGTCAGAAAAGGCACTGTTTGCAACATCGTTTTCAAAATATGGAACAGAGTATAAAAAGACAATACAGCAAATCAATAAAGAAGAGAAAGGAGAACTGAAATGTTTACGACAATATTTGAAACAGCAGATTCAACATCAGCCACAAATACAGGTATTGGCTTAGAAACAGCGGATATACTGATTAGTTTGGGGGTAGCGCTTGCATTGGGGATGTTTTTAAGTCTGGTTTATATTTTCAGCGATGCAAAAAAGAAATATTCGCAGCATTTTGCTTTTACACTTGTTATTCTTCCAGTCTGCGTAGCGGCAGTGATTATGCTGATTGGTTCTGATATCGCAAAGGCCATTTCTCTTGGCGGTGTATTTGCTCTGGTAAGATTTCGAAGTGTTCCGGGAAATTCAAGAGATATTGTCAATGTGTTTTTTGCAATGGCTACCGGCCTTGCCTGCGGAGTGGGATGTATTTTATTTGCAGTTGTATTTTGTGTCAGTATAGGAACCGTGTATTTTCTTTTAAACAGATTTGGCTATGCAGTAAAAAAGACACAGACAAAACAGCTTACAATCACCATACCGGAAAATTTGAATTATCAGGGGGCATTTGACGATTTGTTTGAGGAATATACCAAAAGTGCAATGCTTGAAAAGGTAAAAACAACAAATCTGGGAACATTGTATGAGCTTACTTATGTGGTGGAACTGAAAGAGGATATCAATGAAAAACTGTTTATTGATTCGTTGAGATGCAGAAACGGAAATCTGAATATTTCACTGGGAATCATGGAAGAGGACAGCAGTATGATATTATAGAATAGAGAATTTAATGTATTGAGAAAAAGAAAATTGACAAACAGCGCCTGTTTTTTAGAGCGCTGTTTGTTGTTTCCATTCAGTAAAGTCCGAAATAAAGAAAAAATGAAAACTATCTGTGAAATAATGATTCAAGAAATCATAAGCTTGTTGAAAAGTAAACCGTTTTTTAGTATAATAGTCTTCAGAACAAAGCTTCTATTATATATTTAAAAAATTTTTCTTATGCTTTGTTTCTGTATTGATTTCTGTAAGAACAGAATGACAGGAAATATCAAAACAATTTCCCATAAAATAAAAAACGAAAGGAAGAATCACTATGTCATTTAAAAAAGAATCATTTGGACAAACAAAAGAGGGAGCTTGGGCTTCTCTTTACACAGTGGAAAATAAAAACGGAGTTGTGGCAAAATATACAGATTTTGGAGCGATTCTTGTATCACTCTATGTACCGGATAAAAACGGAGAGCTTGAGGATGTTGTTCTGGGTTTTGACAAGCTTGAAGACTATTTTGTCAATGAGCCAAATTTCGGTTCTACGATTGGCCGTCATGCAAACCGAATCGGAGGAGCTGCGTTTGAGCTGAACGGTGTAAAATATGAGCTTGACAAAAATGATGGAAACAATAATCTTCATGGAGGTTTTGACGGTTATCACAAAAGATTGTGGAACGCTGATACTTACGACGAACAGCGCGGGCAAGTTATTGAATTTACTTATGAAAGTGCAGACGGTGATCAGGGATTTCCGGGGAATCTCAAAATTTCTGTAAAATACATTCTGACAGACGATAATTCAATTATTATTGAATATAATGCTGTACCGGATAAGGATACAGTGATTAATCTTACAAATCACAGCTATTTCAATCTTGCAGGACAGGCATCCGGAACAATTCTTAATCAGACAGCATGGATAGACGCCGATGAATTTACTTTTGCCGATGAAGAATCCATACCAAACGGAGAAATCAGAAAGACAGCAGGCACGCCGATGGACTTTACTGTCCCAAAGAAAGTGGGACAGGATATTGAAGCAGATTACGACCAGTTAAACTGGGGCAAAGGTTTTGACCATAACTGGATTTTAAAGACAAAGAAAGGTGAAACCTCTCTGGTGGCTTCTCTTTATGATGAAGTATCCGGCAGATATATGGAGGTATGGACAGACCTTCCGGGTATCCAGTTTTATACAGGAAACTTTTTGGATGGTTCTCTGACAGGGAAAGACGGCGCAAAATATATTCAGAGAAGCGGATTGTGTTTTGAAACGCAGTATTTTCCAAATGCAATAAATGTACCGGCATTTGAACAGCCAGTGACAAAGGCAGGAGAAACCTATCATACAGAAACAATTTATAAATTTTCTGTAAGGTAAATTGCTATAAGATAAGTACACTATAAAGTATAGTAATCAAGATATCGTATACAGTTATTTTTTGCTGATTATGTGGAGGATTCAAACATATAAAAGTGTCGCAAAATATAAATTTGCGGCACTTTCAAACAGTTCACAGGAAATGAATCGAACTATTGATTTGTCTAATTTAGGAGCCCTGAAAATATGAAGGATAAAAATTTTTTTGCAATGCTTTCCAGAATGAAATATATCAATCGATGGGGATTAATGCGAAATACAATCAATGAAAATATTGCGGAACACAGTCTTGATACTGCTATTCTTGCGCATGCGCTGGCAATTATCGGAAACATCTATTTTCACAAAAACTTGAATGCGGAGAGAATTGCTGTTCTTGCACTGTTTCATGATACTACTGAGATTATTACCGGAGATATGCCAACTCCTATTAAATATTTTGCGCCGGAGATAAAAAATGCTTATAAAAATGTTGAAAAATATGCAGGTGAGCAGCTTATTTCCACTTTGCCAAAAGAAATGCAGGGAGAATATCAAAAGGTAATGATTGAAGAGGAAACAGAACGGGAAAATCACAAGTATGTCAAAGCAGCAGATAAAATTTCTGCATTAATAAAATGTGTCGAAGAACTGGCTATGGGAAACGCTGATTTTATGCAGGCAAAGGAATCTACCTATCAGGCGGTAAAGGCTCTTCATATGGAGGAAGCGGATTATTTTCTTGAGAATTTTCTGCCGGCCTACAGCCTGACATTGGACGAGCAGACGTGAATATAAATAAAGAAAGGTTAAAAAATATGGCAAAACCGTTGTTTATTGCAGAAAAGCCAAGTGTTGCGGCAGAATTTGCAAAAGCACTGAAAATGAATACAAAACGCTGTGATGGATATGTTGAGTCGGAAAAGGGTGTGGTGACATGGTGTGTGGGACATCTTGTCACCATGAGCTATCCCGAGGTTTATGATGAAAAGATGAAGCGATGGAGTCTTGACACTCTTCCATTTATTCCTGAAACATTTCTTTATGAAGTGATTCCATCCGTGGAAAAGCAGTTTAAAATTGTGAAAAAGCTTCTTCACAGAGAAGATATCGACTGTATTTATGTCTGTACTGACTCTGGAAGAGAAGGCGAATATATTTACCGTCTGGTGGAACAGATGGCAGGTGTAAAGGGAAAGCAGAGAAAACGGGTATGGATAGACTCACAGACAGAGGAAGAGATTTTAAGAGGAGTTAAAAATGCAAAGGATTTGTCTGCCTATGATAATTTATCCGAGGCGGCTTATTTGCGTGCAAAGGAAGACTATCTGATGGGCATTAATTTTTCAAGGCTTTTGACATTAAAGTATGGCAGAAATATTTCCAGTTATTTAAAAACAGAGAAAACAGTGATTTCTGTGGGGCGTGTCATGACCTGTGTACTAGGAATGATTGTGCGCAGAGAAAGAGAAATACGTGTTTTTGTAAAAACTCCTTTTTATCGTGTGCTTGCAAAACTGCATATGGAAGGATTTTCTTTTGAGGCAGAATGGAGGGTAAACGATGAATCAAAATATAGTGGTTCTCCGTTTTTATATAAAGAAAATGGTTTTAAACAGAAGGAAAAAGCGGAAGAACTAAAGCTTTTGATTGAGCAGAATGTAAAGACTGCCGAGATAATAAAAAAGGATACAAATGGTACAGATATTTTGGAAAAATGTCCGGTATTTACAATTGAAAGCATTGAAAAGAAAAAAGAACTGAAAAATCCGCCTCTGTTGTTCAATCTTGCAGAACTGCAGAATGAGTGTTCAAAATTATTTAAAATAAGTCCTGACCAGACTCTGCAGATTACACAGGAATTATATGAAAAAAAACTGGTGACATATCCAAGAACAGATGCGAGAGTATTGTCCGCAGCAGTTGCAAAAGAAATATATAAAAATATCAGCGGATTAAAAAATCTTCCGGTATTTAAGCCATTTTCAGAAGAAATTTTAAACAAAGGCAGCTATAAAAATATTGCAAAAACAAGATATGTGAATGACAAGCAGATTACGGACCATTATGCGATTATTCCAACGGGTCAGGGATTTGGTGCTCTGCAGTCTTTCAATCCTGTATCGCAAAAGGTATATGAAGTGATTGTCAGAAGATTTTTGAGTATTTTTTATCCTCCGGCTGTGTATCAGAAAATAAATATTGTCTCCTGTACACCTTCCGATTTCAAAAAAGATTTGGAAGAAAGATATAAAGAGAAGTTTTACGCCAGTTTTAAGGTGCTTTTGGAAGAAGGATATCTGAAAGTAGCAAAAGTATATAAAAAAACTGAAAAAAATTCAGGCAATACAGGCGAACATAACGATGAGAATGATAAGAGTGAAGTAGAGAGTAAAAATAAGGGTGAGCAAAACGAGAATGGAAGCGAGAATGTTGACATAAATATAATTGAGAGATTGAAAAAATTGAAAAAGAATGATATGCTATGTCTTGGCGGTTTGACGATTAAAGAGGGAGAAACTTCACCGCCGAAGCGCTATAATTCAGGTTCCATGATTCTTGCAATGGAAAATGCAGGACAGTTAATTGAAGATGAAGAACTGCGTGCGCAGATAAAGGGAAGTGGTATTGGAACCAGTGCAACCAGAGCAGAAATTCTAAAAAAGCTTATCCATAATAAATATATCTGTCTGAATAAAAAGACCCAGACTTTGACACCATCGCAGCTTGGAGAAATGATACATGATGTGGTAAATTGTTCCATTAAATCTTTATTAAATCCAGAGCTGACTGCAAGCTGGGAAAAAGGGCTGACCTATGTGGCAGAGGGAACAATTACAGGAGAAGAATATATGAAAAAGCTGGATGATTTTGTAAGCCGCAGAGTAAATGCAGTTTTGAGGCTGAACAATCAGACGGAACTGAGAAGCTTTTTTGAAAAAATATCAGAAAATTATAAATAAAGATAATTTTGGGCAAAAAATTTAAAGTTATTTTATAATCAATATTTTTATTGTCAGGAGGAACAATATGTGTGGAATTGTTGGATATGTAGGCGAAAAAGACTGTGCAGATATCTTAATCAGTGCTCTTTCAAAGCTGGAATACAGAGGATATGATTCAGCAGGGATTGCCGTATTTGAAAATGGAAAGATTCAGGTAGAAAAGACCAAGGGCCGGTTAAAGGATTTGGAAGAAAAACTGAAGGCCGGACATAAGCCAGTGGGTCATTGCGGAATTGGACATACAAGATGGGCTACCCACGGAGAACCATCAGATATCAATTCTCATCCACATGGAAATAAAAGAGTATCTGTGGTACACAATGGAATTATAGAAAACTATATTAAGTTAAAGGCGTTTTTAATAAAAAAAGGATATGAATTTATCAGTGAGACAGATACAGAGATAGTTGCAAAGCTTCTGGATTATTATTATAAAGGAAATCCAGTGGAGACAATCGCTCATGTAATCAGTGAAGTAGAAGGTTCTTATGGACTTGGAATTGTATTTGCTGATTTTCCAGACAAAGTATTTGCAGTTAGAAAAGACAGTCCTTTGATTATCGGTGCAGGAGAAAATGAGAATTTTATTGCTTCTGATGTGCCTGCAATCTTAAAATATACCAGAGACTACTATCTTTTGGAGCAGAATGAGATTGCAGTAATTACAAAGGATAACATAGAAATATTTGATATTCACGGCTCCACAATAGAAAAAGAACTGCAACATGCAAACTGGGATGAGGAAGCAGCAGAAAAAGGCGGATATGAGCATTTTATGCTTAAAGAAATCCATGAACAGCCAACTGCGCTGAAAACTACAATTACACCAAGAGTAATGGAAAATATGCCATTTCTTGAAGAATGCGGAATTACAAGTGATATGTTAAATCGATTCCAAAAAATTTATATTGTAGCTTGTGGAACAGCCATGCATGCAGGAGTAGTGGGAAAATATGTTATTGAAAAACTGGCAAGAATAGAAGTAACTGTGGATATTGCTTCAGAATTTCGATATAGAGAACCAGTCTTGACAGAAAACGACCTTGTAATATTGATTTCTCAGTCGGGAGAAACGGCAGATACAAAAGCAGTGCTCAGACTTGCCAAAGAAAGTCATGTAACAACACTTTCGATTGTAAATGTAAAAGGTTCTTCTATTGCCAGAGAATCAGATTTTGTGATTTATACACATGCCGGCCCTGAAATTTCAGTTGCATCCACAAAGGCTTATTCTGTACAGTTGTCTATTATGTATTTGTTTGCCTTTCAGCTTGCGTATGCAAAAGGAGAAATTTCAAAGGAACGCTGTAGCGAGTTGACAAAAATGCTGACAAATATTCCGACGCTTATAGAAAAAACACTTGAAGTAGAAGCGCAGTGTCAGTATGTGGCATCAAAACTTGTCAATGCCGACAGCCTGTTATATATCGGACGTGGACTTGATTATGCGCTTAGTATGGAGGGGTCTCTGAAACTGAAGGAAATCTCCTATATTCATTCAGAGGCTTATGCGGCAGGAGAATTAAAGCATGGTACGATCTCTCTGGTAACAAAAACCATGAATATTATTGCAGTTGCTACACAGGATAAATTGTTTGATAAAACTATCAGCAATGTAAAAGAGGTCAAAGCAAGAGGAGCAAGAGTGATTCTGGTTTGCAAGGAGGGTGTGGAAATGACGGAAGATGTGGCGGATTATATGGTACATGTGCCAAAAGTAGAAGATGATATTTTAATGCCGTTAATTACAGCGGTTCCATTGCAGTTAATTGCATATTATACTTCCGTGCTGCGTGGCTGTGACGTCGATAAACCAAGAAATCTTGCGAAGTCTGTAACAGTGGAATAAAGAAAAAACCGGAAAGAGCACGGCAGGAAAGACAAAGAATACGAAAGAGCATAATAAGAAAAGAATTGTTCATAATAAAATAATAACAGGAAAAATTTAACAAAGAAAAATCAATAAGAAAATTAGTTGTGAAAGGAATATAAATGGATGGAATGGCAAATATTAAAGAATGAAATTCTTTTTGAGCATATGGAGGAAACAATTGCTGCTGAAATTTTCAGGGGCAAGACATATCCATGGGAGGTATTGCCGGAAATTGGAGCCTTTATTCAGAAGCTTGGAAAGACCCTTTCAGAGGAAGAATATGAAAAACGGGGAGAGGATATTTGGATAGCAAAAAGTGCAAAGGTATTCCCTACAGTCTATATTCATGGACCGGCGATTATTGGAAAAAATGCAGAAATACGGCACTGCGCTTTTATACGGGGGAATGCGATTGTCGGTGAGGGAGCAGTTGTGGGAAATTCTACAGAATTAAAAAATGTAATTTTATTTAATAAAGTACAGGTGCCTCATTATAATTATGTGGGCGATTCTATTTTGGGGTACAAGTCACATATGGGCGCAGGTTCCATTACTTCAAATGTGAAATCAGATAAATCCCCTGTTACGATTCAGACAGGATATGGAAAAGTGCAAACTGGCTTAAAGAAAATGGGAGCAGTTCTTGGAGATGAAGTTGAGGTTGGGTGTAACAGTGTTTTAAATCCTGGAACAGTGGTTGGAAAAAAATCAAATATATATCCTTTGTCCATGGTAAGAGGGTATATTCCGCCGTGTTCTATTTATAAAAAACAGGGCGAAATAGTAGAGAAAAATTGACAAAATTTGGTTCTTTCAATTGACTTTTTCTATAATCTTTGAGATAATAAAAAAGTGGTTTGCGGATATTTAGGTTCCCATTGATGAATTAAGCGAATCAATTTATAATATAACTTCCTTGGGATTCCCGTTTTGACGGGAATTCTTTTATTTGGTATAAAATACAGAGCTGTTTAAAAAATATTGCCGTTTATATTTTACATTCAACAAAAGCACTGGTTGTACAGTATGATAATTTGTTGCTAAGAGCAGATATTTGTGCTATAATAAGCTGGATTGTATGTTCAGCTATATTTTAAAACAACATTACAGGAGAAATTGATAAAATAATTTCTTGTGAAAACAGAACAGATTGGAGGTTTGGTTTTAAAAATGAAGTGTACGAATTGCGGTGCAGAATGTAAGGATACACAGACATTTTGTCTAAATTGTGGAACTCCGCTTCATACAGACCAGAAATTAAATGATATTGAAGCAGAGCTGGCGAATAATGTGGGGGCAATGCTGGATGCATTTGATGATGAGGAGGAAGAAGACATTGAAGACTTTTCCGTAAAGTTTGATGAGACTGTATTTGAAGAAGAGGCTTTAAAGGTGCAAAAGGAACTTCGAGTGGATAACATTTATTCGGGCAGCAAAAAATCATCTTCAGAGGAAGAAGGGGAAGATGAGTGGGAGTATGATGAGGATAAATATTTTGATGATATGCAGATAGAAGATGTTATAAAAGAAGACCTGCCAAAATCTGAGAAGAAAGAAAAGAAAACAGAAAAAAAGATAAAAAAGAAAAAGAAGAGCAAAAAGAAAGCCGTTATTATCACTATAGTTGTTTTAATTGTACTGGCAGTTGGGATTGCCGGAGGTATTTATATTCTTGACAATGTACATTTCAATTTGACTTCTTATGAGGATTACTACAGAGTTGCCCTGAAGGAATATGATAAAGAGGATTACAACACTGCCCTGAAGGATGCCCAGTCTGCTTTGAGAAAAGCGCAGAAGGCTTATGAAACTGCAGGTGATAATGAAGATAAAAAAGAAACTGCTTCAAAAAATCTGGTTCAGGTTCGTGAACTTATCAATGATATTTATGAAAAGACAAATCGAACAGATGATACTTATGCAGAAAACATGCTGGATATTGTAAAGCTGGATACTTCGCTTTCTGAATATTTTGTAAAGCTTGCAAAATATTACAGTGACAATAAACCGCCAAAAGTTCTTACTGATTTTTTGCGGACAATCGACGATGATAATACTGCAGTGCAGGAAGCATTAAAAGATTATATTATACCAGTTCCTGAAGCAGATAAAGAAAGCGGGCAGTATTCCGCCCAGTTTGCAGTAACACTGGCCTGTGAAGAAAATTCTACAATCAGATATACGGTTGACGGACAGGACCCTTCCACGCATGGAATTGAATATACAGAACCAATAAAAATTACGGCATTCAGAACCGCAGAAGATACAGATACAGAGAAAGGAGTGACTGTATTAAAGGCAATTACCGTAAATTCCAGTCAGGTGGAAAGCAAAATAAAGGAATTTCATTATGAGATAATACTTTCTTCTGCTGAACCTGTAGTAACTCCAGATTCAGGATATTATACGGAGTATACGGAAATTAAAATTGAGGTTCCGCAGGGAAGTAAATGTTATTATACTATTGCAGAAGGTTCTGTAAAGCCGGCAGACCCGAATGAAACTTCCGAATTATATATTGCAGATGAAAGTCAGGTTCCAGAGGGACAGAAATATAAACCATTACAAATGCCAAGAGGCACACATATTATGAAGTTTGTAATTATTGATGAATATGGGATTGTAAGTGATATTGCCATGCGTTCCTATAATCTGGAAATTCCAAGGCATGTTTCATTAAATGAGGCACAGAATCGAGTGAATGATATGCTGATTGCGGAAAATATAATTAATGCAGAAGGAAAAAATGCAGCAAATAATATTGTAAAAGCAGAGTGGGATGAAACCGTTATTGTAGATAATAATGAATATTATGTAGTTTACGCAGTTGAGAGAACAGAAGCAGGAGAAGAGATTTCAAGAACCATGTATCTGGTTGACAGCTATGACAGTGCCAAAAATGTAATTAAGGATGTAAAATATGAAAATGGCCAGTATATCATTCCGGAAGAAACACCGGAAAATGGGGCTGGCGCATAAATTGCAGAGACAAAACAGAACTGCCGGATTAAGGAGATTTATTTCTTAATCCGGCAGTTCTGTTTTTAGATTTCTTCTGTTTCAATGTCAGAAGGATAGAGGTCATTATAAACTTCTTCAATCATTCCATCAATAAGAAGTTCATCTGCATGTTCAAAATGTTTAAGGATATTTTTTTTCATATGCTCGGTGCGTGAAAAATATTTTTCCTCTTCTGTAAGTTCTTCTGCGGATTCAGAGGAGTAGTCATCCAAATCTTCTGGTTTATATTCTGTCAAAAGATAATTTTTGATATCTTCCGACAGATTTTCTTCTGTAGAAATAGTTTTCTTTATTGCATTTGCTTTTGACAGAGAAAATATACCGATTCCAATAAATACAGAAAACATCAGCAGACTGAGTATATAGAAAAGCATATTCATCTGAAGATTAATCAATTTTAAATAGACAAGTGTTACAAAAACAAATCCTATAAATCCTACAATGATTAAACTTGAGGCAGAGGACATCATATTTTCATATCGGTCTTTTGCATTTATGTAAGTTTTTGCTCCTTCGTCAGGAAGAGTGTCTGCAGCTATTTCGGTGATATATGCAGCCACTGTTTCACGCTCAGATTGTGTCAGGTTCAGGCTGGCTTCTTCATCATTAAGAGAGAGAAGTGTTTTTTGAAGTATTTTGTCACTTTCATCGGAAGAAGCAGTAATATAATACATCTCTGTTTTGGCATTATGGCCATACTGAACGGAGGAAAAGCCGTTTTCACACAGATAGTTAAAAAGCTTTAATATCAGTTCTTCACTTGAAAATTCAAAAATAACTTCATTTTCAAGATAGCTTCCATTTAAAAGAGCCTGACCACAGGTTATGCAGTCTGTTTTATTATCATCAAAATCCTTTTGACAGATAGGACAAAATTTCATGATACACCTCCATAATATATTTCTGATATAGTTTACCATAGATTTTAGGGTGAAACAAGTATTTTATTTGCAGGAATATAGTATGAAAGTGTTTTGCTATTCAATAATTAACTGAAATCTGCCAAATGATGTGCCAAATGAGCCGGCATAGCCGTCTTGATGATTCGTGGTTTCATTATCATATTGCCAGCTGTAGTAATCTTTTCCGATTGGAGCCAGCCTGTATTTTGCTTTTTTATATTGATAGCCGTCAGGAGTTGTAAAATATATTTCTATGGCATCTATATCATTCTGGCAGTCGCCGGCATAACCGTTTATGGCATCTGACAGATTATAGCCTGTGACATATGGATACCAGTCTCCATTTTTTATATGAACTCTGTATTTTATGGAACCGTTATCTGTTTTTACAGCAATTGCCTTGATTGGATTTTTATTGTCACCGGCATAATCTTCAAGATTTTTGACTTCGCTGTACCAGTTGTTTCCGGCAAATACTTTATAGAATGCATTTACGGAAAGAGTTTTTGTTCTGGAAGCTGAAGTGGAAGATTCAGAAATACATTCAGAGGAAGTAATGGTTTGTGAAGCATAGATTCCGGTAATATCTCCATCGTTACAATATTTTGTATAATCTATCTGATATTTTGCTTGTCCATCTACAATAGTTGTGATTTTTCCATGACCTGAGCCGGAAGTAGCATATGTAATTCCACATGGCAGTGTGGGGCTTGGATAAGATGTGGTAAATGTGACTGATTGACCGACAGAGTATTTATGAGCAACAGGAGCAGTATATAGGATATTTCCATTATTGTCAAAAATATGATAACCTGTTTTACAGGCAGCTTTGGCATTGTTCAAATCTGCATAGGCGCCAATCTGGCTTGATGCATCTGACCAAGATGTTCTTACTCTGTATAGTTCTGTTTTTGCAGGTTCTTTGTGAGCAGGTATTCGATTGTCCAATTTGTTTAGCTCTGTTTGAATCATATTGAGAAATCTTTCCCAGCCCATATCTAAAGTACGATGAGGACAGTACTTTCCTGAAAAATCTTGATGTTTTTTTACATTTGCTATTGTCCAGTTATATTTTTTTAAAGTTTCTGCTATCCATTTTGCAGCATTTTTTTCTGCTTGTAGGAATCTATTATTACCGGACTTTGAATAGCATATCTCTATTGCAAGATATTTTCTGTTACCATTTCCATTTTTTCCATCTCCTGCATGCCATGTATTTCTATCAAATGGAATTCCTTGAACAGCTTCTTTATCATCTATTGCTATGTGGAATGATATCTGATTATTATTTGTGATCATGTATTTAATTTCGTTTTCTGCTGATGCATCATTTGCTGTATTATGTATACATATACCTTTTGGTATCATTGTATATGGGCATTTTATTTCATATTTATCAGCTGTCACAAGATTTGTTTTGAAAATATAGCTCATAATATTTTTCTCCTATATTATTTAATATATTTACCGTATTCTATTTTTGTAGTTTTAGACAAATTTTGTATTTTTTATGTTTTGTTTGTCTAACTTATATCTATGTTTATATGACCTACATCATAATACATTGCAATATCTGTACTTGAATCTGAGGAAACACCCGTTTTAAACTTTAATATCAGATTGTTAGATACAATACTTCCAGATACAAACTGTAGGTATGAGGATGGTGTTATATAATTACTTGATATTATTGGTGAAACAGAAAGGCTTGTCACTGTTGATTGTCCAGTTCCATTTGCACCATTAAGTTTCCATAAAACAGAGGGTGATCCATAGCCATAACTTCCACATAAAGATAAAAGAATAAGATATGGGGTACGAAAATAATAAGTATTATTATAGCTAGTAATAGTCACTGTTGTAGTTATTGTGATCGTTTGTTTATTTTTTACTGTAGCTACAGCTATTCCACTAAATAAATTTTTATTTACTGCTTTAAGCTCATATCCATTCCATGCTGCCAGCCATGTAAATTCATTATACGCCATTTCATTATCTGAATATTTAAATGTGATATCTTTAGAATTACCTATATCTTTAATTGAATTATGTGTATGAACTGAATTCGCCTTTCCATCTAAAGCATTTTTAATAATTTTATTTTGGACTGGATTTGTGCTGGTAGTATTTAATGCAGAATCCACAATTATTTTGTTTGCTCCCGTCGCTATTCCATCCAGTTTTTTTTTGTCCGCTGCACTTAGTAATCCGTTTTCTGATTGGGTAGCCGAACTGTAGGTAGTATTGGTTGGTACTACCCATGTCCCATCTCCTCGCAAAAAAGATGTTTGTTTTCCGGCAGCTGGTGCTGGAACCAGTCCTGCTTTTCCGGCCGCACTTGCTGTCGCGCCTGTCATGTTGTTATATGTAGTATCTTGTGTAGTAATCGTTCCTGTTGTCCCATTGCCTTTTGTATATGTTATAGTTTTTCCATTGGCAGACAGTCCTTTTATATAGGTTGTATGAATCTGATTTCCTGCACTGTCATTAGTTGCTTTTGTTGCTGCCAAAACAATACTACCATCTTCTGCAACTATAATACTATTGTACGCTTCTCCATGTAATTCAGTTCCAGCATTAGCGATTGATGTATAAACATTAGAACCCTTTCCTCCGTTACTGCCTTCACTTGAATTACATAAATTCCATCCATTTCCCCCTATATATAACAAAGTAACATTGGTCCTTGCATATGTTCCAACTTTAAGGAACAAATCTGCATATATAGAACCATATACATTATGAAATCCTGCTTGAACAGCATCTATGGAATATCCTTGCCTTATAATCCATCGTAAAGTACAACTGCCGGTTTGGCCCTCGCCATTTGCCCTTACAGATATTTTAACAATTCCAAAAGGGCCAGTACTATAATTACCTTTAATCATAATAATAACATCTTTATCTGAAAAAGCACCTGTTATAGTATCCGTGTATGCAATCCTGTGCCATTGATAATTTGACGTATTCTGAGATGATACATTGCAAATAGATGTTGCTAATTTTTTATCTAATTCAGCCTTAATAATTTTATTTTGCACTGGATTTATACTTGAATCGCTTAATACAGAATCTACAATCGTTTTATTAGCTCCTGTTATGATCCCTGCCAGTTTATTTTTTTCCTCAGTTGTATAATCATTCGAAGAAAGCCCTTTTCCTGAAACCTTATCAACTTTATTTCCAACAGTTGTAGTTAATGCTGTAATCAAGTCATTCAATACTTTTCCCTGTTTTGCTGACAATGGTTTATTGGTAACAGAAGAGGTAAGATTATCAATAATATCCGATACATTTATTTTACTTGTAGTAATCCCATCTATCAGGCTTTTGTTATTTTTTATATAAGCAATAATTTCACTTAACTGGTCAAGGGTTGTGTCATCACTGTCAGCTAATGTATTCAACCTTGTAGTAAGAGCAGAAATAAGGTTTCTGATGTCTGTATGTGCGGTAGAAGAGGAATTATGTGTTTTGACATCATTTCCAGCGGAAACCGCTTTATCATAAGCTGTTTTTACACTGTTTGGTGTTGCAGCAGTAGTAGTGGATGTGCTTGAAACACTGTCTGTCAGCTGTGTAATTCCTTTGGAGGAGGTAGTGGCTTCATATAATTCGTTAACAGGGACTTTTTTATTATTATCCAGACTTGGAACGCCACCTGCCACATCTTTATCTTCTGTCAAAACAAAATGATGCTGGTTTAATTTATTTTGTAAATCATCTGCGGCATCGTTTGCTTTTTTTGTTGCTTTTTCTGCATTTGAAATCGCTGTGGCAGTATTAGTTTCACGATTGGTTTCATTTGTCTGTCGAACGGTCTCATTTGCTTTACGGGAATTTTCATTTGCAATTCGTATATTTTCGTTTGCTTGTCTTGCATCTTCCTGATTCTGCCTTGCAGTTTCATTTGCTTTTCTGATATTTTCCGAACTGATTCTGTCGTTTTCATTTTCATTTCTAACAGCCTCATTTTCAGTAACTGTCTGTTCCAGCTCTTCTACAATTTTTATACGTTCTCCTTCGCGTGCAATTATATCATTTAATGCATCAAATTCATCGCTGCTTTTAATTGCATCCAGTGGATAAGGAGTTGAATCTATATGAATAATAAAATTTTTTGTAGAATAAATAATTCCGTCTGCTGATGTAAGCTGAATATCACACTGTGCCTTGCCATTTACAGCAAGTATCTGTTCTGTCAATGTAACTAAAATTCTTCCGTCTTCTATTGTTTCACATTCATTATATACATAAGTTTTATCAGGCTTTTCCAGACGAAGTCTCGCTATTTCATCCGGCTTTACACCTCTTGGAATTCCGTTCTCTGTTAATGTACAGATAAGATAACGGGAATTATCCAGCTGCTTTGACTGAACAGTATGATAAGAATGATTGAGAAAATCAACAGATATGACAGGAATTTTATATTTTTCTGATAAACTATCTAATTCTTTTAAAGTCAATGTTTTCTCCTTCCTAAATTTATATTATTATATAAATTTAATTAAATTGCTTCTGTTTTGTCCGTTGTTTCGGAATCTGTTTCTGCTTTTGAAGAAAGTTCCTTCTGCTTTTTTTCATATTCATTTCTTTCATAGAAAATCACATTATTTGCTGACAGCTTCAATTCTTTTGAGATACTGTCAATAATCAAATCAGCAATCATAACAGGAACATTGTTCAGGGTTTCCAAAATAGATGCTTTGATATCTGCAATCTGTAAATTAATATAATTATTTTCCATGATATTTTTTCCTTTCTGTTTTAAAATAATTCAAAAAAGAAGAGCTTATTTTTCAGACTCTTCTTTTTCTTCAGCCGCTTTCTTCTGATTGAAAGCCATCTGTAATTCCGCCTCAGCGCTTGCCTGAATTTGCAGATAAATATCTTTTAATATAGCTTCAACTTCACAGGCCATCAATTCAGATTTACGGATGTTTTCCATAATCTTTGCTTTTAAATCTCTCCATAAAATCGGTGTTTCATAAGCAAATCTGTTTATTTTGCGATTCATAAAAAACCCCTTTCTTTTGATAAAGAAAAACTTATATTTTATTTTCTAAATGTGTCTTGATATCTTTTAACTTATTTAAAATCAGTTCGTCTGTGACAATAAAGCTTTTTTTATTATTAGAACTAATAATATCTCCATCTTTATTCAGTTCAGAATACGTATAAGAAAGTCTTGTACCTTCCTGTACAATCTGATAGTTAAAATTAGATACTTTTTTTATAATATCCACCATATTTTAAACCTCGCTTTCTAAATTTATATAATCAAGTCTTGCTGTCTCAGTCCCTTTTTGTCTGCATTTTATTTCAAAATCAAACTTCTGACCTGGTTTTCCTTTTACAATAAAATAACATTCATTTTTTTCAACTGGATATACAGGACTGTCCCCATAAGGCTGAATAAATATATAATATTTATAATGTGAAAGAATCGTTTCCTTAAAAATATCATCAATATAAATATAACAAAAACCAGCTTCATCACATTCACCGGAACCAATATCACCAAAATAAGGAGTGGCTGTTTCGTATGCACTCATAGTGATTTTTCCATAATGTTCCGTATCTATTACTCTGGCTTTTACACCGGTTCCATTTTGATAAATATTTCCTTCTACCCATAAGCCATGGTCAAGTGAAAGACAAGGTCCATATCCAATTACAGTTGCAGAATCAATATGATTTGTAACAAGCCCCACATCAGATATTATTTTTCCAACAGTAATAGGAGCTCCAAAATAGGATGTTCCATAAATTTGTATATCTTCTCCATATCCATCTGGATTTAACCCATAATTTATAAGTAAATTAGTAATATAAGAATTTGTTTCTGCAGATTTACGTCCAAATGAAACAAAATGTGCATATTCTTCCAAATGTACAGCTGTACCACATATATTTGTACCTTCCCATAGTGTATCAGAAAAAGAGGCAGTTGCTTTCCCATTCGAATAAAATTTTAGAGATCCATTATTTAAAGTTACATAGTCGGTAGAATTTCCTGATATTAAATTGCCATCACTTGTTATTTTAAAAGTATTATTTATACTAAGTCCATTTATTCCAAAATACATGCCTCCCCATGTGCCAAATGTAGGAAAATTTCTGTAAATAGAAGAAGAACTCAGATTCCACCCGCCGATTTTGCCGTCATCCGCATTGATTTTTCCTGAGATATCAGCATTTTCTGCAACTAAATGTCCATCATGTCCAACTCTGAATTTTGCATTAGAATTTATTGTTCCGCGGGCTCCATTCAATTCACCGGCCCAAAATGCATAGTAACCACCATAAGAACTCATACCGGTATCTGCCATATAGATTCTGTTTGCATCCAGATTCCACCCGCCGATTTTTCCGGATTCTGCCGTTACTTTTCCTTCAAATACTCCGTTTCCAGATGTATCAACTCCCATAACTATTTTATCTGACGAGTTATATACTCCAAAAATATAAGCCGAGTTTTTTATTCCCAGCGGGTCAATAACCACACTTCCGTAACTTCCGCCTGTGATATTCAAATATCCTCCTCCAATATAAGGAGAAATAATATAATTTTTTGCGATTTCCGTTGTATATCCCAGACATTTCATTAATTCTCCGCCAAGAGTATTTGCATTTTCCGCCAGCCTTTTTGCATCGTCAGCTGTTTCCTGTGCGTTATCAGCGGCCTCCTGTGCTTTATCAGCCGCTTCCTGTGCGTTTGAAATATTATTTTTTGTAATTTCCTGAATACATTCAATTATATTTGCTTCTTCTGTATAATAATCAGAAAAATACTTTTTAAAACTCTCAACTTGAGCAGAGGTAAGAGCAGTATCACAGGAAACATTCAGTTTATATACACCCGAGCTTCCGGTCATATGTTGAATTAATGTCTGATAAGCGGCAGTATAAGCAGTACATGAAATTTCCAATGTGTTACAGACAGACATATATTTTGAATAAGCTGCTTTAATACTGTTTATTTCGTTTAACAAATCTCTTTTTTCAGACGGCGTCAAAACGCCATCGCTTACCGCCTGCATGGCGATTCTGTAAGCCTCATCCGAAAATTCCTTTGCTTTTTCATTGATTTTATTTGTCAGTTTTATATCAGCAATATGGTAATTTTCAATATCGCTGTAAATACGTGTATCAATAGAAGTAGAAACAGCAGTATTATTCAGTCCGCATTTTTGAATCTGCTCGGAAAGCAGATGATAAAAGTTTATATAATCAATTACTGTCTGGTCATCATCGGAAGAATTATTATTATTTGTATAAAGTCCGAACACTTCTGCCAGCTCCATATTTTTTTTATATTTTTCCTGAATCACTTTCCAGTTTTCTGACATTGTTTTCTTTTCGAACGGAGTAAGAATGGAGGCATTATTAAACTCACCAATATCATTTTCCACATCTGTTATGCCAAGAGAATCCTTTACCTGTTCCATCGCATGATTATCGCTGTAATCAATTTGTTCAAAAGTAATTTTACCTGTAATATTCAGTGTATTTTTTTGGGAATCATAGGCCAGTTTTCCTCCTGCAAAGCTGAAATCACCGCTGGTAAGGTCCATATGTGTTCCGGACTGATTTCCATAATTTTCAGAATAAATATGTCCCCCAACAATTTCATTTCCCATTAAAATCCCTGATATTACTGCATCTGCAATTAACCCGTAATTGCTGATGGTAGTTTTTAAAACGGGATTATAATATGTTATTTTGCCAAGTGCTGCTTTTGCCGTCTGCCAGCAGTCATCTGTATAAACCAGCAGATTATGGTTGATTTTAAACTGCTCCGGTAAATAATCTGAAAGAATATCATCCCACTGTCTCCCAAGAAATCCATGCTCATCAATTTTAAATTCCTGATGCACGCTGTTTGAAATCTGATACAGTGCAGTATTTAAGCCATCCTTTTTTATTTGTTCAATTGTCGTAAATCCTTTTTCACCCTGTTCAGACTGATGTACCGTATAGGGATAGCTCGAAGACATCGACTGAACCTTGCTCATCAGACTGTTTATATCGGAAAGTCCATTTGCAGTCCTTGTAACATCAGAAAATTCCACATTTATTGACTGAAGCTCGGAGAACTGAATGGAATAGTGAATTAATCTGAGCCGGTATAAGCGATTATCTATCTTTACCCGAATCCAGTTGCCACCTTCAAATTCATCTGTAAGATTTTTAAATTCAGGTATTGTAAGAAGATTGTACATATTTGCTGTCAGGCTGAATTGAAGAGCAGAAGCCTTTGCTGCATGTTTTTCAGCTTCGGAAAAAAGCTGTTCGGCCTTTTTTAAAGCCTCTGAATCATTTAGACCATCTGAAATATAATTTGGATTTTCATAAGTATCCTCTCTGCAAAAAGCACACAGCTCTTTCCACAGATGTTCTCCCAGATAATGTTCCAGATTTAATTCTTTTTGAATCTCTTCTTGATTTTTTACAAATTGATTGTATTTCTTTTGGACAGTTTCAATTTCAGCGGTTCTTATCTTTATTTCAGCCTGAATGGCAGAAAGCTTATGGAAACAGGGGAGATATAGATTTTCATAAATATCCTGATATAAAATATTGTGAGAGGCATTGGCTGAGGTATTATCCAAAGTATGATTGGAACATTGCGCTTCCGTAAGCACTTCCAAAACAGACTGATACGCAGATTCAAAGGAATTGAGTCTGTTCAGACAGTATTTTTTTAATTCTTCTTTCAATGTGTTTAAAGAGACATTTTCATCAAATATATTTGTCAGATAAATATCATCTCTGTCAATTGTCTTTTGTATTTTCTGTTTTACATAGCGCTCATAATCATCATCAATTATCACAGTGATATATTCTGTACTTTCTGCATAATCATTTTCATCACTGTAATTTTCCAGCCGGAATTTTCCTCTCCATCTCTGATTTTCAAAGGAAGTACTTTTATCGATAAATGTAACTTTATAAACAGTGCTGTTTACAATACATTTTGCCATAGACAGCACCGCATTGCCGGCAGTAAAAACAGAAGCAGTACTTACATCTGTTACAGCGACAGGAGACAGAGCAGCAGAGGTTAACTTTGAAAGTTCCTTTCGGGCAGAAGTTTTTGCATGCTCTGTTTCCGGCATCATAAGAGATTCCAGATGCAGCCTTTCATCAATTGTATTGTACAGTTTTTTTGTGATTTCCTGATACAGAGATTTCTTTTCTTCATATTTCTTCTGATAAGAATTAAGCCTTTCCCGTAATTCATGGGACATATCCTGTTTATCTTCCTCGGAGAATGCATAGATATAATTGGTACCGGCAGGATTGCATGCTCTGATATAAGACGTAATTGTATCATCGCCGCCAATAATTCTGAAATAATTTTTTACCTCCGCCGACTTGCCTTCCAGAGAAATAGTTTCTGTCAGGTTTTCACTGTCAATCAAAATTGATGTATCTTTTCCATATCCTGCGGATAAATCAGTACTTTTGCACATCGGACATATATCTGTAAAATCACTGCGATATCCGCAGTGATTACAGGTAGTTTTTAAATCATAAACAGAAATACTTCTTTCAACAGAGTCAAATAAAAAAAGACAGCCGATTTCCTCAGCAATCTCTCCCATCAGTGCATCGTAAACAGAGGTTCCATTTATATGGAAAGTTCTCTGAATATTCCACAGATTTGAATCAACATATCGTATGGAATAATTCGGAACCTTTTTTAAGAGTCTGTGAAGCAGGGAAGCAGAGGGAACAGAAGGATTGTAAAAGACAGCAGGGGTATAATCCGGTCTTGCTATGTCGTTTTCAGTATTTATTTCTGTTTCCACAATCAGAGTCTGAGAAAGTTCTGATTCACAGAGCGAGGTTCCTGTAATTGTTTTTTTCAATTCATTTGTTTCATCTGTTTTGACTGAAATTTCAAACCATTCATGAAATTCTTTGACAAAGATTAAGCGTCTGTCTTTTAATTCTTCCCAAAGTCTGCATTCTTTTTGATGAAAAAATTTATGTACTGCAAAATCGATTTTGTCTGCCAACATCAGGTTATATTCATAAGACAGATTTTCGATATTTGTAACAGAACCAAGTTTTTCAAAGTTTCGTTTGCCTAAAATAAGTTCAGGCATGTCAATTTCATTATTTAAATTAAAATCAAGCTTCATCAGCCTAAACCTACCTTTCGTATTGGATTGTATTCGATATGTATTTCACATGGAATAGAAGTGGTAATAATGTTTCTGTTATTGTGATAAGTATTTGCCAGCCGGAAATAATTATAATTAAAATCATTATATAACATATGGTCTGTCTTGCTGGAATTTATTTCTTTTGTCTGTCCCTGCAAAGTAATTATTTCGTCTTTTACACAGTTTTTAATTTCAGTTGTTCTGTTTTCAATTGAATTTGTAATCTGCAGATTTCCGCTGGACAGGCATTTACAGCTAAAGACAGACGGATATAAATGGCCGGTTTCATGGGAAAGATTTACAATCGTATGTGGATTTGACTGGTCTGCAGTAAAGTCAAGTTCCACAGTATCCATATAGGCATAGGGACTGTCGGAAAGAAAGGTTATTTCCAGACCATGGATACAATTTCCAGTTTTTATTTCCTGAATATTGTGAAAGCTTCCGATAAAAAACAGATTTTCATAGTCAGGCTGATACAATTTCAGTTTGTGATATCCGTCTTTTCTGCCAAGCCATCGAAGCAGAGCACTTAATTCCTCCGGTTTTATAGACATATCCAAAGTGTGACATCTGTTTTTACAGATTTGAAATGTTGTTGTCAGGGGTTCTTCATAGGATGTATTTGCAAGAAAGAATCTGTCAGAACCGGCAGGCCGGACAGTATTAAAATTCAGATTACTTCCGGCAGAGACAGCTTCACCGGAACCTCCATCAAATCTGCACAACATCATTTGATAATCTGAGAGTCGCTCTCCGGCATATATAAAGTCGTTTACAGCGTCTAAATTCAAATTTTTCACCTCCTTTACATTTATCAGACAATTGCTGGTTGCATGATGTTTGTTTTATATACAGTTATTCTGTATTTCCTATAAAGCAGCTTTTATTCCTTTTTTATCCTCTGCAGTATTTCAGTTTCTCGATTGTGCTTTTTCCAAGCATGGCATTGTTAATCATAATACACATGGAGTTTTCAAAATCCTTGTCCTTCACCAGATTGTTTCTAAATTCAGAATAATTTTTTACATTCGGAAGGTCAATTGTAACATGAATATCACCGACATTGACATCCTGCCTGCGGTTATCATTTATACTGCCAAGATAACCTGGAAGGGCATCAAAGGCATTTGCTCCTGTGTCAAACTGTTGCTTAAATAACTGTGGATGATTAAACATATCATAAAAATTCTTGGTGGCATTTTTATTTAATACGGCATCCCCTTTACTTAATGGTGTCAATATCGCTCCGTCACGGCGACGAAGAATAATTTCACAGCCGTTTTCCTGCGTCCAGTAATAACCGCTTCTGCCAACCTGACTGGTTCCTTCTATATAACCGTTGCCCTTCAGGTAATTTAAAAGTCTGGTATTTTGTGAAGCGCTGCCGATATATGGACCGCCTTCTGGAAAAAGTCTGTTCCAATAGATACTTCTTGCCTGCCATGAACTGTCCTTGTTGTTATACTTTAATCTGTCTACAATACTTGTATTTATACTGAGCTTTGATTTCGGATAGCCGTCATATTTATCTATCAGAATTTTATCAAGAATACTTCTGCCGGATACAGGAACATCAGACGCAGAAGGAGAAGTGTTTGTATTTGTTTGTGTGACAGGTTTTGTAACAGGAACAATTGGTGCAGGGGTGACAATATTATTTTTATTGCCGTTGTTTTCCGTCGGATTTTTCGAAATATTTGAGCCTGCATTTGTATTTGCTGCAATTGTACCTGTAATGTCAGCTACTTTTTTCAAAAGTTCATTGATTGCGGAGGTTGTACCTGCAATACCATTCGTCACATTGGAAAATCCATTTGTGAGTGCACTGGTAAATGGCGATTCTGAATGAAAAATAGAAGTAATGGAATCACTGATAACAGTTCCATATTCTGCACTTACGCTGTTTAAGGTATCCATAATCGCAGAACCCTGTGTATTTATCTGTCCAATCATATCGTTTAACAATGCATCCGAATGGTCAAGCCGTTCATTCATCCATGTTTCGTAGTCAGAAGCGAGCTGTTCCAGCATGGTTTCCGTATCACTTAAATATTGCTCATATTCTGTTTCGGCAAGCTCTTCCTTTGCTTTTTCAAGCTCTGTTTGTATCTGCTGAATTTTAGACATGGCTTCTTCGCTGTTGTCATTTTCATAGGCAAGCTGTTGTTTTTCAAGAGAAGAAATGGTATCGGTATGCTGTTTTATGGATTTTTGATAGTCATACAGATTCTTTTCCGCCTGCATCTGTTCTTTTTTCTTGTCAATTAAACTTTGCAGTGCGTCCAGTTGAGCCTGATATCCTTCTTCGATAAGGTCAAGAATTGCTTCTTTTTCCTCTTCGGCTGCCAGAACGGCGTCTCTGTGGGCATCCTGCATGGCCTGATATTGTTCGAGAACCTCTTTGCCTGCACCATTGGAAAGCTGATTTTGAAGGTCTAAAACCTCTTCATAATAATCTTTTGCCTGCTGTTTATAAACATCGTAGGCCGCCGCATGTAATCCGAGAGCAGCAGAGGCGTATTCAGTAGGCGCTCCGGTTTCAGAGTTATATAATTCTTTTTTGGATAACAGCTCAATCAGATAGTCAGTTTCATCTGTAATGCGGTTCAGAGATTCTTCAAGATACTGAAAAATTTCCCAGTTCAAATCACGGACAGAATTTTGAAATTCTGTCAGATTGCTGGTCATGGAAGCTATTTCCTCATCTATTTCCATAAGGGAGGTATACATATCATTCCATTCCGCTGTGCCCTTTGTGTGTAAGGTGTGGTTCAGCATTGTCTGAAGCTGGCTGCGTTCGCTGACAAGAGAATCAAGCTGTTTTTGGGTATATGAAATCATACCAGTATAATAGCTTTCTTTTGCAAACTGTCCTTTTAATTCCAAAAGGTCTGTCTGATTTTGAAGCATTTGAAGTCCATGCTCCAATACACTTGTATCAAAATCAAAGGCTTCTTTGAGATGGTCAAATTGGAGAGTATCTATTTCCTTTAGTGTATTTTTGGCATCTAAAATCTGCTGGTCAAGTTCGTCAAGCTGTGAGACGAGCTGATACCATTCTTCTGTATCTATTAAAATGCCGGAGGAATTTAAAGAACTCTGCAATGCACTGCGTTCAGATTCAAGCTGGCTGATAATAGAAGTCTGTTTTGTCCTGAGATTGTTATAGTCTGAGCTGGAAGAAAGAAGAGTAATCTGGCTTTCGAGAAGAGAGTAGGCAGATTGCATGCGATTGACAACAGCATCGTATTCTGATTTAATATGGTCAAATTTCTGACTTTGGAAGCTGTTTATTTCCGCATTTAAATCCTTCTGTGTTTTCAGGCAGCTCTGCGCTTTTTCATACCAGTTTTGATATTCGTTTATCTGATTTTTAAGAGTTTCGTCTGAAAGAGAAGAAATATCCATAGCACCATTTTGGACAAGATTTTTGTAATGATTTGACAAACCTACAGAATCTGCCTGTTGCATATAGTGTTCATATGCCTGTTGCTGAAGGGAGATTGCATCCTGAGTTTTGGAGATAGTCTCTGTAAGAGCCGTATTACGGGCAGTCCATGAAGCATAAGTGTTGTTTGCTTTGGTTTTCAGCCTGTCCAGTGCTTCTGTAAGACGGGTAATTTTGGTTTCTATCCAGTTGAAGGTTTCAGCAGTGGATGTTTCGGCGGATGAAGAGGAAATAGATGACATGGAAGATGAGGAATTTGAGGAAGTATCCGGTTCCATGGCAGTACCGATATTTTTTTCAAAATTTTCGATAAAAGAAAGTTTCGTATTCATATCAGACCAAATTTCATTTGAAGCTTCCTCATTTATTTTTAATGCCTGTTCATATGCTTTTTTTGCCTCTTCCTGTTTGCGTTTTATTTCATCTTCAGAGGTATTACTGGAGGTATCTGTTAATGTTTTTGTATAATTGTCGGCAGCATTTGCTTTTGAAAAACCAAGTTTTGCAGAAATAGTATTCCATATATTCTGTGCATAATTTTTTAAATTTTTAATACCTGTTTTGATTTTTTCAATAAATTTATTTTCAGATATGTCTGCCTTTTCTGTGCTGGTTGACAGGCTTTCATAAGCCAACTGATTAAACCTGACCACAGCTTCATTAATTACTGCCTGTTTTGCTTTATTTACTTGTGCTTTAGTAAGGTTTTCATATGCTGTTTTGTTGACAGTTAATTGGCCATTTTCGGTCTGAAGGCATGACAAATACTTTGGTTCTAAAGTTAAAATACTATTTAAAGTACTAATTGTAAGATATCCATTTTCATTATATTCTTTTAAAGCATTTGTTACAGTAGAATAGCTGTTTTGAATATCATTTAAGGAATTTGTTACTCCTTCAAGAGCAGATTTTACATTAATTGCTTCATCTGCAATAGAAGCAAGATAGCTGGCAAGACCGGAATCAGATTCAATGTTTAACTGTGAAATAAGATTATTAATGCTATCTGTTTTTAAACGATCAATAACATTTCCCAGTTGTTCCAAGGATTCAATTGAATTAAAATCAGCTCCGGTTTTAGATAATTGTTGTAATAATTTCAAAAGTTCAGAGCTGTTATAATTGCCGTTTGAAAGTTTAGAGTAGGTATCTGCAAGTGATGATATTTTTTCCTGAAAATCATCAATAATATTGTTATTTGACAAATCCGTAGCCAAGAAATTTATGCCAAATAAATTTTTTGTTTTTTCATTAGGATTTATAACTTTATTAATTCTACTTTTTGTTTTCTCTATATCTGCAAGAATTTTGATTTCGTTCTTATAAAGGGAAGCCTGTAAATTATGCATTTCAGTATCCCATTTTTCGGCTTTTTCAAAAGCCTGCTCCAGATTTTCATCTGTAATTTTTTCTTTATTAATCTTAGTATCTATTTTATAAACAATACCAAGACCGCCATTTTTTGTTTTGTCTGCTTCCAGCGGGTCCTGAGAATTGAGAATTTTTAAAATATATTGATTTAAGCTATACTCATCTAATATACTTCCATCTGGCAAAATTGGTGTATAATGAATAATACGGTAGCTGCCATTTTCTTTATCACCATACCATCCTTCTTTGGAAAGAGAAGAGTTTGTATAATAACTGCCGTCATTGTTTATAGCAACTGGAGCAGTTGCTAAATTTACATTTCCAGAAAGTGTATTTCCATGAATTGCAATATAATTTAATAATAATTCATTTTGGTTTCTTGAATTTTTGAAGTTGTTATATTTGGCTGTCAGTTCTGATAATCTTTTTTCTAATGGAAGTAATGAAGAAGTTGTTTCATATATTTTTTCAAGCAATTCATCCCATGATAGAAATGTATTGTCGGGAATTTCCAAATCTGCTGCGATTTTTAGGTCTTCTAATGATAACTCTTCAACCTTGTCGATAAATCTGAATTGTAATTTTTCTTTGACATTGTTGATTAAGGGTAGTATACTATCTAATTTTGATTGTAAAGAAATAGAAATAGGATGGTTATTTCCAAAATATCTCTGAACTTTAGAGATAGAATTTAATAATTGGCCAGATGATAGAGAATTTCTGAAAATCTCAGAGAGTGCTTTTGAAATTTCTTCATCATTAATGTTACTTATAGAAAACAAAATGTTTTTGCGAAAATAATCACTAATTTCATTCCAATCAGTTTTATCAATGTTTTTCGGAATTAATCTCAAGTCTAAATTAAATAATGTTTCTTGAATAAATTGCTGAAGCTCTACATTTTCGATTTGATTATATAAAATTTCTTCTTGTAACCATGTATTTAGATATTGATTAAAAGAAGCTCTTTCTGATTCTGTTTTCTGCTGCATATATTCTATGTCTTGCCTGAGTTGGTTATATTTGGTTATATAGATATCATGTAATTTAGAAAAATCTTCATCGTTAATATCTAGCAGCTTATGTTTATAATCATTTATCATTACTTCTTTAAAATGTATTCCAAAAGTATCTAAAGCATGTCCATAATCTCCAATTGTATAAGTTTTTCCATATATAGAATCTACTGTGCCTGTAAGATAAAACACTCTTTCTGAATTTTCATTAAGAAAGTCATATGCTTTTCTCAGTTCTGTTTGGCTTTTAATTGCTTTGTTTATTTCCTGATTCAAATCAGCGAAATTGTTATAATATCCGCTGTATAAATCTGGTATATTTTTTATTATTTCCTGATTGGCTAAACTCCGCTGAACAGAGATTAGATTTTGCAGACTTTCTGTAATAGTATTTATATTACCAGATAAATTGAGGATAGCATTTCCATTTTCATCATAACTTTTCGTTAATGAAGGATATAATGAGGATAGTTGATTGCTGAGCTCTAAAAAACGTTCATATTCTTCAGTAGAAAGTGTTTTGTTTTTATTATTTAGTAAATCAACACCCTGAGCAAGTTTAGCATATTCTTCTGCAATTTCCTCTGTTTTTGATTTTGTATCTTCAAAAGAAGAATTGATATCATCTATTGCAGATTTGGCATTTTGAAAATTCTCTTTTACTGTGCTTGATGTTTTTGAAAATTGTTTAAAAATAGGAAACACTATGGCTGCGAGTGTTGCAATGCTGCTTATTATAGTTATTATAGTTCCAACAGGGTTCATGGCAAAGGTGGTTTTTAAAGCTTCAAGAGCTCCTCTAAAAGAAAATGTAGTTTTTGTTGCTACCACTTGGGCATTGGAAAAACCCAAAGTAGCAAGAGTTGTATCAAGCTCCGATTTTTTAACTCCTTTTCCTGTTAATATATATCGCTGCTGTGCATGGTCCAGACTTTTTGTTGACAATACTAACTGTAATTGTTTATTATTTAATCCAATACAGGCTTTTCCTGCTGCTATGAAATCAGCTTTGGTGCTTGCTTTTTTCAATAAGGAAAAAACTGTAATTAATCCCGTCGCAGTTTGCGTTGTGGAAACTATTGCAGCTCCAATTGAAACAAAAACTCTGCCGATTCCCATTGTTGCCAATCCGGCAAGTACACCCTTTAAAATATTTGTTTTATCAATAAAGTCTACAAGTCTGGTGGTTGCTCCTATCATTCCCTTAAACAAATTTTCACTTATGATATTGGAAGCAAGAGTTTCAATTGAAGAGGTCAATTCATTTGCTTTGGCAGAAATGGAATCCTGATAAATACCATAATGTTCAAGGGCAGTTCCAGCAGAAGTTGATACGGTTTCTGATAAAGATACTGCCTGTGTATAGTGATTCATCAGAGATTCAAAGACGCCACTCTGATTTGCTCCTGCCAATGTAGAGGAAACGGCATTTTGTTCAGCAGCAGTAAAGTTTTTCCAGTGATTTCCAATATCATCCAGTATACTATCAAAATCTTTATAGTTTCCTTTGGTGTCACGCAACTGAATCCCCAGTTTTTTCAGGTTGTTTTCTACATTGGATAATGATTCTCCAGTATTGTCATCTACCAGTTTGTTTAGTTTAATGTTATTAATACGGCTAAACATTGAGCGAAATGAATTTCCCAGCTCGGACATTGATTTTTGAGAATCTTCGCCTGCTACGGAAATATACCCAATTAATCTATCTAAAGAAATACCTGAGTTATTCGCATAATTAGCACATATGGAAAGTGCCTCTGCCAATTCACCTGTCGAAACAATAGATTTTGTATTTGCAGAAACAAGTTTATCAATAATAGCAATACTATTTTCTGCTTCGATTTGATAACCTTTCATACTGGAAATTAAATAATTGGCTGCATTAGTACTGTCAATCATTCCAATTTTTGAAAGTATCTGCGAATTTTCAACTAATTTATTTACATCAGAAATATTTGTACCCATACCAATAATTTTATCTGCGGTAGTTGCAATTTCTTTGGTAGTAGAACTTAAATTTTTTGCTGTCTGATGATAGGAGTCCATCATGGAATCGATTTTAAAATTACTAAAACCTGTTTTTGACTGAATTTTTGTTTTGATAGAATCCAGTTCCTTTAATCCCATAATGGCAGTAGATATTGCATTTATAACATTTTGCACACTGATTCGCATTAGGTTTGTACCAATAGCACTTTTTGTAAATTTATCAAGAAAGCTAGAGGTTTCTTTTTGAGTTTTTTTTAAACTGGATAAAAAAGAAGAAGTTTTTATTACAGGCTGGACAGACGTTTCAGTTTTTTGTTCAGAGAGTTTATCTATTTCTTTTTTTGCCTGAGTTGTATCAGTATTTACTATAACTGTTGAATTCGCTGATTTTAATTTTGAATTTAATTCCTTTTTTGCTGTCGATGTATCTAATCTACTTTGAAGCTTAATGTAAGGAAGTTGTGGCTCAATGCTTTTTATATTAGTTTTTATATTATTTCTGGATTTTATTTTATCAAGGACAGCTTCTAACTTTATATAAAATGAATTTTTATTCAATGCGTTTTCTCCTTTCTGTTTTATATAAAAAACACTCCCTGATAGGAGTGTCAAAATTTTTATTTATAAATTTTTAAAATCTATGGCCACAATTTACACATTCATATGCACAACTGTTATAAGGAATGGCA
>CAJUDQ010000009.1:90648-104118 GCA_910585215.1 uncultured Lachnospiraceae bacterium | reverse complement strand
TAGAGAAAATGGCGCAGACCTATACAGAGGGCTACCGCAGAGGATTTGTTCTTGCAAAAAAGGATTTATCCAAAAAGGGAACCGTGGAGGTTCGATATTCTGTAGGATTTGAAAGAATGGTCAGAGCCGCTGTCAGACAATTTGAAAAAATGGGATTAAAAACAGTGATTCGAATGTCAGGGGTAGACAGCACTCCGGCGAATCGGCAGTATCTGTATGACCATAGAAATGACCACGGGTTATTTATGGACAAGGCGATTGTCAACAGAAAGCTTGAGGTTGTTAAAAATGCGTTTGAGGAAAATAAAGAGCTGGCGGACCTTATGGCGGGACCGGCGGTAATTGAAACCTTTGGAGAAAACCCATTTGAGCCTGTCAATAAAGCGGAGGCTGTTTCATTGACAGAAAAGCAGCAAAAGCTTGACGTTTTTTATAGTAATGAATATCTTCAGATATATTATCAGTATATTAAAGGAGAGGAACGAAGCTTTACAATTATTGCGTATCCAATTGCGGAAATCGGCAAGGATTATGAAAATATTTTCCGTGATACCATAAAGATAAATAATCTGGACCAGAAGATTTATGAAAAAGCACAAAAAGCAATTATTGATGCGTTGGATAAAGCAGAATATGTAAAAGTAAAAGGACAAAACGGGAATTGTACGGATATAAAGATTATGATGCATACGATTCAAAATCCTGAAAAAGAAACAAATTTTGAAAACTGTCTTGCAGATGTAAATATTCCTCTGGGCGAGGTGTTCACTTCACCTGTTCTGACAGGAACAGAAGGGGTTTTGAATGTAAGCGAAGTATATTTAAACGGATTAAAGTTTGAAAATTTGAAAATTAATTTTAAAGACGGGCAGACAGAAAGTTTCTGTTGTGATAATTTTAAAGACGAAGAGGAAAACCAGAAATACATTCGGGATAATTTATTGAGATTTCATGAAAAGCTGCCGATTGGGGAATTTGCAATAGGAACCAATACAACGGCGTATACAATGGCAAATAAATATGATATTGTGTATAAAATGCCGATTTTGATTGTGGAAAAAATGGGACCTCATTTTGCAGTGGGCGATACGTGTTACAGCCATGAGGAAGACGAGGAGACGTTTAATCCTGACGGAAAAAGAATAATTGCGAAAGATAATGAGATAAGTATATTAAGAAAAGAGGATGCATCAAAAGCATATTTTGGATGCCATACGGATATAACAATTCCATATGATGAAATTGGGGAAATATCTGCAGTGAAAAAGGATGGCGAAGTGATACCTATTATTTTAAATGGAAGATTTGTACTGGAAGGAACAGAAGAGTTGAACAGAGGGCTGGAGTAGGGAGGAATAAGTGAACCGGAAGGAATTTTTCATAAATGAAAGATTCCTTCTAGTTTATATAACTAAATTTTTATTTTTATAATTATCAGGCATTTGAAACAGAACTGAACTATCATTTACAATCTCGACCAATTTGCTTCTGTTAATAAAAATACAAATTCTTCGAATCAGATTTTTACAACTGAAGTTTTCAAAAGAAAAATTTTAATGTTTTGGAGAATATTGAGTCCGGATTTTATCACAGGATATTCAGCCTGTGTCCAATTATTGCGAATAACAAAGCACGTTGCAAAATTACGAAACAGCAATATATCAAATGATCAAAAATACAAAATTGTGAAAGGACAAATTGCGGTGCGAATAACCAGACAGAGTAATCATTTCATAATATCCTTTATATTATGGCCTATTACTTGGGATTATACATTGTTCGTTATGTATATTATATCTATCATGATATCTGCATTATGCATATTTTATTGTTTGTCATTTTTTTAACATTTTCTGGATAATGTCATCCTTGCAGCGTTACAGTTCATCTGCATCTGAACCGGCAGACCATTGTAAAATCCATTTCAGCCCTGTTTCAAATGCCTGATATTTTCAGTAGTTTATTCCATTACAATGTCTTCAAACACATCATTCACATCCCAACGGGGCACAAACGAAACTTCCGTATTAATTTCAATTGCGTCCAGTTTTGCAGATATCTCGTCGCATTCCTTATTATATTTACGAATTAACGCCTTTACATCATTGCGGTCGAAATCAATCGTAGTGGTTTCTGTAATATCATAGACATAAGGCTTCTGCTCGTTATTAATATCAAACTTATAAGCGCGCCCTGTAACTGTTTTTTCTGTCGGCTTTAAATTTACAATTCCATTTAATATATAGACAAATCCCTGTTTCTTTTTATTCATTGCAACTGCGTTGTCAATATTAATTTCAGTACCGGCTTTGGCGGCTGCAATGGCGTTTGTAAGGGCTTCTTTTTCAGTCAGAACCTTTACGACAAAATCAATAATGTTGTTTGGTGTAAAATCTACATCAAATGGCTTCTGCACATCCATAAGTTCATCCTCTGCCTCCCTGTTTGCCTTTGAACGCAGATGATTCTGTTTTGTAGTAGTGACAAATCCTTTATTGCCAAGGTACATATACGCGCTGTTTAAAAGACTGTCCAGATAATTTGCATAGCGATAAGATTCCTTTAAATTCATGGTACTTTCCTCCTTTATTTTGTATCTTAATTATAATTATTTCTTTGTGATATATCTTCCTTAAGGAAAATAGTATATCATAAAACACAGGAAATATCTATCATTATTTACAGTGACAGGAAATTTTATGTTATTTGAAAGTAAAAATTTTTTTATCCAAAATCTTCCCTTCTTGTAAAATTCCTATAAAAATGTTGACTTGCAAAATGATATGAAGTACAATAAGGCATGGATAAAATTTATGAACAATACAAAAAAGGAGATAGAAACATGGCAAAAGTTGGTATTGTAATGGGCAGCGATTCAGACCTTGGTATTATGAGCAAAGCCGCCGACATACTGGAGGAATTGGGAATAGATTATGAAATGACAATTATTTCCGCTCACAGAATGCCGGATATATTCTATGACTATGCAAAATCCGCAGAGTCAAAGGGAATAAAAGTAATTATTGCAGGCGCAGGCGGAGCAGCGCATTTACCAGGGATGTGTGCAGCATTATTTCCAATGCCAGTTATCGGCGTTCCTATTCACACAAAATCACTCGGTGGTGTAGATTCTCTTTATTCCATCGTGCAGATGCCGTCGGGAATACCCGTTGCCACTGTAGCAATTGACGGTGGATTAAATGCCGGTTTACTGGCAGCAAAGATTCTTGCGACTTCTGATTCAGAGCTTTTAGACAAACTTCGGGCTTATTCTGAAAAAATGAAGGAAACTGTCGTGGCAAAGAAAGAAAGGCTGGAAAAAACAGGACATAAAAATTATGTATAGATATGTTTTCCAGTAAAAATTAATTTTAAGAAAGACGAGGAGCTAATTATGGATTACAAAAAAGCCGGCGTAGACATTGAGGCAGGGTATCAGTCTGTTGAGCTTATGAAGAAACATATACAAAAGACAATGCGTTCAGAAGTACTAGGAGGAATCGGTGGTTTCTCAGGTGCCTTTGATATCAGCAACTTTAAGGATATGAAGGAGCCAATTCTGCTGTCTGGAACAGACGGGGTTGGAACAAAACTGAAACTGGCATTTCTTTTAAATAAGCACGATACAGTGGGCATTGACTGTGTTGCAATGTGCGTCAATGACGTGATTTGCGCCGGAGGCGAACCATTGTTTTTCCTTGATTATATTGCATGTGGTAAAAATGACCCTGAGAAAATTGCAACAATTGTAAGTGGTATTGCACAGGGTTGTGTCATGTCAGGTGCGGCTTTGATTGGAGGGGAGACAGCAGAGATGCCTGGCTTCTATCCAAAGGAGGAATATGACCTTGCAGGCTTTACTGTAGGTGTTGCAGACAAAAAGGACTTAATTACAGGCGAGGAAATAAAAAAAGGGGATGTACTGATAGGAATTGCTTCTAGTGGTGTGCACAGCAATGGCTTTTCACTTGTCAGAAACGTATTTAAAATGACAGAGGAGGCTGTAAATACATATTATGACTCTCTTGGTGCTACTCTTGGAGAAACGCTGATTACCCCTACAAAAATTTATGTAAAAGCAATGAAGTCTGTAAAAGCAGCAGGTGTTCATGTAAAGGGCTGCAGTCATATTACAGGAGGAGGCTTTTATGAAAATATTCCAAGAATGTTGCACGACGGTGTACAGGCAGTTGTCAACAAAAACAGCTATGAGGTGCCTCCTATCTTTAAAATGCTTTCTGTAGACGGTGATATTGAGGAACATATGATGTACAATACTTTTAATATGGGCATTGGCATGGTTCTGGCAGTTGCTGAGGAAGATGCAGATAAAACAATCGAGGCATTAAAGTCCGCAGATGAAGCAGCCTATATAATCGGTTCTGTAAAAGCCGGAGAAAAAGGAGTTGTTTTATGCTGAGAATCGGAGTCATGGTATCCGGTGGAGGTACAAATCTTCAGGCAATTATAGACAGTATTGCAGATGGAACCATTACAAATACAGAGATTGCAGTAGTGGTAAGCAACAATAAAAAGGCGTATGCACTTGAAAGAGCAAAGCAGGCGGGTATTGAGGCAGTCTGTATTTCTCCGAAGGATTATGAGGACAGAGAACAGTTTAATCAGGCATTGACAGACTTTATTGACAGTCGCAGTCTGGATTTAATTGTTCTGGCCGGATGTCTTGTTGTCTTGCCGGAAACTCTGATAAAAAAATATACAAATAAGATTATTAACATACATCCCTCTTTGATTCCCGCATTTTGCGGAAAAGGCTATTATGGGCTGAAAGTTCATGAGGAGGTTTTAAAAAGAGGAGTAAAGCTTACTGGTGCTACCTGTCATTTTGTAGATGCTGGCACGGATACAGGACCAATTATTTTTCAGAAATCAGTAGAAGTTTTGGAAAATGATACACCAGAAACCCTGCAGCGCCGTGTAATGGAACAGGCTGAATGGATGATTCTGCCAAAAGCAATTGATGAAATTGCAAATGACAGAATTGAAGTTGTAAATGGATATGTAAAGGGCAAATTGCATGCGGCGCAGTAAGAAATAAGGAACAATTTTCCAGAAAAGTATAGAGACAGACAGGAGGATAAATTATGAAGGTTTTAATTGTGGGCAGCGGCGGACGCGAACATGCGATTGCATGGAAAGTAGCTCAGAGCCCAAAGGTTGATAAAATATACTGCGCACCTGGCAATGCCGGAATCAGCGAGGTGGCTGAGTGTGTAAATATCGGGGCAATGGAGTTTGACAAATTGACTGCATTTGCAAAGGAAGAGAATATAGACCTTACAGTAATTGGTATGGATGAGCCTCTTGTAGGAGGGATTGTGGATGCATTTGAGGCAGAGGGCTTGAAAGTATTTGGTCCATGTAAAAATGCTGCGATACTGGAGGGTTCCAAGGCTTTTTCGAAGGATTTGATGAAGAAATATCATATACCTACCGCCGAGTATGAGACCTTTCATACACCGGAGCAGGCACTTGAATATTTGAGACATTCCAAATATCCGATTGTTGTGAAAGCTGACGGGCTGGCACTTGGCAAGGGTGCATTAATCTGTAATACAAAAGAAGAGGCGGAAGATGCCGTGAAAACGCTTATGCTGGACAAACAGTTTGGAGATGCAGGTGCTACCATTGTAGTTGAAGAATTTCTAATCGGCAGAGAGGTATCTGTACTTTCTTTTGTAGATGGACATACAATTAAAATTATGACATCTGCTCAGGACCATAAGAGGGCAAAAGATAATGATGAAGGGCTGAATACCGGAGGAATGGGAACATTTTCACCAAGTCCTTTCTATACAGAGGAGATAAACAGTTTCTGCAAGGAGCATGTTTATCAAAAAACAGTGGATGCAATGGCAGCGGAGGGAAGAGAGTTTAAGGGAATTATTTTCTTCGGGCTGATATTGACAGAGCAGGGACCAAAGGTACTGGAATACAATGCCAGATTTGGGGACCCTGAAACACAAGTGGTTCTTCCAAGAATGAAGAATGATATTGTGGAAGTTTTTCAGGCATGTATGGAAGGAACCCTGAATAAAATAGATTTACAGTTTGAGGATAATGCGGCAGTCTGTGTTGTACTGGCTTCCGATGGATATCCGGAGCATTATGACAAGGGATATAAAATTACCGGTCTGGAACAGTTTCAAAATAAAGAGGGTTATTATGTATTCCATGCAGGAACCAAACTTGACGGCAGTGATATTGTGACAAACGGAGGGCGTGTACTCGGTGTTGTAGCCAAGGGTGAGAATCTGAAAGCTGCAAGAGAAAATGCCTATGAGGCGACAAAGCTTGTCTGTTTTGACAATAAATATATGCGTACAGATATTGGAAAAGCAATTGACGAAGTATAAATTGCGGCCGGCCAAAAGAAACAATGCCGGCTGCTCAGTAAGAATATTTCAGGAGTAACTGCCAGACCAGGCAGTTTATACCTGAAATTTGTGGAGATAATAATATGATATACAAGGGAAAAGAAAGAAAGACCGATATTATTTGTTATATACTGATTATATCAATAATAGCTGGTCTTTTTACGTATTTTATTCCGAAACCTGCCTTTGCCTATAATCAAAAGAAGGGAATCGTACAAGTAGACGACGCGCTGAATGTAAGAACAGGTCCGGGAACTAATTATGCAAAGCTGACAAATGGGGGAAGTAATGTACAGTTAAAAAATGGGAATTCTGTGGATATTATTGGAGAAGAATATGCTTCAGATGGCGCGAAATGGTATAAGATAAATTTTTCTTACAACAGCAGTGCGTTGACTGGATATGTACACAGCAATTATATTTATGTAGAGCAGGATATTGATTATACACAGGATGCAGATTTTGAAGCCTATCTGACAAAGCAGGGTTTTCCGGAAACTTATAAGGATTCTCTCAGAAGGCTTCATGCAAAATATCCAAAATGGGTATTTGTAGCAGATAAACTCGATTACGACTGGAATGAAGTAGTGGAGAATGAGGCAATTACCGGAAGAAGTCTGATTGCGATGAGTTCCATTTCTTCTTGGAAATCTACCGAAACAGATGCCTATAACTGGGATACCGGAAAATGGTATGGATTTGACGGTGGAAGCTGGGCTGCTGCTTCAAAAGAGCTGGTGGCCTATGCGCTGGACCCGAGAAATTTTTTGGATGAAAGATATATTTTTCAGTTTGAGCTTTTATCTTATCAGTCGTCTTATCAAAATATATCGGGTCTTCAGAGTATGATTGCAAGAACTTTTTTAAATGGAACAATTTCTGACGACAACGGCGGCAGTATGAGTTATGCACAGGCGATTATGGATGCGGCGGCAATTTCAGGCGTCAGTCCTTTCTGCCTTGCCTCCAGTATTATTCAGGAACAGGGTACTGCCGGAAGCTCACATAATATTTCGGGAACTTTGGCAGGCCACGAGGGATATTATAATTATTACAACTGGGGCGCTTATGCCAGCGGCGGTAATTCGCCGACAGTCAATGGTTTGATTTATGCGGCCAAAACGGACAGTTTTTCACTTCGTCCATGGAATACAAGATATAAATCAATTGTGGGCGGCGCAAAGCTGTTTGGAAAGAATTATATTAATATTGGACAGGATACGATTTATTATAAAAAATTTGATTTTGTGGGAGAACCATATACGCATCAGTATATGACACATATTATTGCTGCAAGAAATGAGGGGCTTTCAGCTTCCAATGGCTATTCGGATGAAATGAAATCCAGTATTTCGATTGTATTTAAGATTCCGGTTTTTAAGAATATGCCAAATGAGACATGTCCTTTGCCGACAAAAGACGGAAGTCCGAATAATCTTCTGAGTGCATTGTCTGTTTCTGCTGGAGGTCTGACACCGACTTTTCAGAGATTTACAGAGTCATATGATGTAACAGTAGAGAATTCTGTGTCTTCTATAAATGTAAATGCAACAGCGGTAGACAGCAGGGCAACCGTTGATGGAACAGGAGATTATGCGCTTGATGTTGGAAATAATGAAATAAAAATAAAAGTAACAGCGCAAAATGGAGATATCAGAACTTATCGGATTCATGTAAACCGAAAAGCTGGTTCAGGAGGTACAAATCCTCCACAGCCGACCGAACCGCCAACGGAGAAACCAACACAAAAGCCGACAGAGAAACCAACACAAAAACCAACTGAGCCACCGACACAAAAGCCGACGGAACCACCAGCACCACTTACACCGTCTTATTCTGTCAACAAAATTTCAGCAAATGAAAATAGTGGATTAATTACGGGTATTTCGGAAAAAATGTCTGTACAGACATTGCAGTCATATATCAGTGTAAAAAATGGAAGTCTTCAGGTGACAGACAAAAATGGTGCAGGCAAATCAGGGATTGTAGGTACTGGCGATAAAGTAAGAATTTTAAACAGCAGTGGAGCAGTTTTCAGAGAATTTACGGTTGTTCTATATGGTGATGTCAACGGAGATGGAGAAATTTCCATAAAAGATGCCTATCTTATGCGAAGGCATATTTTGGGAGAGACTCGTCTTTCAGGAATATATCAGACAGCGGCAAATGTGAGCAAGAGCAATGGCGGTATTACAATTAAAGATGCCTATATTATTAAACGACATATTTTAGGGGAGTCAAAGATTAGTCAATAAGCATATGGAGGATAAACACATGAAAAACCAAAGAGGCAGAAAAACTGTTTGGAAACTATTTTTAATATGTTTTTTTACATTACTGATACAGAAAGGGGTTTATGCGGCTGATTTTAATGCGACGGTATCTTCAGCAACAGCAGAACAGGGAAAAGAAGTAACAATCACTGTGACATTTTCTTCAAATGTCAATATTGGTGCCTATGCCATGAGGTTAACTTATGATTCGAGTATTTTGGAATATTCATCGGGCGCCGATGGCGGAGGCGGTGGAACACTGCAGTTTTATAATGACTATGTAAACAGTACATCAAAAAGTTACACGATTACCTTTCAAACAAAAGCGGCAGGAACTTCATCACTTTCGCTGGATGCAATCAGTGTTCCATGTGACGCGGAAGCAAATGACATGACAGTAAAATCGTCTAATGGTTCCGTAACAGTGTCTGCTCCGGTGGAAGCATCTTCAAATAACAATCTTGCCGCGTTAAACGTAGCATTTGTATACAGCGATGGCAGAACAGAAAGCGCAGCTTTAAGTCCTGCATTTTCCGCAGATACTACTAGTTATAATCTGACTGCAGGGGAGGATGTTACAAGACTTTCTCTGGATGTAACCGCAGCTGATGGAAAAGCGGCTGTTCAGGTATCGGGCACAAGAATGGACCCGGGTAGTAATACTACCACGATTACTGTAACAGCAGAAAACGGAGCAGTAAAAAAATATGTGATTTATACGGAAAAGGCTCAGCCTTCTACCACCGAGCCGGAGCCTACGACTCCTCCGGAACCAACAACTGAACCGGAGCCTACGACTCCTCCAGAACCAACAGAAAATCCCTCTGAAAATATTCCTGTTACAGTGGATATAGGAGGAAAAAATTATACAGTTCAAAATATTCCTGAAGATGCAGTTTTACCGGAAGGCTATGAAGTGGTTCCGATTGATTACAAAGGTACACAGTTTACTGCATTACAGGGACTTTCTACAAATCTAATCCTTCTTTATCTGGTAGATGGAGAAAGTGAGACAGGAGATTTTTATATTTATGACAAAGAGAAGGACAGCTATACATTGTTTGTCAGTCTTACCATAAGACAGCATATGTATACTGTGCTGGATATTCCGGAGAATATCGCACTTCCTTATAACGGAGAAATAGGCAGAGACTATCTCTTGGAAACACTTGAGATAAATGGTGTATCTGTACAGGCATTAAGCTATGGCGTACAGGATTTGTATCTTGTATATGCGATGAACTGGAATGGAGAATCTGGACTTTATTTTTATGATTCAAAGGAAGAAAGCATGCTGCGGTATGCATATTCTGAATTGGAAAATAAAAAAGAGGAAACACCAGCTGCAGTTGTACCTGCTGATACTTCCATATCACAAAAGGAAAGAAAAGAATGGGAAAAAAGAATAGATAAGAGAAATATTCTCATTATAGTATTGGTTCTTTTGATAGTTATTCTTGGAGGTACTTTGTTTTTGCTTTTTACTGTTAATAAAAAAAGAAAACATACCGGTAAAAAAAGGCAATCCTCGAACCTTGGTGAAGAATACGAGGGGTATGAGGAATATGAGACAGAAGAAGAGGAACCGATGGATGAAGAAAGCCTGAATCAGGCATTAGATGATATTTTAAAAGGAAAATAAAAATAAGGAAATTAAAACAGGGAAAAGATATAAAACAGGGAAAGGTATAGAATAGAGGAAAGGAATAAATAAAAGAAAGTGAGTAATATGCAGGATAAATTTACAAAAAGTGCAAAGCAGGCAATTGAATATGCAAAAGAATGTTCAAAAAATCTTGAACATGGTTATATAGGAACAGAACACCTGCTGTATGGACTGGCAAAAGCAAAAAACAGCGTTGCCTCTCTGGCACTGCAGTCCTACAAAATAACCAGTGAATCGATTTACGAGGTAATACAAAATATGTTCAGCTTTGCCAAAACTACTCTGACTGCAGAGCCGGAGGGTTTTTCGGAACGTGCACAGAAGGTTTTGGAAAACAGTGCAAAAGAAGCAGAAAAATTAAATTCAGATAAAATAGGAACAGAGCATTTGCTGATTGCAATTATAAAAGAGACAGAAAGTACGGCTCCAAGAATTCTTTCCATGATGGAAGTAAATCCACAAAGGCTGTATACAGATTTGTTAAATGGAATTGGAGTGGACCAGACTTATATTAAAGAGGAAATGTCTGCCTTGAAAGGTGGAAAATCAAAGGGCAGACAGGGAGCTCTGGCCCAGTATACAAGAGATTTAACTGCAATGGCAGCTGAAGGAAGATTAGACCCCGTATTTTGCAGGGATGCAGAAATTGAAAGAGTTATTCAAATTCTGACAAGAAGAACAAAAAATAATCCATGTCTGGTTGGAGAACCAGGAGTCGGAAAAACTGCGATTGTAGAAGGTCTTGCGGAGAGAATTGCCACTAAAGATGTACCGGATAATATCGCAGGACTGCGTGTTTTAACACTGGATTTATCAGGTATGGTAGCGGGTTCGAAATACAGAGGAGAATTTGAGGAAAGAATTAAACGAATTATCAGCGAAGTAAAGAGAGATGGAAATATTTTGCTGTTTATTGATGAGATTCATACCATTATAGGTGCAGGAGGTGCGGAAGGTGCCATGGATGCCGCAAATATCTTAAAGCCTTCTCTTTCAAGAGGAGAGCTTCAGGTAATTGGTGCAACCACTCTGGACGAATTTCGCAAATATTTTGAAAAGGATGCCGCACTGGAGCGAAGATTTCAACCGGTGACAGTGGAGGAACCGACAGAAGAGCAGGCAGAAGAGATTTTATCAGGACTTCGATCAAGATATGAAAAGCATCATGCACTTGAAATTTCGGATGAAGCGATAAAAGCAGCAGTAAAGCTTTCAAACAGATATATTAATGACAGAAATCTTCCAGACAAAGCGATTGATTTGATTGATGAAGCAGCTTCCAAAAAAGCACTCAGCAACTTTGTACGCCCGACTGCAGTCAGAGAACTGGAGAAGAAGGAAAAGGAGCTGAATGAGCAGATTGAAGAACTGATTATCAGTGAAGATTTTACGAAGGCAGCGGCTGTGAGAACAGAATATGAGGAGCTGAAAAAGCAGACGGAAAGAGCCAGAAAGAAATGGGAAAATGCGAAAAAGGGAAGGCATTTGATTCTTTTACAAAAAGATATTGAAGAAACAGTGGCTGCATGGACAAAAATTCCGGTGAGTAAGCTTTCTGAGACAGAAGCCGGAAGATTAAAAAAGCTGGAAAAGCTATTGACCGAAAGAGTAGTCGGACAGGAAGAAGCAGTAAAGGCAGTGGCAAGAGCTGTCAAAAGGGGCAGAGTCGGTTTGAAAGACCCAAAGCGCCCAATTGGTTCATTTCTCTTTCTGGGACCAACCGGTGTGGGAAAAACAGAATTGTCAAAGGCTCTCGCAGAAGCTGTATTTGGAGAAGAAAAAGCCCTGATTCGTGTAGATATGACAGAATATATGGAAAAGCACAGTGTATCCAAAATCATAGGTTCTCCTCCGGGATATGTAGGTTTTGAAGACGGAGGACAGCTTTCTGAAAAGGTGCGCAGAAATCCATATTCTGTGATTCTGTTTGATGAAGTGGAAAAAGCACATCCAGATATTTTTAATATTCTTCTTCAGGTTTTGGATGACGGTCATATTACAGATGCCAAGGGCAGAAAGATTGATTTTAAAAATACGATTATTATTATGACCAGCAATGCAGGTGCAGAGCGTATTATGGAGCCAAAAAGACTTGGCTTTGCATCGGGAGAGGATGCCGAAGCAGATTACAGTGCTATGAAAAGCTCTGTGATGGAAGTGGTAAAACATATGTTCAAGCCGGAATTTTTGAATCGTATTGATGAGATGATTGTGTTTCATGCTCTTTCAAAAGATACCATGGCAGATATTATTTCCATTATGCTGAAAGAAATGACAGAGAGAATAGAAGCACAGACGGGAATCCTTCTGCATGTACAGCCTGCGGCAAAAAAATATATTGTGGAAAAAAACTATGACAGAAAATATGGTGCAAGACCAATCAGACGGGCGCTGATTGATATGATTGAAGACAGACTGGCAGAAGAAATACTGGATGGCAATATAAAAAATAAAGATAAGGTAATTGTATCGGTTGGAAAGGACAATTTGAAATTTACTGTGAAAAAATCATAAAAAATTCTGCTTTTATCAAAAAAAATATAGCAATTTGTATAAATATATTATATAATTAGTATAAGGCAGAAAAAAACGTGACTATATACAATGGAAAGATATATACAATGAAAAGATATATACAATAGGAAGATATATACAGGAGGAAAACAAAATGTCAGTAATTGATGAATTAATACGCAAAGAGGATAATGGTTCCATAAGCTTTGGAAATTATAATCTGGATAAGAAGACAAAATTATCAGATTTTGAGGTAAACGGTGACCTGTATAAGGTGAAAACCTTTCATGAGATTACAAAGCTGGAAAGAAATGGTATGTTTGTATATGAGTCTGTACCAGGTACTGCGGTGCATAATTTCAAAGTAACAGAAACTGAGATTGAATTTGATGTAGAAGGAGCAACAGAGCCTCAGATTACGGTGGAATTTGAGCCTGAAACAGAATATACGGTTTATATTAATGGAACAGAGGCAGGAACTATGAAGACGAATCTGGGTGGAAAACTGGTATTAAGTGTTGAAATCAGCAATGGCGAGAGTGCTGCTGTAAAAATTGTAAAGCGTGATTAAACAGCTGTCAGATCGGAAGAGCACACGTCTGAACTCCAGTCACTCCGG
>CAJUDQ010000009.1:41745-90638 GCA_910585215.1 uncultured Lachnospiraceae bacterium | reverse complement strand
GACTGGAGTTCAGACGTGTGCTCTTCCGATCTTAAACAGCTGTCCGGATGAATAAAAACAGAAGTCGTCCAGAAGTAGATGAATCAAAAGGAGATTTATTATAAAAAAGGAAGTTATGGCAAAAGGAAAAGTCACTGCATATTTTTGCAAGGAATGTGGTTATGAATCTGCCAAGTGGATGGGACAATGTCCAGGCTGCAGAGAATGGAATACATTTGTTGAAGAACTGGTATCAAAGGATAAAAAAAGTAAATCATCTCTGCATACGGACAAAAAACCATCCCTGCTCAGTCAGATACCGACGGAAGATGAGGAAAGAACCAGTACCGGTTTTGAGGAACTAGACAGAGTTCTTGGAGGAGGAATTGTAAAGGGGTCTTTGATTTTAATTGGAGGGGACCCGGGAATTGGAAAATCGACGTTACTTTTACAGGTCTGCAAGCGGATTTCTGACAAGAGCAAAAAAGTACTTTATATTTCAGGGGAGGAGTCTTTAAGACAAATAAAGATACGGGCGGACAGAATCGGAAGCTTTAATGAGCATACCCGACTTTTCTGTGAAACAAATCTTGAATTGATAGAAGAGGTTTTAAAAAATGACCACCCTGACATAGCAGTGATTGATTCCATTCAGACCATTTACAATCCTGACGTGGCAAGTGCTCCGGGAAGTGTCAGTCAGGTCAGAGAATCCACAAATATTCTTATGCAGATTGCAAAAACAGAAAATATTTCAATCTTTGTGGTTGGTCATGTCACCAAGGAAGGCGTGGTGGCAGGCCCAAGGGTACTGGAACATATGGTAGATACCGTGTTGTATTTTGAGGGAGACAGACATGCTTCTTATCGAATTTTAAGAGGAGTGAAGAACCGTTTTGGTTCTACCAATGAAATTGGTGTGTTTGAAATGAAACAGGATGGATTAAATGAAGTGAAAAATCCATCTGAATATATGCTGAGTGGTCGGCCTGAAAACGCTTCCGGTTCTGTGGTTGCCTGCTCTATTGAGGGAACAAGGCCGATTCTTGCAGAGATTCAGGCACTGGTGTGTAAAACGAATTTTGGTCTTCCAAGAAGAACCGCTGCAGGTACTGATTACAACAGAGTAAATCTTCTGATGGCAGTACTGGAAAAAAGGCTCGGATTTAAACTGGGAGAGTATGATGCTTATGTAAATGTGGCTGGTGGAATAAAAATCAATGAACCGGCATTGGATTTGGGTATTGTTATGGCCATTATATCCAGCTACAGAGATATTCCTGTAGATGAAAAAACGATTGTATTTGGAGAAATCGGTTTGTCAGGAGAAGTAAGAGCAGTCAGCATGGCAGAACGGAGAGCTTCGGAGGCATTAAAGCTGGGTTTTAACCGATGTATTATGCCCGCAGTATCGAAGGATGCACTTGAACAGGATATGCAGGGAATCGAGCTGATAGGAATTAAAAACATAAAAGATATATTAAAATATTTATAGTTAAAGGAGAAGTTGCAAAAATGAGCAGTGTATTAGCAAAAGAAGTTTTGGAGATTGTAAATGATTTGGATGCATCCCAGTTAAAGCTGGAGAAAAATGCATTTGATGTAATTAATTCATCGGATACATCTTTAAATCTGGTAAAGGACGGCATAGGAGCCATAGAGGACCTTGTAAAGAAAATAGACGATTTGAATGAGGCTGTAAAACTTTCGCAGCAGAATATTGAACATATGAAGGATGTGTCTAATGTAATTGCAGATTTTGCAAAAGTTATTTCCGGTATTGCAAACAAGACCAATATTTTATCTTTAAATGCATCCATTGAGGCGGCAAGAGCAGGAGAACATGGAAGAGGCTTTTCGGTAGTAGCTCAACAGGTGCAGTCGCTTGCAAGTCAGACAAAAAATTCTTCTGCGGAAATTACAACAAAGATTAATGAAGTACAGAGTTTTATGGTCGGCATGGTGGATTATATGAATGATATCTATGCCAATGCAGAGCAGCAGAATAAAATGGCGGCATCGATTGGAGATTTGCTTAAAAAGGTACTGGATGCAGCATATGTGGCAAATGACGTTTCCAGACATATGGAAAATGAAATTGCGTATCAGAGAGATATTACAGATAAGGCAAGAACAGCGCTGGATTCCTATACAGAATAAAAAGATGGTACATAGAACAGACAGGAAAATTGAAAATAATTGAAGAAAGGGGAAGAGATGTCGTTAACAGACAAGGATTTACAGGCAATTGGCCTGTTGCTGCAACCGATTCAGAGTGATATGCAGCAGGTAAAGGGATGTATTGACAACATAGAGCAAAGAATAACTATGATAGAAAATGATATACAAGAGGTAAAAAGAACCATAGGAACTATGGAAAATAATACACAGAATATCGAACGACATCTAACTGGTATGGAGCTTTCGCTTGAAAATGAGACAAATCATAATATTCAGCTTTTGGCAGAGAATCATATGAATTTGATAGACAAGCTGAATCAGTCTATTAAGGTGGCAGATAAAACATTAATGTATGAAGTACAGCTTTCTTCCGTCAAATTCAGAATAGATTCTCTGGAACAGGAAATGGAAAGTATAAAAAAAGAAATTACATTGTAAGTTAAACAATTTTTCCACCGCCAATTACATACGCATCCTGATAAAATACAGCAGCCTGTCCAGCAGTGATGGCACGTTGAGGTTCATCAAAGATTACATGAGCACAATTTTTATCTGGAATAACAGTGGCATATGCTGCCTTGTGAGAATAGCGGATTTTTACCTCGGCTCGGAATGTTTCTTTAAATTCATCGGCACTAATCCAGTTTATTTCTTTTACATTCATTTCTTTTTGAAACAGTTCTTCATTGGTACAGAGGACCACGCAATTGGCTGCGAGGTCCTTTTTCATTACATATAACGGCGCCGGTAGCGAAAGTCCCAGTCCTCTTCTCTGACCGATAGTATAGTGAATCAATCCCTTGTGTTTTCCCAATACATTGCCTTGTGTATCTACAAAATCTCCTTCCGGATAAGTTTTTCCGGTAGTTTTTCTGATAAAGGAGGCATAATCCCCATCGGGTACAAAACAAATATCCTGACTTTCATGCTTGTCGGCATTTAACAGCCCATGCGCTTGAGCAATTTTTCTGGTTTCGGTTTTTTCAAGAAGACCAAGAGGAAATATTGTATGTGCAAGCTGTTCCTGTGTCAGAGTATATAATACATAGCTTTGGTCTTTTCGCGGGTCCGCTGCTTTTTTTAATAAATAACGGCCTTTTTTTTCTTCAATCTGTGCATAGTGGCCGGTAGCAATAAAATCACAGCCAAGTGAGGCGGCACGGAGGTATAATTCTTCAAATTTTAGATAACGGTTGCAGTCAATACATGGATTTGGTGTTTCGCCGTTTTCATAGGCGTCAATAAATCTGTCAATTACCTGTCTTTTAAAATCCGTTTTAAAATTAAACACATAATATGGAAATCCCAATAAACGGGCGGCATTTCTTGCATCCTCCACATCACTGAGAGAGCAGCAGCTTTTTTCTTCCGCTTCATGGATATCCTTGTTGTCATAAAGCTTCATGGTAACACCAATCATAGGATATCCTTTTTCTTTTAAAAGACAGGCAGCGGCGCTGCTATCTACACCTCCACTCATGGCGATTAAAATTTTTTCCATAGTACTCCATTTCTATATTTAAACACGGGATAAACCACCATAAAAATTTATGGTGGTTTATCTAAATAAGGTTGATATTATGTTCATTAATCGGTGTAATATTTCACACCTATTATATGCCATATCATACAATGTTTTAAGAGCTGTGTCAATAGCAAAATGAGTATTTTTTGAAAAAATGTCAATATTTGTAAGAAATGAAAACATATATTCAGAAATAAAACAAAAAAATATAAAAATAATCTAAAACAAGTCCTTGACGAATCAGTTCTTCAAAAGTATACTAATAACTGTTAAGAAAAAAAGGAAATAAATACAGAATTGGCAAAGGAAAAAAGGAGATACGAATGCAGAACAAAAAAGTACCGTCAATGGTTGCAGTGGGAGCATCATTATTGATAATTGGTTATATGGGAGCAAGACAGATAGATACAGCAGGAAATGGCGCAAAAAATACAGAGAAGTCCAGTGTAACGGCAGAATATGGCAAGGAGATACAGACAGGACTTTTCTATGAAAAAAAAGAGCAGAATATAGTTGCAATGGCAATGCCGGAACAGATGATAAAAGATGTAAAGGCAGTTCAGGAGTCTCAGGCTTCTTCCGAGACAGAGTCTGAACCGGAAACACAGCCAGAGGAAGAAACACAACCGGAACCGGAAACACAGCCGGAAACAGAGACAGAGACAGAGCCACAAACACAACCGGAACCGGAAACACAGCCGGAAGTACAGTCCGAATTTAGTGATATTGCGATTGCACAGGTAGATGATTATGTGAATGTCCGTTCAGCGGCAACTACGGAAAGTGAGATTGTCGGAAAGCTTTATAATAATTCAGCAGCGAAGATTCTGGGAGAGGAAAATGGATGGTATCAGATATCATCAGGAAATGTGGTTGGCTATGTAAAAGCGGAATTTGTAGTTGCAGGTGACGATGATTTGGCAAAAAGAGTTGCTACAAGGTATGCAACTGTAAATACTACAACGTTATTTGTAAGAAGTGAGCCGACTACAGAATCAAGTATTATTTATATGTTGCCGGAAGGTGAAGATTTGGTGGCAATTGATGAATCCAATCCAGGCTGGATTAAGGTTACAACAGAAGTAGGCGAAGGTTATATCAGTGCAGATTATGTAATTATGACCACGGAATTTGTTCATGCTGAATCTGTAGAAGAGGAACGGGCAAGGCTTCAAAAGGAAGAAGAGGCAAGAAAAGCCGCCAATGAGGCAGCAAGAAAGGCAATTGAAGAAGCCGAAAGAGCAGAGCAGGAAAAGAGGGAGGAGGAAACACAGCCAAGCACAACAGCAACACCCGAAACCAGTGCTCCTGTTCAGTCTGAAGACAAACCGGTTTCTGATAATATCAGTCAGCCATCTGGCGGAAACGGACAGGCAGTGATTGATTATGCCTCCCAGTTTATCGGAAATTCTTATGTATATGGTGGTTCAAGCCTGACAAATGGAACTGACTGTTCTGGATTTGTAATGAGTGTATATAAGAAATTTGGAGTCAGTCTTCCACATTCTTCTGCTGCTCTTAGAAGTGTAGGATATGAGGTCAGTCTTTCAGAAATGCAGCCGTGCGATATTGTATGCTACAGTGGTCATGTAGCACTTTATGTGGGAAATAACACGATTATTCATGCAAGCACACCGGCAACAGGTATCACTTACACATCACCGGTTACTTATACAAGAGTTCTTACGGTACGCCGGATTTTCTAGGAAAATTCAGACAGATATATTTCCTCTTATATTAACTAGAAAGAAGTTGATATAAGAGGTTCTTTTTTGCTATTATATGAAATATTGAACTGGAAAGATGTTAATAATAGACAGAGCAAAGAGTCTGCAGTACTATATATTTACAATGTTTGTTACACTTTGTTCTTAAATTATATTATTGACATTTATGTTGAAAAATAAAACAGAGAGGGAGAAACAGTATTTTATGGAAGAAAAATTACAATTTGCAGTACTTATTGATGCGGAAAATATCAGCGCGAAATATGCATCGGTTATTTTTGATGAGCTGGAGAAGTATGGTTTTGCTTCGTGCAGACGTATCTATGGAAACTGGTCAAGAGAAAATGGCTGGAAAGAGGACCAGCTTTTGGGATATTCCATTATTCCCATTCAGCAGTTTTCTTATACAATGGGAAAAAACAGTACCGATATGGCTATGGTGATAGATGCCATGGACCTTTTGTATCAGAATAAAGTGGATGGCTTCTGTATTGTAACCAGTGACAGTGACTTTACCAGACTTGCCATGCGCTTGAGAGAAGAAAAAAAATATGTACTTGGCATGGGAGAGTCAAAAGCGCCTCTTGCATTGACAAGGGCATGCAATAAATTTATTCATCTGAATTTAATCGATGAATCCAGCAAAGAGAACAGTCATAAGGATATTTTGGGGCAGGAAGGCAGCCAGGACAATGTTACCAGTATTGAAAATGTAGAAACTGCCATTCTGACTATGCTGAATGAATCCGGTGAAGAAAGTTTGGTGCTCAGTTCTGTCGGACAGCGGTTAAGTGAAAAATTTCCTGATTTTGATGTGCGAAATTATGGATATTCAAAGCTGAGCGTGTTTCTTTCAGAAAAAATGCCTCATTTTCGTGTAGTTGGCGAAAGAAATAATTATTATATCAGAAAGCAGGCGAAAGTAGAGAGACAGAAGATTGAAAAGGAAATTCTTGCAATGATAAAGAAAAACAGAGGAGCAGTGGATAATTTGTCTGTCATTAATGCAGAATTAAAAAAGAAACACAGCGGATTTGATTTAAAGGATTATGGTTACAGCAGAATATCGGGATTTCTGCGCAGTATACAGGGAATTATTGTAGAGGGAAATCGAGTGATGATGAAAAAAGGGGAAGACGAAAAGAACAGATAATAATTTTTGTAAATGCAGAATGAAAATAAAAAGTTCAGGGAATAATTTCTCTATATTTATTTAAAATCGGAGGAATTAAGAACGATGGGATTTTTTATTGCGCTGCTCTCAGGAGCGTTGATGAGTGTACAGGGAGTCTTTAATACAGATGTGACAAAATCCACAAGCATGTGGGTGGCAAACTGCTGGGTTCAGATTACTGCTTTTGCCGTATGCCTGATAGCATGGTTTTTTACCGGCAGAGAGAGTTTTGGGAAACTTTTTGCCATGGACCACAAATATGCCTTGCTTGGAGGTGTCATTGGCGCCTTTATTACTTATACGGTAATTAAAAGCATATCTTCTTTAGGGCCTGCCAAATCTGCTCTTTTAATTGTAATTGCACAGCTTGCGGTTTCATATCTCATTGAACTGTTTGGGCTGTTTGGTATGGAAAAGGTTGATTTTGAGTGGAGAAAGCTGATAGGACTGCTGATAGCGGTGGCTGGAATAATTATATTTAAAAAATAGTAAAAAGATGTTGTAAAATCGTAAATAATTAGTTACAATATAGGTGTATTTGTGAAAATCCTCTTTGGAATACAGGAGGAAGAATGAGAAGGAACAACAAAGCGATTCTGTTTGCCTGTTTTGCGATTTTTGCAGGACTGCTCCACAGCTGTACAATGGACAAAGAAAGCGAACCTGTGATAATCGAACAGAAAAACAAAGAACAGAATACTTCAGAAGAAGAAACTCTAAAGGAATCTGAGGTCAGCCCTATTTGTATATTTGTTACTGGATGTGTAAAAAATCCGGGTGTATATGAACTTTTGGAGGGAGCAAGGCTCTATGAAGCAATCGAGCTTGCAGGGGGATTTACTGAGGAAGCCTCGCAGGATTGTCTGAATCTTGCGGCGTATGTAAAAGATGGTGATAAAATAACGGTCTATTCAAAGGAGGAAGCTGAAAAAAGCTCTATTGGAAGTATGGGGCCGTCTGAGATGACAGACAAAGGATATGTAAATATCAATACAGCGGATAAAAAAACACTAATGACTTTGCCGGGGATTGGTGAAGCCAAGGCGGATGCAATTCTTTCATACAGAGAAGAATATGGAAGATTCTCATCCATCGAGGATATTATGAATATTTCGGGAATCAAGCAGGGGGCATTTGATAAAATAAAAAGTTTAATAACCATATAGAAATGGTGGAAGTGAGGTAATCATGGGAAGCAAGGTTTTGGTAGTAGATGATGAAAAATTGATAGTAAAGGGAATCCGGTTCAGTCTGGAGCAGGACGGTATGGAAGTGGATACTGCTTTTGATGGAGAAGAAGCGCTGGAAATGATAAATGAAAAGGAATATGATATGGTGTTATTGGACCTTATGCTACCGAAAATGGATGGTCTGGAGGTATGCCAGAATATCAGAGGATTCTCAGATGTGCCGATTATTATTATTACAGCAAAAAGTGAAGATATGGATAAAATTATGGGGCTGGAATATGGAGCAGATGATTATATTACAAAACCTTTTAATATTCTTGAGGTAAAAGCGAGAATTAAGGCAATTTTAAGAAGAAATGCAAAAAATAATTCAGATGAATATTTAAGGATTCTCGAAAAGGGCGATATCAAGATGGAGCTTGACGGAAGACGACTGTTTGTATCCGGCGAGGAAATCAGCCTTACAGCAAAGGAATTTGACCTTTTGGAGCTGATGGTTGGAAATCCAAATAAGGTTTTCAGCAGAGAAGAGCTGTTAAATACTGTATGGGGCTATGAATATCCGGGAGATGTAAGAACTGTCGATGTACATATTCGAAGACTTCGTGAGAAAATTGAACCAAATCCGGGAGAACCGCGCTATGTACATACAAAATGGGGTGTTGGCTATTATTTTAAAGGATAGAGATAATGTTTGTCAAAATACTTTTTGCAATGCTTGTTGTTCTTGTATTTGTGCTTGGAATCACTCTGGCTGTTGTGGTAAAAAAAGTCAGATTTTTTCAGAAAAGGGAGAAGAGCAGGCAGAAATATATGGAGGATGTTTTTCATGAACTGAAAACACCTCTAACCGCCATAAAGGTTCTGACAGATTCACTCTTGTTACAGGAAGAGGCAGGGGTTGACGTGTACAGAGAATTTATGGAAGATATCCGTATGGAGGCTGACAGAGAAACTCATATTATTTGTGATTTTTTAAGCTTGATTCGGCTGGAAAATATGGAACAGCAGATAGACAATACGGAATTTTCCGTTAATGAGCTGGCAGAAGATATTGTTCGGCTGTTTGCCGGTGCGGCAAAAGAAAAAAAGATTTCTCTAAGCTTTGAGGCACAACAGGAAATAAAAATATGTTCTGACAGAAGAAGAGTAAGAGAAATTTTAATGAATCTTGTGGAAAATGCAATAAAATATACAAATAGCATGGAAAGTAATCTCTTAGAAAATAATGTGGAATATGGCTTTGTCAAAATAGAGCTTTTTTTAGAAAAAGACATATGCTGTATTAAGATTTCAGATTCGGGAATAGGAATACCAAAGGAAGAGCAGGAAAAAGTATTTGAGAGATTTTATCGGGGAAAGTCAAGGGCATCGCAGGAGGCTGGAGGCACCGGCCTTGGACTTTCCATTGTTTTTTCTTCAGTAGCAGCGCTTTCTGGAAGTGTACAGCTTGAAAGTACAGAGGGAAAAGGCAGTATTTTTACAGTAAAATTTCCAATAAAAAAATAGTTTTATAGACACAGGGACAGGAGGAAATATTAAGCTTTAAATGAAAAGACCGTTGTATACAGCGGCCGCTGCATGGATGCTGGGAGAGCTTTTTGCAGGAAATAGAAACTGTCTGCAGGCAGTTTTGCTTGTGTTTCTTTTTGCAATATGGATAAAAAGGAAACTTTTAAAAACAAAAGATTTTATTCTGATAGAACTGTCAGTTGTTCTTGTATTTCTTTTTTTGGGAAGATATGCTTTGACAGAATTAAAATTCAAATATGAACAATATGCTGTTTTGCCGGAAAAACAGCATCTGACAGTGGAAGGAACAGTACTTTCCACAGAGGAGAGAGGATATGGCTGGCAGGTGATTTTGGCCGCTGACAGAGCAACCCTTGATACAGGAAAGCTTCTTTCGGATAACATAAGGCTTCTTTTGGAATTTGAAGAACAGCCGGATTTAAAAATTGGAAATAAGATATGTGTAAAGGGCAGCAAAAAAGAATTTTATCCCTGTACAAATAAAGGCAATTTTAATGAAAAAGAATATTATTATGAACAGAAAATTGCTCTGAAGCTGAAAGTTCATGAATATACAGTGAAAAACCATAGTTTTAGCGAAATAAGAGAAGAGCTGCAGAAAATCCGAAAGCTTTTATGTGCAAACATTGACCGTGCCTGTAACAACAGAGAGGCCTCTGTTTTAAAAGCGGTTATTTATGGTGAAAAGTCGGAACTGGAACAGGAAACAAAAGATTTATATGTAAAAAATGGCATTGCACATATACTGGCAGTTTCCGGTCTTCATATGTCTATAGTGGGAATGGGGATTTACAGGCTTTTCAGGAAAAAATTCACATTTTTTACCTCCGGCATTATCAGCTTTGCAGTAATTTTGTGTTTTGGCATTATGACAGGGTTTGGAGTTTCTGTAAAAAGAGCAGTATATATGATGTTGCTGCAGATTACTGCAGATTTATTTGGCAGGAAGTATGATTTTAAAAGTGCGGTTTCTTTTAGTATGCTTTTGATTTTGGTAGAAAATCCATATGCGATTTATAGTGCTTCTTTTCTTCTTTCAGGTTCTGCCATGGTGTCTTTGGGATTTATCTATCCCGAATTTGAACTGTGGTTTTTTGGAAAAAAAAGACAAAAAAAGAACTTCAAAAAAGAATCTGCAAAATCTGTGCTTTCCGGTTTTCTGCTGTGGCTTGTTGGTCTTCCTGCTGTAGCCTGTTTCTATTTTGAAATTCCCACCTATTCTGTTTTTTTGAATCTTCTGATTCTGCCAATGCTGTCAGTTTTATTTCTCAGTGGCATGGCGGCTTCTTTTCTTATGGCTGTTTTTCCGCAGGCAGGCATATTTGTCTGTGGAATAGGAGTGTCCTGTGTAAAGATATGTAATTTTTTATGCAGTCAGGCAGAAAAGCTTCCATATGCATCTGTTGTGATAGGAAAGCCGACATTTTTGAAAGTTGGCTTCTTTTATGGAAGTTTGTTAGTATTTATAGCTGTTATGAGATTTTATAAAACAGGCAGAAGTATTTACAGAAAGCTTTTGCTGTCCTGCTGCTTTTTTGCCGTTTTGCTTTTTGTTATTTTTTTACGGCCCCAACATCAGGCTCTGTTTATTTCTGTGATTGATGTTGGGCAGGGAGATTGTATTCTGGTAGAAAATGAAAATGGACATACCTATCTGATAGATTCAGGCAGCAGCTCCATAAAAAATGCAGCAAAATACAAAGTGATTCCATATCTGAAATCCAGAGGCATAGCAAGGCTTGATTATGTGATGGTCTCTCATGGAGATGATGACCATATAAATGGAATATTGGAAATGATAGAGGAAGATATGATAAAGATTTGCAATCTTGTTTTGCCGGATTGCCGGCAATTTAAAGAGGCATATCGGGAGCTTGTCGTTCTGGCAGAAGCAAAGGGAATATCTGTTTGTTATGTTCAGGAGAATACTTCCCTGAAAGACAATACACTCAGCATTGATATTATCAGTCCTGACAATGGGATATATCATGATATCAATGAAGCCTCTATGGTAATGAAGCTGTCATACTACAGTTTTTCCATGTATTTTACAGGGGATATCGGCATAGAGACAGAAAAACGGCTGCTGCCTCTTCTTACACATGCAGATATTATAAAAGTTCCTCATCATGGCTCAAAAAATTCTTCCTCATGGGAATTTTTAGAAAAAATAACTCCCTGTCTGGCAGTTATTTCCTGTGGCGCAAATAACAGGTATGGCCACCCTCATATGGAAACAGTAGAGAGATATAAAGCAGTTTGTACCCAAATGTTTACTACCGCTGAAACCGGATGTATTGAAATAAAAGTGCCAAAGAGGAAAAAAGGAACCGATTATTATGTCACTGGCTATTTGTTGAAATCAAATAATGGGAATGAGGAAATTTTGTATGAGGAAAATAAATCAGGATATTAAAAACAAAACATTTCAGAATATCTATCTTCTTTATGGAGAGGAAGCATACTTGAAAAAGCAGTATAGAGACCGTCTGAAAGCGGCTGTCTGTGGGGAAGATACCATGAATTATGCATATTTTGAAGGAAAGAATGCAGATGTAAACGAGATTATGTCAATTGCGGATACCATGCCTTTTTTTGCTGAAAAAAGGCTGGTAGTTGTTGAAAATTCGGGATTTTTTAAAAAGACAGAGGAAAAAATTCTGGAATATCTAAGCCGTATTTCAGAGAGTACAATTCTTGTGTTTGTGGAGGAAGAAACAGACAAGAGAGGAAAGATGTTCAAAAAGGTAAAAGAACTGGGATATGTCTGTGAACTGACAGTACAGACATTATCCACACTTGGCAAATGGATTGTGGGCATTTTGAATCAGGAGGGAAAAAAGATTACAAAACAGACACTGGATTATTTTCTTGCTGTATCGGGCACCGATATGAATATTATCAGCAATGAGCTGGAAAAATTAATCAGCTATACTATAGGCAGAGAAGAAGTCACACAGAAGGATATCAGCGAAGTATGTTCTGTTCTTGCTGTTTCAAAGATTTTTGATATGGTAGATGCCATGGGAAATAAAAACAGAGGAAAAGCACTGGAATTGTATTACGATATGATAGAAGTCAGGGAGCCTCCAATGCGGATTTTGTATATGTTGTCAAGACAGTTTCGAATGATTTTGGAAGCCAAGGAGCTGTTTAAAAATGGAATGGACAGAAAAGCCATTGCTGAAAAGCTTGCACTTGCACCTTTTATCGTAAACAAGGTTCTGAACCAGTCGGAAAAATTCAGAAGAGAGGATGTGAAAAAGGCATTGGAGGAGTGCCTTTGTGTGGAAGAAGATATTAAAAATGGCAGAATGGAAGAAAAAACGGGAGTGGAAATGATATTGATAAAATATTCCGCATAAATAAAAAGTCCCGACAAAGTCGGGACCAAAAATGGATTTAAGCCATATTATTTACTGCCAGAGCCAGACGTGAAACTTTTCTTGCGGCATTATTTTTATGATACACACCCTTTGTCTGAGCCTTTTCGATTTCAACGGTAGCAAGTCTTAAAGCTTCTGCAGCAGCAGCCTTATCGCCACCGGCAACAGCCTTTTCTACTTTTTTCATAGCGGTCTTTACTTTTGAACGAATTGCCTTGTTTCTTTCAGTTCTCACTGCAGTTACTTTGATTCTTTTCTTTGCTGACTTGATATTAGCCATTTTTTAATTCCTCCATTATACAAATCCTCTTGCAGGCCTTTTGAGAGAGATTGGGCCTGCTGCTAACGTTTGCATACTAAGAACATATGCGGACCATGCAAACCTGAATTGTATTTTATATTACGACCTGATATGTGTCAAGCACTTTTTGAAAAAATAATTGACATAAAGCGTTTTTATGCGTATACTTGTGATGTATTGTCAAAAGATGTAGGCAAGATTTATTTGCCAGCAAACTACTGGAGGTATATTGAAAATGATGTTAAACAAATTTATAATTGCAGGACAGTCAAATACGGGGAAATCATATCTCTTTGACCAGATTGTTGAGGATATGGGACTGACTCCTATAGGATTTCGTATGAAGGATTTTACTATTGAGAATGAGTTCAGAGGATATTATATTCACAGCATTGCCGAGCTGCAGGGTTATCACAACAATATACCAATTCAGACCTCGCTGCGCAAGGGAAAAATCAGAGTACAGCTCAAAGAAGTGTATGACAGCTTCGGAGTCGAATGTCTGAAAAATGTCCTGACAGCAGATAAGGAAAAATATAATTGTATTATTCTGGATGAACTGGGAAGAGGCGAGGATACATCAGAGGAATTCACAGATTATATCAATAAAATACTTGACAGTGATAATTTGGTTTTTATATTGATGAAAAATATCAATAACAGTGTTACTTCGGATATTAAAAAAAGAAGAGATGTTTTATTTTATGATCTTGATAATATGTCGCCAGATGAAGTGCTTCTGAATATAGAAGAGAAGTTGAAAAAATAGTAGAATGAGATATATCATGACAGGATATGTCATCATAAGGGATGGTACACAATGAAAATATTGGGAACAGGAAGTTATCTTCCTGAGAGGATTGTTACAAATGAGGAACTTTCGGAAATTGTAGATACAAATGATGAGTGGATTTCTACAAGAACAGGAATTCGAACAAGAAGAATTTCAGCAGGAGAGACAGTTTCAGACCTTGCTTCAAAGGCGGCGTTTGCCGCGCTGGAGGATGCCGGCATTTCAGCAGAACAGGTGGATATGATTCTGCTGGCAACTATGACAGGAAATGCACTTATGCCAAATACCGCCTGTCTGGTGCAAAAAAAGATAGGGGCCAAATATGCATCCTGTCTGGATGTCAACGCTGCCTGCTCCGGTTTTTTGTATGCGTTGAATCTTGCAAATGCATGTCTTGTATCAGGAATGTATAAAAATATTCTTGTAATTGGAGCTGAGACGTTGTCAAAAATTATAGACTGGGCAGACAGAAGCACCTGTGTACTGTTTGGTGACGGCGCGGGGGCAGCAGTGGTGGCAGCGGATTCTGCGAAACGCTATGTATCGGAAACAGGAGCAGACGGAGACAGAGGAGAGGCGTTAAAGGCGGGAGAAACAGGGCTTGGCAACTTTATTGTTCGAAGAGAAGAAAAGCTTAATTATTATATGACAATGAATGGTCAGGAAGTATTTAAGTTTGCAGTTAAAAAAGTTCCTGAATGTATCGGCGCTGTTCTTAAAAAAGCAGAAGTGTTTTTGGAAGAGATTGATTATTTTCTGCTTCATCAGGCGAATGTAAGGATTATTGCCAGTGTTGCAAAGCGATTGGGAGTGAATATGGAAAAAATGCCTGTCAATCTTGACAAGTATGGAAATACTTCAGCGGCAAGCATAGCAATTTTGTTGGATGAAATCAGAAAAGAAGGAAAACTTGCAGAGGGAAAGAAAATAATTCTTGCCGGATTTGGTGGTGGACTTACATGGGGAGCCGCTTATCTGGAACTGTAATCACTGCATTTTTATAGAAAGGAAGATAAAAAATGAATATTTGGCATGATATGAACCCAGACAGAATCACACCTGCAGAATTTATGGCAGTTGTGGAAATTTCAAAGGGAAGCAAGAAAAAATATGAGCTGGACAAGGAAACAGGACTGATTGTACTGGATAGAATTTTGTATACATCCACGCACTATCCGGCAAATTATGGATTTATTCCAAGAACCTACGGAGATGACAAGGACCCCTTAGATGTTCTTGTATTGTGCTCAGAACCTTTAGAGCCGCTTACACTGGTGAAATGTTATCCGATTGGTGTTATGAAGATGCTGGACAATGGCATGGGAGATGAAAAGATTATCGCCATTCCATTTAATGACCCAAATTATAATGCATATAAAGATATTAAGGAACTGCCTTTACATATATTTGATGAAATCAAGCATTTCTTTGCAGTCTATAAAGACCTTGAAGGTAAGGAAACCAGAGTAGACGAATTTGGAGGTCCAAAAGAGGCAGTCAGAATTATTGAAAACTGTATCAGTAACTATAATGTTAAATTTGGACAGAGAGCACCATTTTAGAAAGAACTGCCTGATACCCAGTTACCCTGTGATAAAACCTTGATTTTTTGCATAGGGGGGGGGTAGAAGGCTGTTTTTATATATAGAATAGGGAATATTAAATAGCAGGAGGAACATATGTCACTAGAAGTAAGAAATCTCGTAAAAAAATACGGGGACAAAACAGTAGTAAACAATTTAAGTTTTCATATGGAAACGCCGGGAGTCTATGCACTGCTTGGTACAAATGGTGCCGGAAAAACCACTACTTTGAGGATTATGCTTGGTATGCTTGCCTTTGATTCGGGAGAGGTTCTCTGGAACAAAAAGCCTCTGGACCCAATGAAGGTAAATCTTGGTTATCTGGCAGAAGAACGTGGATTATATCCAAAATATACCCTGATAGACCAGCTTCTTTATTTTGCAAAGCTGAAAAATGTACCAAGGGACGAGGCGAAAAAGCGTATCCGGTATTGGGCACAAAGACTCGAGGTAGAAGAATATATCTATGCACAGCCACAGGCAAAAGGAAAAAAGAAGCCAAAGGAAAAGACTGCAGACCAGCTTTCCAAAGGAAATCAGCAGAAAATCCAGCTTATGGCGGCCCTTCTTTCCGAGCCGGAACTGATAGTACTTGATGAGCCTTTAAGTGGATTGGACCCTGTAAACTCAGATTTATTTAAATCTATTATAAAGGAGTTGATGGAAAAGGATATTTATCTGATTATGTCAAGTCATCAAATGGAAACCATAGAGGAATTCAGCAGTAATATTACAATATTGAACAGAGGAAATGCTGTGCTTCAGGGAGATTTGAATGAAATCAAAAAGAGTTACGGCAGAGTAAATATGATTGTCAAATGCGACGATGATATTGAGGAATATATTAAGCTTTTTCAATTGAATGTTATGAAACGCACACCCGACGGTTACCATATCAAGGTGACAGGTGAGCAGCAGGCAATGCAGTTTTTGGCGAAGCTTACAGAACAGAAGGTATCAGTTGTCCGCTTTGAATTAAGAGAGCCGTCTCTTCATGAAATATTTGTAGAAAAGGTAGGAACAGCCAATGAATAAAAATATGTTTTTCGGCTGGCGTGAGGTCTGCAGTTTTGCTTATATACAGACGCTCAAGAGCAAGGCAATGAAAATAACTCTTGTTATTTTATGCGCGCTGGCATTGTTTGCCCTGCCTGTGATTACTATGATAGGTTCCGCCACGGATAAGGACGAAGAGACAAATATCAGGCAGGCATATATTTACAGCAATGAATCGGGACTTGCCGAAAAATTTTCGTCAGGCTTTGACGGGAAATATGAAAAAGTAGCCGTACAGGTAATTGATGAAAAAACAAAAGATGAAAAAATGGAAGAACTGAAAAATGGGAAAGATATTGATTACATTGTATTTTTGCTTACCTGTGATAAAAATCAGGAATCTATGGATTATGGACTTGAAATTCGTGCAGTATACGGTGAAGAGTCAAAGATAACCTCCAAAGATGCGGATGCCTTTGCAGAATATGTTTTGGAAAATAAAGAAAAGCTTATTCTTGGCAGCATAGATATCGATGCCGAAGAAAAAGAATCTCTTTTAAAGGAGAGAAATTATGAACTGTTTTCCGTTGATACAAATGGAAATGTGAAAAATGTGGAAGAAGGACTTGCCGGAGCAGAATACTGGCTTACGTATATTTATCTGATGATAGTGATGTTTGCAGTTATTATTGCCGGTTCAAAGGTTGCAGAGCTGGTTGTGACAGAAAAGACCTCAAAGGTTATGGAATATCTGCTGACAAGCATAAAACCTCTGGCGCTTCTGCTCGGAAAGGTTGTGGGCACCCTGCTTATTGTGTTTACGATTCTTCTGGCACTTCTGGCATCCTTTATCGGTTCTCTGGTTATTAACTATTCGCTTTCTGGAGGCGAGGGTGGTTTCTGGCCGAAGATATTAACAGATATTTGGGATTCAGGAGTATTGCGGGGTGTGACAATAGCAAATATTTTGATTTCTATTGTTATGGTACTGTTAGGTTTTATCTTTTATGGATTTATCGCAGGACTTGCAGGCGCAACAGTGAGCAAAATAGAAGAGCTTGCCGAAGGACTGAAATTATTTACATTTACTGTAATTATCGGTATGTATCTTGTGATTGCTTTGATGTCATTTTCCAATGTGAGCGGCGGAATGGGAACCTTTGAATATGTAGTATATTATCTGCCGTTCTCCTCTGTATTTGTGGTTCCTATTTATCTTTTGATTGGAAAGCTGTCGTTTGAAATGGGACTTATTTCAATGCTGATTTTAGTTGTGTCAACAGTAGTGGTATGGCTGTTTGTGACAAAAGTATTTGCAAGCGTTTTATATCACAATGGAAGTGTTATGAAGTTTAAAGAAATTGTAGATGTCTATAAAGCAAATGCAAAATCTGGAAAATCTGGAGGTAAACATGGAAAATAAGGATAAAGGATGGTTTACAGGGTTTGGTTCGGTATTTTCCTTTACTGCCGAACAGAATATGAAGGGAAAAGGGTTTATGCTGTCAAGTGTTATTATCGGGCTTTTAATGCTGGCAGTCGGCATAGTTATTCCTGTAATTATGGCATTTACCCAGAAGTCAGACCACAAAGAATCAGACGGTGATAACTACAATATTGAACAGAATATTGGAGATATTGACGAATCGGAAAGAATGGATTCCATTGTAGCGGTAAACGCAGCAGGAGTAAAGGAAGATGTTTTAGAGCAATTTTTAATTCTGTGTGGTTATCAGGATGTGAAGGTTGAGTATACGGATAAAATTTCCGGAGAAGATTATCAGGAGTTTTTTGAGTACTGCCGGAATAAATCAGAACGGCCGGTTGGAATTTATATTCATACAAAGGACGATGCGCTGACATTTTCTTATTATATTTTTGAGGAAACCGGAGTATCAAAAGATTTTATCAGCGGTTTTGCCCAGTCGCTTCAAATTTTTTATGAGGATATTGAATATCTGGAAGTCGGTATTTCCGACCAGGATATTGAACTTTTGAATCTTCCTGCATGGACCAGTTCAGGAAATGCAGATGGTGAAAAACAGGAATTTGGGGTAATGATTGCACAGATGGCAGTTCCTGCAATTTTTTCCATGCTGCTGTTTATGATGACAGTTATGTATGGGCAGTCCATTACAAAGGTGGTTATGTCCGAGAAAAGCTCAAAGCTTATGGAAGTGCTTCTGACTTCTGTAAAGCCATATGCATTGATTGCGGGAAAAATAGCAGCTATGGCGGTCATTGCCATTGTTCAGATGGCAGTCTGGATTGCTATGGGAGTGATAGGTTTTATAATTGGAGATAAAATCGGGGCAACTATTTATGCAGATTATCAAAATTATATTACAATAATAATTGATATTATAAGAGAAAGCGGAACAGGATTTTCCGTACCGGCATTGTTGTTTTCTGTGCTTATAACAGTTCTTGGCTTTTTTATGTACTGTGTATGGGCGGGATTTATCGCATCTGCTGTGGATAAGGTAGACGATGTATCTACCGCAATGTCTCTGTTTCAGATACCGGTTATTCTTGGATTTTTAATCTCTTATATGGGTTCTCTTATGGGAATGGATACCCTGATTACATTTTCAGAATATATTCCTGTGGTATCTCCATTTGTTATGCCGGCGGATTTGCTTATGGGAAAGGCATCGCTTGGCGGAGGGATTGCGTCATTTTTTATACTTGCTGTATTTACATTTGGAATGGTATGGATTACAGGAAAGGTGTACAAAGGAAAGGTGTTTCATCGAAAGTAAAAAGTGCTTTTGAGGTAAAAGGCATTTTAATTGTAATGAAAGGTTTGAGAAACTCCGAAAAACTATTGACTTTCAAAAAAAGAAGTGGGATACTTAATATATATTATAAAGGAAAGGAGGGATTCATATGCCATACAGCATCAGCAATCTGTTTTCTAATTCAGGCTCAAACACTTCGTTTAGCAGTCTAGCAGGTCTTATGCAGGACTATGCAAGTATTCAGAGTGGCGCATACAGGAAGCTTTTGCAGAAACATTATTCCAATATGAGCAGTTCAAATACAAGTTCAAACAGCTCAAAAACAAGTACTGCTTATACAATAGAACGGAGAATGGCAGACAAAATTGCCCCTAAATCGGAAGATACGTCTACTTCGACAGAAACGACGAAAGCTTTGAAGGATATCCATACAACGGCGGATGACCTGAAAAATTCTGCGACCACGCTGTCAAAGACAGGCTCTTCGGTATTTGCGCCAACGTCGATTAAGGCTGAAGACGGTAATATTGTCAGGGAATATGATGCAGATAAGATATATAAAGCTGTAAAGAATTTTACAGACAATTATAACAGCCTTCTTGACAGTACGAAAGATTCCACAGTATCATCGATTACTTCAACTGTTACTGCGATGAAAAACAGCACAAAGGCGAATGAGTCGGCGCTTTCTGATATGGGAATCAGCATTGGTAAGGATGGCAAATTAAGCATTGATGAAGATACTTTTAAGAAATCAAACATGGAAAATGTAAAATCTTTGTTTAATGGCGCAAATTCTTATGCTGCCCAGACTGCTGCAAGAGCTACTTCAATTAATACTGCTGTCCAGATAGAACAGAGAAAGGCGAATACCTATACAAATGGTGGTTCCTATTCTTACAACTATACAAACGGCAATCTTTATAACAGCTATTTCTAAGTGTGCTTTTGCAGGAACTTTCAGAAGTGAAATGCTGAAAATCTAAGAAGATTTTTAGAAATGGGTATACGGAGAATTTAAGAAACGAATAAAGATGGAATATATCCGGATATGAAAAATTTATAAAATTTGAATTGTTTATAAATTTCATATTGTATATATTCCATTTTTTGTGTATAATAGAGAATGAGAAAAACAACATTTTATTTAAAAGTGTCTAAAAACTAAATATAGAAATACAGCAGTCCTGTGAAAGAAAAAGGCTTGACAAAAAACGGTACATTTAATATACTTTCAGTGTCAAACTTTTTGAACCAGAATATGTAAATTATTTCAAAGGAGATTATGTTATGTTAGAAAAGATGAAGGAGATTGTGGCAGAGCAGTTAAGCTGTGATGCATCGGAAGTGGAACTTACCACTAATTTTAAGGAAGACCTTGGGGCTGATTCATTGGATTTATTCGAGCTGGTTATGGCTCTTGAAGAAGAATATGATGTAGAAATTCCTCAGGAGGACTTGACTTCTATCAACACAGTAGAAGATGTAATAAACTACTTAAAGGAAAAAGGCATCGAAGCATAATTATGCAACCAGCGAAAGGCTGATTGCCTGAATCGTGCAATCATGTATTGCATTGATTTGCTGAATGAAAAAGGCTGCTGCAAGGTATAATTTGCAGCAGCCTCATATATTTTTAGGCAATCAAAATTGGAGGATTTTATGAGTACAGCATTTATTTTTCCGGGTCAGGGAGCGCAGACAGCCGGAATGGGAAAAGATTTTTATGAGAGCTTTGAGGTATCCAAAAAGATATTTGACAGAGCTTCAGAGCTTTTAAATCTTGATATGAGAGCGCTTTGTTTTGAAAAAAATGACAGATTGGATATCACAGAGTATACACAGGCAGCTCTTTTGACAACATCTGTAGCAATGCTTCGGGTACTGGAGGAAAAAGGAATACAGCCGGATGTATGTGCAGGTTTAAGTCTTGGAGAATATTGTGCGCTGGTTGCATGCAAAATTATAAGTTTTGAAGATGCGTTAAAAACCGTGCGCCAGAGAGGAATTTTTATGCAGGAAGCAGTTCCGTCAGGTGTGGGAGCAATGTGTGCAGTTATTGGACTGGACAATTCCATTATTGAAGAAATCTGTGATTCTGTGGAAGAAGTTTTTGTGGCAAATTATAACTGTCCAGGACAGACAGTAATTTCTGGAAAGAAAGAGGCTGTGGAGACAGCGGCAGAAAAGCTGAAGGAAGCAGGTGCGAAGCGCTGCATGATGCTGAATGTCAGCGGACCATTCCATTCTCCATTGCTTTCGGGAGCAGGGGAAAAGCTTTATGAGGTATTAAAGAATGTAGAACTTGAGGAGACATTTGATATTCCTTATCTCACAAATGTTACTGCCGAATATGTCACAGATACAAAGAATATTCGGGAGTTATTGAAAAATCAAGTTTCCTCGTCTGTAATGTGGCAGCAGAGCATGGAAAAGATGCTTGAAAACGGAGTAGATACCTTTGTGGAAATTGGTCCGGGAAAAACTCTTGCGGGATTTATGAAAAGAATAAAAAAGGATGTCAGGATGATGAATATTTCCACAGTAGAAGATATCGAAAAGGCAGTGGAAATATTAGGATAACGATATACGGGCAAAGAAAAACCTGTATAAATAAAAATATGGAAATCAATACATAGACCTGACAAGGCTGGAGGAAAAGAAATGTTGGAAGGAAGAGTTGCCCTGATTACAGGGGCCGGAAAAGGAATTGGAAAAGAAATCGCCATGGAGCTTTCTAAGCTTGGTGCCAAATGTGTGATTAATTATGCATCCTCTTTGGCAGGTGCCGAGGAAACAGTAAATGAGATAAAAAAATCTGGTGGAGATGCATATGCATATCAATGTGATGTTTCAGATTATACACAAGTGGAAAAAATGATAAAGGATGCGATTGAGCATTATGGAAAAATTGATATTCTTGTAAACAATTCAGGAATTACAAAAGATAATCTTCTTCTAAAAATGACAGAGGCTGATTTTGATGCAGTGATAAATATAAATTTAAAGGGTGCTTTTCACTGTATTAAGGCGGTTACAAAACCTATGATGAAACAGAGGTATGGAAGAATTATCAATATTACAAGTATTGTCGGTGTAATTGGCAATGCTGGTCAGGCAAATTATGCAGCTTCAAAGGCGGGACTGATTGGTTTGACAAAATCTGCGGCAAGAGAGCTTGCAACCAGAAATATTACGGTAAATGCAGTGGCCCCGGGATTTATACAGACAGATATGACAGAAGTTCTCTCAGATACGGTAAAGGAACAGCTTTTGGAACAGATACCGATGAAGAAACTTGGAGAAACGGCAGATATTGCAAATGCGGTCTGTTTTCTTGCAGATGAAAGGGCAGCTTATATTACAGGACAGGTTCTGAACGTAAATGGCGGAATGGCAATGTAGCAGAAATGGAAAGGAAAGGAATATGAGTACAAGAGTAGTAGTAACAGGAATGGGCGCTGTGACACCAATCGGAATCGGAACAGAAAATTTCTGGAAGGGAATCAAAGACGGAAAAGTAGGAATTAAATTAATTGACAGATTTGACACTACAGGCTTTAAGACAAAGGTAGCTGCACAGATAGATGATTTCAATGTAAAAGATTATATGGATGCAAAGGCTGCAAAGAGAATGGAACTGTTCTGTCAGTATGCGGTAGCTGCCGCAAAGGAAGCGGTAGAAGATGCCGGTCTTGTGATGGAGCAGGAGGACCCTTATATGGTAGGGGTGTCCATAGGCTCAGGAGTGGGAAGCTTGGAACAGGCAGAAAAAAATACCTTAAAGCTTGCAGAAAAAGGTCCGGGAAGAATCAATCCTTTGCTTGTACCTGAGATGATTACCAATATGGCGGCTGGAAATGTTTCTATTATGCTGGGCGCAAAGGGAAAATCCATCAATGTGGTTACTGCATGTGCAACGGGAACTCATTCTATAGGAGAAGCTTTTCGAAGTATTCAATGTGGAGATGCAGATGTTATGATTGCAGGTGGAACAGAAAGCTGTGTGACCCCTTTGAGCATAGGCGGGTTTGCAGCACTGACAGCCCTCAGCAGTGCAGAAGACCCAATGCTTGCAAGCCGTCCGTTTGATAAGGACAGAGATGGTTTTGTTCTGGGTGAGGGGGCCGGAGTGGTAGTGCTTGAATCCCTTGAGCATGCGCTTGACAGAGGGGCAAAGATTTATGCTGAGGTTGTGGGTTATGGAGCAACTTCGGATGCGTACCATATTACTTCACCGGCAGAAGACGGTTCCGGTGCAGCAAGAGCCATGACAAATGCGATTCATGAAGCGGGTATCACATGTGAACAGGTAGATTATATCAATGCACATGGAACCAGTACACATCATAATGATTTATATGAAACAAGAGCCATTAAGCTTGCATTTGGAGAAGCGGCATATAAAGTAAAAATCAGCTCCACAAAATCTATGGTTGGACATCTTCTGGGGGCAGCGGGTGCAGTCGAATTTATTGCCTGCGTGAAATCTATTACAGACGGATATGTTCATCAGAATGTCGGTTTAAAGGAATCGGAAGAAGAAATGGACCTCGATTATGTAAAGAATCAGGGAATTGAGATGAATGTAGAGTATGCTCTCAGCAATTCGCTTGGATTTGGCGGGCATAACGCAACAATTCTTGTAAAAAAATACAGTGCATCATAACAGATGTTTTTTGCTTCTGACAGTGTTTGTTTGAATCATATTACAGAAAGTCAAAGAAAAGATTTTCTGTGAAAAAAATATGGAAAGAAGAAAAAGAGGAAATTATGGATATCAAAGATATGAAAGAGCTGATTCGGGCAGTATCCGAGTCTGATATTACAAATTTTGAATATGAAGACGAGACTCAGGAAATTCGAATTAAAAAGGATGCGGTGCAAAATGTTGTTGCTGTACAGCCAAATAATCTGTCTTTTACACCTGTGTCTTCAACACAGACAGAGACAAGGAATGAGTTATCACAAAATGTTTCTGGAGACCTTTTCAATGTAGTAAAATCTCCGCTGGTAGGAGTATTTTATTGCAGTGCATCTCCGGATGCCGAACCGTTTGTCAAAGTGGGAGACAAGGTATCAAAGGGGCAGGTGCTTGGCATTATTGAGGCAATGAAGCTGATGAATGATATAGAGAGCGAGTTTGATGGCGAGATAGTGGAAATTCTTGTAAATAACAAGGATATGGTAGAATATGACCAGCCATTATTTAAAATCAAATAGAATCAAAAACCTGAGTGTTAAACTGAAATGAGAATATAGTTTCATAGGATGATATGAGAAAAGAGGAAGTTATGTTAGGAATAAAAGAAATTCAGGAAATATTGCCTCACAGACACCCGTTTCTTTTAGTGGACAAGATAGAAGAACTGGTTCCGGGAGAACGGGCGACGGGTTATAAGGCGATTACCTATGACGAGTCTTTTTTTAAAGGACATTTTCCAGGAGAGCCTGTAATGCCGGGAGTGCTTATGATAGAAGCTCTGGCGCAGGTCGGTGCAGTAGCGATTTTAAGCATGGAAGAAAATAAAGGGAAAACAGCATATTTTGGTGCAATTAATTCTGCAAAGTTTAAGAAAAAGGTGGTTCCGGGAGATTTGTTAAAGCTGGAATGTGAAATCATAAAAAGAAAAGGTCCTATTGGTGTTGGAAAGGCTGTTGCATCTGTAGATGGAAAGCCGGCGGTAATTGCAGAACTTACTTTTGCGGTAGGTGACTCCGAGTAGGATATACAGGAATGGAGAAATGTATGATAAATAAAATCCTTGTCGCCAACAGAGGCGAAATCGCGGTCAGAATTATACGGGCGTGCAGAGAAATGGGCATTAAAACAGTAGCGGTATATTCTGCCGCAGACAGAGAGGCTCTTCATACACAGCTTGCAGATGAGGCTGTCTGTATCGGGCCTGCAGATTCTGCCGGAAGCTATCTGAATATGGAGAGAATTTTATCTGCTACCATTCTTACAAAAGCAGATGCCATTCATCCTGGATTTGGCTTTCTCTCCGAAAACAGCAAGTTTGCCGCTATGTGTAAAAAGTGCAATATTATTTTTATCGGTCCGGATGCAGAGATTATTGAAAAACTGGGGAATAAATCAGAAGCACGAAAAACAATGATAAATGCGGGTGTGCCTGTAACTCCGGGAACCACGGAGCCGGTATATGATGCAAAAAAAGGTCTTGAAATTGCAGATAACATGGGTTATCCCGTTATGATTAAGGCTTCTTCCGGCGGAGGCGGAAGAGGAATGAGAATGGCAGAAAGCCACGAAGAATTTGTGGTAAACTTTAATACCGCCCAGAGTGAATCTGTAGCAGCATTTGGCGATAATACCATGTATATTGAAAAATATATTCAAAGTCCAAGACATGTTGAGTTTCAAATACTCGCAGACAAATATGGAAATGTAATCCATCTTGGAGAAAGAGACTGTTCCATACAGAGAAATCACCAGAAGATGATAGAGGAGTCTCCATGTATAGCGATTGATGAAGAATTGCGCACAAAAATGGGAGAAACTGCTGTCAGAGCAGCAAAGGCAGCTCATTATGAAAATGCCGGAACCATCGAGTTTTTGCTGGATTCTTCAGGAGAATTTTATTTTATGGAAATGAATACAAGGATTCAGGTGGAACATCCAGTGACAGAGATGGTGACAGGTTTTGATTTAATCAAGGAACAGATTAAAATTGCCGCTGGAGAGAAACTTTCTTATACGCAGGCAGATGTGGTGATTAGTGGTCATGCTGTAGAATGTCGTATTAACGCTGAAGACCCCTCAAAGAAATTTCGCCCGTCTCCGGGAAAAATAGAGCGTGTGCATTTTCCAGGTGGCAATGGAGTGAGAATTGAGTCTGCTATTTATCAGGGCTATGTAATACCGCCGAATTATGATTCCATGATTTGCAAAGTAATTGTACATGACAAAACGAGAGAAGCCGCTATTCAGAAAATGATATCCGTATTGGGTGAACTGGTGATTGAGGGAGTACAGACCAATATTGATTTTCAGTTTGATTTAATATCAAATGAAAGATTTTGTGAAGGAAAGATTAATACACATTTTATAAAAGATGTATATGGATTATAAAAGTTGACACAAAGGCGGAAGTTCATACTTTCGCCTGAATTATTGGGTAATCAGAGCAATCAGCGCAAATGCTGATTACGCAGGTTGCATAATTGGAGGTAGTAAGATGGCATTTGCTTTTAAAAAGACAAATTATATTTCGATTGGCAGGGGCAGAGAAGAAAAGGAAGAAGAGAAACAGGCAGCTACACTTGTCATTCCGGAAGGCATGTGGATGAAATGCGCAAACTGTGGAGAAACGGTTTATACAGAGGATGTGGAAATGAACAATTACATCTGTCCAAAATGCAGCTACAATTTCCGGCTGGAAGCTGGAAAACGACTGGAAATGGTGCTGGAAAACGGAAGCTTTCAGGAATGGGACCATGGTTTAAAAACAACAAATCCGCTTGATTTTGAAGGTTATCCGGAAAAAGTAAGTGCTTTGCAGACAAAGACCGGATTGGATGAAGCTGTGATTACCGGTGAGGGATTGGTGCATGGACAAAAGCTGGCAGTAGGTGTGTGTGATTCCAGATTTCTGATGGGAAGCATGGGACAGGTAGTAGGAGAAAAAATTGCGCGTTTGTTTGAAAGGGCGACAGCAAAAAAAATACCTGTGGTTATCTTTGCGTGTTCTGGTGGTGCGAGGATGCAGGAGGGCATTATTTCACTGATGCAAATGGCAAAGACCTCACAGGCGATTAAAAGACATAACGATGCCGGACAGCTTTATATATCTGTTTTGACGGACCCGACTACTGGAGGGGTAACAGCAAGTTTTGCCATGCTTGGAGATATTATTCTGGCAGAGCCGGGCGCACTGATAGGCTTTGCAGGACCACGGGTGATTGAACAGACGATTGGACAAAAGCTGCCAGAAGGTTTTCAGCGTTCGGAATTTTTATTGCAGCATGGATTTATCGATGCAATTGTAAATCGGAGTGATTTGAAGGATGTTTTAAGCGAAATTCTTATGATGCATACAAAGAAACCGGACCGTATTAATACGTATGAACATTATCGAAAGAAAAATGCTCCGATTTCAAGAATACCAATGAGAAATAATGTGGATATGACAACATGGGAGAAGGTACAGACAGCAAGAAGTAATACAAGGCCTTCTGCGCTTGATTATATCAATGAAATATTTAAGAATTTTATTGAATTTCACGGGGACAGATATTATGGAGACGACGGAGCTGTGGTAGGCGGTATTGCAACGATATCGGAGATGCCTGTGACAGTGATAGGGCAGCAGAAGGGGAAGAATACAAAGGAGAATATTACAAGGAACTTTGGAATGCCGTCTCCTGAAGGATATCGAAAGGCGCTTCGTCTTATGAAGGAGGCAGAACGTTTTCAAAGACCGGTTATCTGTTTTGTGGATACTCCGGGAGCATTTTGCGGAATTGAAGCAGAGGAACGCGGACAGGGAGAAGCAATTGCGAAAAATCTGTATGAGATGTCAGGGCTTACTGTGCCTGTTCTTACAATTGTGATAGGGGAAGGGGGCAGCGGAGGGGCGCTGGCAATGGCAGTTGCAAATGAAGTATATATGATGGAAAATGCGACGTATTCAATATTGTCGCCGGAGGGGTTTGCGTCGATTCTCTGGAAAGACAGCAAAAGAGCAGAGGAAGCTTCCCAGGTAATGAAAATTACGGCAGGAGATTTGCTGAAGCTTGGAGTAATAGAGAAGATTATTCCAGAGGTAATGCCGGCAGGGGAGGAGAATCTGTCGGATATTGTAAGGTATATGAAGTGTTATATTAAGGAGTTTCTGGCAAAATATAAGGCAATGGATAGAGAAGCGATTGTAAAAGAACGGTATGAACGCTTTCGAGGGTTTTGATGGGCAGGAGATGAAATGAACTATTGTATGAGGGACACAGCAGAATAGAAAGCATGGTGTTTTGAAACACCATGCTTTCTATTCTGCTGCTGTGTAAAAAGAATCTGTGGGCATGGGGCGAAATGTGATTTTGGGAGATGATACGAAGGGTAAATGTGAAAAAAAGACTTCACTATTTGAAAAAATATGGTACAATATATGTAATGTCTAATGATAAATTTATAATAAACGGAGGTAAGTAAGATGAGCATTTGTCGAGGGGAAGAAAGTGATGATACTGATACAAAGCAATGGAAAGCAAAGCGTAGAAACAATCTGAAAATTCGAATGTTGTTGATTCTGCTGTTTGTGGTTGGTTCATCAGTACTTTGGGCATGCAGTTCTTCAAAAAAAGGAACTATTTCCGAAAACGATAAGAAAACAAAAGATGCCATAGAGGCTGTTGCATCAGAGAAGCAGAGTTCTTCGCAGGTACAGGATACGACAGAAGTATCAAAGCCTACAAAAGAAGTTTTTACAACGGAAGCACCTTCTACGCAGGAGCCTACTTCAAAGGAGTCTGAGTATGTGACAGAACCGGAGACTCCAAAGCCGCCGGTAAATGTGGGAACAGATTTTCAATTTGAGGATACTGGTGAAACAAAGTATGCATATCTGACTTTTGATGACGGGCCAAGTGATAATACATATCCGATTTTGGATATTCTGGACCAGTATCAGGTGAAAGCCACATTTTTTATGGTCAGCAGGCCGGATGGAGTTTCCATGCAGAGGTGTAAGGCGATTGCAGATAAAGGACATGCGTTGGGAATGCATTCCAATACACATGTTTATTCAGAGATTTATGCGACGCTGGACAGTTTTAAAGCGGATGTACAGGGGATTCATGACTGGCTGTATCAGGCTACGGGACAGGATGTAAAACTGTACCGGTTTCCGGGAGGCAGCAGCAATACCGTCAGCAATGTGGATATAAATACCATGATTGATTCTATCACTTCGATGGGATATATTTATTATGACTGGAACGTGTCCAGTGGAGATGCTTCCAGCAAACCTGTCTCAGCGGAAGAAATGATTGAAAATATTAAGTCTCAGTCTCAGGGATACAGCAGAGTGATGATTCTTATGCATGACACAAATGTCAAGACAGAGACTGTTCGGGCATTGCCTGGCATTATAGAGGCACTTCAAAGCGCCGGATATCAGATTGTGCCCATTAAAAATAATACAAGACCAGTTCAGCATGTGAAAGCTGGTTATATGCAGTAAATCATGTGATTGTTTGAAGAATGGCTGTATATCATGCAGCAAATAAAAAGAATTGCATCGATTGTCAGATGGAGGAAGAAATGAAATGAGTTTTTTAAAGGATTTGAAGGATTTAAAAAAAGATATTTCCGTAGCGGTAAATGAAAAGGAAACAAAGACGGAGGTTCCGGTTTCGGATATGAGCAGTGAAAAAAAAGCAACTATGATAGAAAATACCATAAACAAGACGGAGGAAAAAAGCATGGGTGATATGACAAATACAGCAGGACAGGCTGATACAGATGTGACAGTGATTGCCGCGGGAGCAGTCATTACCGGAAGTATAGAATCAGAGGGTTCTGTTGCCGTATACGGTGTGGTAAATGGCGGAATCAAATGTAAAAAGAAATTTATTGCATCCGGTCAGGTAACAGGAGATGTGGATGCAGGTGAAATCTTTATCAATAAGGCAACCATAGATGGCAAAGTGGTAAGTGGAGGTAACTTGAAAATTGGAAGCGGTTCTGTGATTCAGGGAGATGTGTTTGGACAGACAGCGGTGATTGCAGGAGCTGTAAAGGGAGAAATTGATATTAAGGGACCTGTGATTATTGACAATACAGCGGTAATTAAGGGAAATATTAAATCGCGTTCTGTACAGATTAACAATGGAGCGATTATTGATGGCTATTGTTCACAATGCTACAATGATGTGGATGTGAAGGAAATTTTTAAGGATACTTTTCATGAAACCGAAATAAAGACAGAACAGAAAATAGAACAGGAGCAGGCGCCGACAGAGGAACAGGCAGAAAGTGCTGCAGTGGCGTATATTGAAGGACTGGTTCAGGCAAAAGAAGCTCAGGCGCAGGCAGAGGCTGCGGCGCAGATGGAAGTGGAAGAAAATCAGCAGGAAGGGGTTTAGGTTGAAGGATATGAAAAGAGTATTACTAAAGCTGAGTGGTGAAGCACTTGCCGGCGAAAAAAAGAACGGCTTTGATGAAGAGACTGTGACAAATGTGGCAAAACAGATAAAAACCCTTGTCACACAGGGATATGAAATCGGTATTATTATTGGCGGAGGAAATTTCTGGAGAGGCAGAACAAGCGAAAAAATCGACAGAACAAAAGCAGATGCCATCGGAATGCTTGCCACAGTTATGAATTGTATTTATGTATCGGAAATTTTCAGAACAGAAGGAATGGAGACAGAGATATTGACTCCATTTGAATGTGGCTCTTTTACAAAGCTTTTTTCAAAAGACAGGGCAGTGAAATATTTAAAGCGCGGACAGGTGGTATTTTTTGCCGGCGGAATCGGACATCCATATTTTTCTACAGATATGGGTACCGTATTGTATGCGGTTGAAATAGAGGCGGATATGATTTTATCTGCAAAATCAATTGACGGTGTGTATGACAGTGACCCTCAAATCAATCCGGATGCCAAAAAATATGATAAAATTTCTGTTCAGGAGATTGTGGATAAAAAGCTTGGAATTATTGATTTGGCAGCGGCTGTACTTTGTATGGAAAATAAGATGCCTATGCGTTTATTTGGATTAAATGAACAGAACAGCATTGTTCATGCTGTAAGCGGAAAGTTTACAGGAACTACAATTACAGTAGATGAATTTGAAAATTAATTAAAATAGAAAAATAATAAATAAATTCAGAGTGAAAGGAATTTTTGTAAAATGGATGAAAGATTAAATCAATATGAGGAAAAAATGCAGAAATCAATCGAATCACTGGAAAATGAGTTTGCAGGGATTCGTGCCGGACGTGCCAATCCACATCTTCTTGATAAAATCAAGGTGGATTATTATGGAACACCGACGCCTTTGCAGCAGGTAGGTAATATTTCAGTACCAGAGGCGAGAATGTTGCAGATTCAGCCATGGGAAAGCAGTCTGATAAAAGATATTGAAAAGGCGATTTTAAATTCCGATATCGGCATTAATCCTGTGAACGACGGAAGAACTATCCGTCTTGTCTTTCCTGAGCTTACTGAGGAGAGAAGAAAAGACCTTGCCAAGGATATCAAAAAAAAGGGCGAGGGGACAAAGGTTGCCATTCGAAATATCAGAAGGGATGCAAACGATGTATTTAAAAAGATGAACAAGGCGGGTGAGGTTTCAGACGATGAAGTAAAATCATTGGAAAGTGAAATACAGAAGCTCACAGACAAATATGTAGCGAACGCAGAACAGGCGGTAGAGGAAAAAACAAAGGAAATAATGACAGTATAGGCTGTTTTTGTGGGCTGGAACAGGGAGACGGTTTCCAGCCTGCTTTTCTATCATTAAAAAATCTGGAGGAAAACAATGAATATTCCGAATCATGTGGCAATTATATTGGATGGAAATGGAAGATGGGCGAAAAAGAGACTGATGCCAAGGCAGTATGGGCATGCAAAAGGAGCACAGGTAGTAGAGCAAATCTGTGAAGATGCATGGAATATGGGGATTCAATATCTGACCGTCTATGCCTTTTCTACAGAAAACTGGAACAGACCGGACAGTGAAGTAAAGATACTGATGGAAATTTTTTCAAAATATATGGTAGACAAGCTTCAAAAGGTAGGACAGAAAAATATGAAAATACGATTTATCGGAGAACGTTCCAAGCTTGATTCTGCCATGATAGAAAAAATTAATAATTTGGAGGAGTCTACAAACAATAATACAGGGCTTCAGTTTACAGTTGCATTAAATTATGGAAGTCGCGATGAAATGATAAGAGCCATGAAAAAAATGGCAAATGAGATAAAGGAAAACAGGCTTGATATAGATGAAATTACGGAAGAAACATATGCTAAATATCTGGATACAGCGCAGCTTCCGGACCCTGACCTGCTGATTCGGACAAGCGGAGAACAGAGATTATCCAATTATCTGCTCTGGCAGCTTGCATATACGGAATTTTATTTTACAGATGTTTTGTGGCCTGATTTTGACAAAAATGAACTGGAAAAAGCGGTAGAATGGTATAACAATCGGGACAGACGCTTTGGAAAGGTAAAATAGACCTGAAAGGAGATATAAAGTGGATTTAAAAAAACTTATGAACCAGTCATTTTTTACAAGAACAGCAAGTGGTGTGGTACTTGTACTGATTTTGCTTGCTACAGGGCTTCTTGGAGGAAATGTGCTATATGTGTTTACACTGGCAATTTCTCTGGTAGGAGTATATGAAATGCTGGGAGTAGCCGGATTGAAAAACAGTCTGATGGGTTGTTTTGCCTATGCTGGCACGGTGCTTTATTATATATTGATTCGAACTTATGAAACCGAATTTACAGAGGTATTTATTATTGGGTATTTAATGGCTGTTCTGGCAGCGTATGTATTTACCTATCCAAAATACAAAACAGAACAGGTGTTGCATGTTTTTTTTGCCTTGATTTATGCAGGAATATTAATGTCCTATATTTATCTTGTGAGATGTGCAGAGGATGGAATTGTTTTTATATGGCTGATTTTTCTCTGCTCGTGGGGCTGTGATACCTGTGCATATCTGACTGGCGTTACCTGTGGAAAGCATAAAATGGCACCGATTTTAAGCCCGAAAAAGTCTGTGGAGGGTGGTATCGGAGGCGTTGTCGGAGCAGTTCTTTTAGGAGCCTTGTATGGCTTTTTAATGAGAAATAATGTCAGTATGGAATATCCGGTTCTTTTGTGTGGAATCATCTGTGGAGTTGGAGGACTGATTTCGATGGTGGGAGATTTGGCGGCATCTGCGGTAAAGAGAAATTATGAGATAAAAGATTATGGAACTCTTATTCCGGGGCATGGTGGAATTCTGGACAGATTTGACAGCGTGTTGTTTACTGCACCTGTTATCTATTATCTGGTATTATTCTTCGCTTCATAGATAAAATATCATCAAAGGAAGCAAGACAAAGTTTGATGATATTCATTATAGTAGAATGAAAATAAAAGTTTTATAAAGGTGATAAAGATGAAAAAAATTGCAATACTTGGTTCTACCGGTTCAATTGGAACACAGACATTAGATGTTGTAAGAAATTACAGGAAAGATTTTGAAATTGTTTCTTTCGCGGCAGGAAGCAACATAGAATTATTAGAGAAACAAATCAGAGAGTTTGGTCCAGAGCTTGTATGCGTTTATGACGAAAAGGCGGCAAAAGTTTTGAAAGAGAATATCGCCGATACAAATACAAAAGTGGTTTCCGGCATGGAAGGACTGATACAGGCGGCAGTGATGGAGAAGGCGGAGATTGTAGTTACTGCTTTTGTGGGCATGATAGGCATACAGCCAACGATTGAGGCGATTAAGGCAGGGAAGGACATTGCTCTGGCAAATAAGGAAACTCTTGTAACAGCAGGTCATATTATTATGCCGCTGGCAAAAGAAAAGGGGATTCATATTCTGCCTGTTGACAGCGAACACAGTGCAATCCTTCAGTGTTTAGGTCAGTACTTAGGCGGAGAAAGGAAAGAAACAATCAGCAGGCTTTTAATTACAGCCTCGGGAGGACCATTTCGAGGCAGAACAAGGGAAGAGATGAAAGAGATTACTGTAGAGCAGGCTTTGAAGCATCCAAACTGGGCGATGGGGAAAAAGATTACGATAGATTCAGCAACTATGGTAAATAAAGGACTTGAAGTAATTGAGGCAAAATGGCTGTTTGGGGTGGATTTTGATAATATTCAGGTAGTAGTACAGCCTCAGAGCCTGATTCATTCTATGGTAGAATTTGAAGATGGAGCTATTATGGCACAGCTTGGCACACCGGATATGAAACTGCCGATTCAATATGCCCTTTTTTATCCTGAGAGAAGATTTCTGCCAGGACAAAGAGTGGATTTCAGTGCCCTTTCAAAAATTGATTTTGCGCTGCCGGATATGGAAAATTTCAATGGTCTGGCTCTGGCATACAAAGCGGGGAGAATGGGCGGCTCTATGACAACCGTATTTAATGCGGCAAATGAATATGCAGTGAAAAAATTTTTAAACAGAGAAATCGGTTTTCTGGATATTACAGACAGTATACAGTATGCAATGAGCTGTCAGAAACAAATAGAAAATCCATCTGTAGACCAGATTCTGGAAACAGAGAGAGAAACAGATGAACTTTTGAGGGAGGCCTTTCTAAAAAAATTGATTGGAGATTATAAATGAGCATTATAATAGCAATAATTGTTTTCAGTCTATTGGTTTTTATTCATGAACTGGGACATTTTCTTCTCGCAAAGAAGAATGGAATTCGTGTGGTGGAGTTTTCAATTGGCTTTGGACCAAGACTTTTTTCCTTTGAAAAAGGAGATACCAGATATTCTTTAAAACTTTTATTTTTTGGCGGTTCCTGTCAAATGCTGTCAGAAGACTTTTTTGACGAGGAAGATGTGGAGAAGGATAAAGAACATTCCTTTGAAAGCAAATCTGTCTGGTCAAGAATGTCGGTAGTGCTTGCCGGTCCGGTGTTTAATTTTCTGCTGGCATGGGTGCTGGCAGTGATTGTAATGGGAGGTGCAGGCTATGACAGACCGGAAATTAGTCATGTGGAAAAAGATTCCGCCGCAGAACAGGCAGGACTTCAGGAAGGAGACTTGATTCGAAAATTTAACGGGGAAAAAATAAATCTTGGCAGAGAAATTGCAGTGGAGCTTTATGTGCATCCAATTACACAAGAGGATGTAGAAATTGTTTATGAGAGAGATGGGAAGGAGTACACAGCAGTAATCAGCCCTGTTTATCAAGAACACTATGCAATCGGTATTTCCTATTCTACACAGAATAATCAGGCAGCACAGGTTGCATCTGTAACAGAAAACGGGCCGTTTGAGCAGGCCGGCGGACGTCAGGGAGATATTATTACTGCAATAAATGGAACAGAGATTCAAAACAGTGAAGAGCTTTACAATTATATTCAGGAACACCCTTTTGAAAATAAAGAAGTAACTATTACAGTTGACAGTGATGGAGAAGAAAGACAGCTTACCCTGACTCCGGCGTTAAGTTCACAGGGATACAGCATGGGATTTGTATATAATACTTACCGCTATGAAGCAAGTGCATGGGAAACAGTAAAGTATAGTTTTGCAGAAATCAAATATCAGATTGTTTCTGTCTTTAAAAGCCTTGGCATGCTGTTTAAGGGAAAGCTTGGCGTTGATGATTTTACCGGTCCTGTTGGTATTGTGGATATTATTGGAACTACCTATGAAAGTGCAAAGGAGGATGGAGCATGGATGACTTTTTTAAATGTCGCCAATATTGCAATTCTTTTAAGCGCAAATCTGGGAGTGATGAATCTGCTTCCAATACCGGGAGTAGATGGCGGACGTTTTGTATTTCTTTTGATAGAAGCAGTGTTTCGAAAACGGGTACCGAAAAAGTTTGAAGGTGTGGTTACAGCGGTATGTATGCTGCTGATTATGCTGTTTGCAGTATTTATTATGTATCAGGATATCAGAAGATTGTTATAACAGGTTATTTATGCTTTGTGGATAACAGAGCTTGCTGACAAAAAGCAGAGGATACAGGAGGCAGAACATGTACAGAACTCATACAAAAACAGTGAATATAGGCAATAAAATAATAGGAGGGGGAAATCCTGTTCTTATTCAGTCTATGACAAATACAAGGACAGAAGATGTAAAAGCAACGGTAAAGCAGATAAAACGATTGGAGGAGGCAGGCTGTGAAATTATTCGCTGTACGGTGCCTTCTGTGGAGGCTGCCAGGGCACTTTCAGAAATAAAAAAACAGATAAAAATTCCACTGGTTGCAGATATTCATTTTGACTATAAACTTGCAATTGCCGCTATTGAAAATGGGGCGGATAAAATACGGATTAATCCTGGAAATATTGGTGGTATTGAAAAGGTAAAAGCAGTGGTAGAAGCGGCAAAGAAAAGAAATATTCCGATTCGGGTGGGTGTAAACAGTGGCTCTCTGGAAAAGGAGATTTTGAAAAAATATGGAAAAGTAACTGCCGAAGGACTTGTTGAGAGTGCGTTGGATAAGGTAAAAATGATAGAGGCATTTGATTATGACAATATTGTAATCAGTATTAAATCTTCCGATGTTTCTATGTGTATACATGCCCATGAGCTGATGGCAAAGCAGACAAAGTATCCATTGCATGTGGGCATTACAGAGGCTGGTACAGTATATTCCGGCAATATTAAGTCCTCCGTGGGGCTTGGAGTGATTTTATATCAGGGTATAGGGGATACGATTCGGGTATCTCTGACTGGAGACCCTGTGGAGGAGGTAAAGACTGCAAAGCTGATATTAAAAACACTGGGGTTGAAACAGGGAGGCATTACTGTAGTGTCCTGTCCTACCTGCGGCCGGACAAAAATTGATTTAATTGGACTTGCAAATCAGGTGGAAACAATGACGGCAAAGTATGACTATTTAAATATAAAAGTAGCAGTTATGGGTTGTGCAGTGAATGGTCCCGGTGAGGCAAGAGAGGCAGATATTGGAATCGCAGGAGGAGATAAGGAAGGTCTTCTGATTAAAAAGGGAGAAATTGTGAAAAAGGTGCCAGAAGAACAGCTTCTTGCAGTACTGGAAGAAGAATTGAAACACTGGGGTCATGACACGATATAACCCTCTCGCTTCTTACTTATCACAAATAGATTGAAACAAGAGGTAACGTAATGATAGAAAGCAAAGGATTTTTTCAGGTATTTCCTGATTTAAAGCTGGAACATAATTTAACAGAGCTGTTAAATCTTGTAGAGGTAAATAAAATAGCCACGAATCATACAAAGGATGCAATTCGCGTCTACATGACCGGAACCAGAATTATTCCCAAAAAAAGTATTTATATGGTACAAAATGAGATTCAAAGGCAGATGTTTGGAAGAACTCAGATTCATGTGCAGATTATTGAAAAGTATATTTTATCCAAACAATATACACCACGAAGTCTTTGGGAAGAATACAGAGAAAGTATTTTGGAAGAGCTCAGAGGTATCAGTATTGTTATGTACAATATGATGAGAAAAGGCAGCATGGAATTTACAGATGAAAATACTGCTCTGTTAAAGCTGGAAGATACTCAGATAAACAAGACCAAATCCAGAGAATTGTATGAATATTTGACAGAGGTGATATCCAAGCGCTGTGGACTGGAGCTTGGGCTCTCTGTTGAGTATATAAAGCCAAAGGCGGGAAAATATAGAAAACAGCTGGAGCAGCAGGAAAAAAATGAAATTGCAGAAATTTTAAAACGCAACAGAGAATTGAGACAGCAACATCAGCAGGAGAAACATGCAGAAAATCCTAAATATGCAGATGATACAAAACAAAGTAAGATGCAAAGAGATAAAATTTCCTCGGGTAAACAAGTGGAAAATGACAGACAAAATGGAAATAGGCAACAAGGAAGTGATAGGCAACAAGGAAATGATAGGCAACAAGGAAGTGATAGGCAACAAAGAAGTGGTATTTTACAGGAAGAGAAAAAGTCTTTTTATCAAAAGCGAGATTCTTATAAAAAGTCAAATCATCCTGATGTATTATATGGCAGAGAGTTTGATGGTGAATGTATTCCGATTAAGGATATCACAGAGGAAAGCGGCAATGTTGTGATTCATGGTCAGGTGATTTTCTGTGAAACCAGAGAGATTCGAAATGAACGTACAATTATTCTTTTTTCTGTTACAGATTTTACAGATACAATTTCTACAAAAATATTTGTAAAAAATGAAAATCTGCCGGAACTGTTGGGAATTATCAAAGAGGGAATTTTTATAAAACTGAGTGGTATGGTGCTGCTGGATACTTATACCAAAGAGATTTCCATAGCAACGATATATGGTATTATGAAAGGCACGGATTTTCGTATCAAACGGGTAGATACAAGTGTTGACAAAAGAGTGGAGCTTCACTGTCATACAAAGATGAGTGATATGGACGGCGTTTCTGAAGCAAAAGACATCTTGGCACAGGCAATCAAATGGGGACATAAAGCTCTTGCAATTACCGACCACGGAAATGTACAGGGATTTACAGAAGCTCTGCATGGTATGGACAAGATACTGGGAGATTACAAGAAAAAGGGAGAAGCAGTTGATTTTAAAGTGATTTACGGGATGGAAGCCTATCTTGTAGACGATATAAAAACAATTGTTACAGATTCGAAGGCTCAGTCACTGGATGATACATATGTAGTTTTTGATATTGAGACCACCGGTTTTAGCGCCGCTTATGATAAAATTATAGAAATTGGTGCAGTAAAGGTAGTAAATGGAAAAATTGACAGCAATTTCAGCGAGTTTATCAATCCTCAGATACCGATTCCATTTCGAATCGAGCAGCTTACTGGTATCAATGACAGTATGGTGATTGAGGCAGAAACCATAGATAAAATACTTCCAAAATTTCTGGAATTTTGCGGGGACTGTGTCATGGTAGCGCACAATGCAGATTTTGATATGAGCTTTATCTGTAAAAATGCTGCAGATTTGGGCTGTGAGTATAAGCCTACCATTTTGGATACGGTATCTCTGGCAAGACAGCTTCTTCCAAATTTAAATAAGTATAAGCTTGATGTCGTAGCAAAGGCACTCAATATTTCATTGGAGCATCATCACCGTGCGGTAGATGATGCAGGTTGTACAGCAGAAATTTTTGTGAAATTTATCGAGATGCTAAAAAATAAAGGAATGTTCAATCTGGATGAAGTAAATGAAATGGCAAAATCCACAGAGGAATCCATAAAAAAGCTTCCTTCCCACCATGCGATTATTCTGGCAAAAAATGAGCTTGGAAGACGACATCTCTACAGGCTGGTTTCAGACTCGCATTTAAAATATTTTCACAGGCAGCCGCGTATTCCAAAAAGTGAATTTCTGAAATATAGAGAAGGGCTGATTATCGGTTCCGCCTGTGAGGCAGGTGAGCTTTATCAGGCAGTATACAGCGGAAGAAGTGATGAGGAAATTGCAAGGCTTGTAAATTTTTATGATTATCTCGAAATTCAGCCAAATGGCAACAATCTGTTTATGGTGCGAAGAGGCGAGACAACACTTGAAAATCTGATAGAGGTAAATAAAAAAATTGTTCAGCTTGGTGAAAAATTTAATAAACTGGTAGTAGCGACTTGTGATGTACATTTTTTAAATCCGGAGGATGAGATTTATCGAAGAATTATTATGGCGGGCAAGGGTTTTGACGATGCAGACAATCAGGCCCCTCTGTTTTTAAGAACTACGGAAGAAATGCTGAATGAATTTTCCTATCTCGGTGCAGAAAAGGCAGAGGAGGTAGTGATTACAAATACAAATAAAATCGCCGATATGATAGAACCGCTTTCTCCGGTACATCCAGACAAGGCCCCGCCCGTGATTCCAAATTCAGACCAGACATTGAGAGATATCTGTTACAGCAAGGCACATTCCATGTATGGACCGGATTTGCCGGAAATTGTAACAGAACGTCTGGAAAGAGAATTAAATTCCATTATTTCCAATGGATTTGCAGTAATGTATATTATTGCCCAGAAGCTGGTATGGAAATCTGTAGAAGACGGGTATCTGGTAGGTTCAAGAGGTTCTGTCGGTTCATCGTTTGTGGCAACTATGGCGGGAATTACAGAAGTAAATCCATTAAGTCCTCATTATTATTGTGAATCCTGTTATTACAGTGAGTTTGATTCCGCAGAGGTAAAAAAGTATGCAGGAGGCTCAGGATGTGATATGCCGGACAAGGACTGTCCTGTATGCGGTGAACCGCTGATTAAGGCGGGATTTGATATTCCATTTGAAACCTTTCTTGGATTTAAGGGAAATAAGGAGCCGGATATTGATTTGAACTTTTCCGGTGAATATCAGAGCAAGGCGCATGAATATACCGAAGTTATTTTTGGAAAGGGACAGACTTATCGGGCAGGAACAATAGGAACTCTGGCAGATAAGACAGCCTTTGGATATGTAAAGAAATATTATGAGGAGAGAGGCCAGCATAAACGCGTTTGTGAAATCAACAGAATTGTAAAAGGGTGTACAGGAGTAAGACGTACCACAGGTCAGCATCCGGGAGGGATTATTGTACTTCCTTATGGTGAGGAAATTTATAAATTCACACCAGTACAGCATCCTGCAAATGATATGACAGTGAAAACGGTGACGACTCATTTTGATTATCATTCGATTGACCACAATCTTTTAAAGCTGGATATTCTGGGACATGATGACCCTACCATGATTCGTATGCTGGAGGATTTGACAGGACTTGATGCAACAACGATTCCACTGGACTGTAAAGAGGTAATGTCACTCTTCAAGTCCACACAAGCTCTGGGGATTACACCTGAGGATATTGGCGGCTGCGAGCTCGGGGCATTGGGAATACCGGAGTTTGGCACAGATTTTGCAATGCAGATGTTAATTGATACTCAGCCTACTACCTTTTCGGACCTTGTAAGAATCGCCGGACTGTCACATGGCACCGATGTGTGGCTTGGCAATGCTCAGACATTGATTAAAGAAGGAACAGCAACAATTTCCACTGCGATTTGTACCAGAGATGATATTATGATTTATCTGATTAATCAGGGAATGGACAAAGAGCTGTCATTTACAATTATGGAGTCTGTACGTAAGGGAAAAGGGTTGAAACCGGAATGGGAAGAGGCAATGAAGGCGGCAGATGTACCAGACTGGTATATCTGGTCATGTAAAAAGATAAAATATATGTTTCCGAAGGCGCATGCAGCCGCTTATGTAATGATGGCATGGCGTATCGCATATTATAAGGTATTTTACCCCGCAGCGTATTATGCAGCGTATTTCAGTATCAGAGCTTCTTCCTTTAACTATGAACTGATGTGTCAGGGAAGAGACAAGCTGGAATATTTTCTGACGGAGTATCGCAAAAAGAAGGATTCGGGAACAATTACACCAAAGGAAGAGGATACAATCAAGGATATGAGAATTGTTCAGGAAATGTATGCAAGAGGATTTGAATTTCTGCCGATTGACCTTTATCAGTCTCAGGCAACGAAATTTCAGATTATTGATGGAAAGCTTCTTCCTTCCTTTGGCACAATAGACGGAATGGGCGACAGGGCAGCGGAAGCTGTGGTGGAAGCTGCAAAAGATGGGGAGTTTTTGTCGAAGGATGACTTTAGAATGAGAACAAAGGTGAGCAAAACAGTCTTAGATTTAATGAGCGATTTGGGAATTTTCGGAGATTTGCCGGAGACAAATCAGTTATCATTATTTGACTTTGCATAGATATGCAGATTTTTCTTTCATTAAGAAATTTCAACCGCAGTTTTCCAATTTTACACAGACAAAATACTTTAGTATATCAAGTTAGAAAGAGGTTTGTAATGAGTGAGTTAAATCCAATACATGGAGGAAAAAAGAGTCGGGTTCTGGAAGAAAAAAGGAGAAGAGAAGAGCTGGAAAAGAACCGCAGACGTCAGGAGGAGCGGGAGCGCAAAAGAAGGAAGCGCAAAAAACAACAGGCAATACTGGCATCCATATTTGCCCTCTTTATCATTGTGGGTACAGTGTTAATCGTCATTACTGTGAAAGATATGATGAAATCATTAAAGACACAGGAAAAAGACAAAAATCCAAATCAGGAGGAGGAAACAACAATTCCTGATGTGATTTCCGATACAATGGATTTATCTGATATTGCGATTGACGAGAGCATGTATATTTATCAAAATGATGAAGAAATGATACAAAAACTGAAGGACAGAATTTACAGTACTGAAAACGGAGATGAGAAGCTGGAATTTATTGTTGCTCATCAGGCGGCTTATCCGCCAGAAATGATAGAATTTCTGGTAAAATATGAAGAAGTTGTGGATTTTGTGTTGAAATATCCGGTGGAAATTAATGAAAAACATTCCAGTGTGGTGGATATTTCCGGCGATTATACAAAGGGTGCTATTCCAACCTTTATTCAGTGGGATGATCGATGGGGATATATAAAATATGGAGATAATGTAATCGGAGATTCCGGATGCGGCCCGACATGTCTTGCCATGGCAATCGTGGCGATTACCGGAAGAGCACAGTATACACCGATTACTGTATGTAAATTTGCACAGGATAACGGGTATTATGTAGACGGTGTAGGGACTGCATGGGATTTGATGCTTGGAGGAGTAAAAAAACTGGGATTAAATTCTGAGCAGATATCGGTTACCGAGGAGTCCATCCGGCTTGCATTAAGAGAAGACAAGCTGGTAATTCTCAGTATGGGACCGGGAATTTTTACTTATTCAGGACATTTTATACTTATCTATAAATATGAAGACGGGAAATTTTTTGTAAAGGACCCGAACAGCCGGATACGAACAGATACAGGATTTACATATGAACAGATTAAGGACCAGATAAAAGGCGGATGGGCTATTTATGGAGAGAGAAAGAAGTAGATTATGAAATGTATCAATATTGAAAATGTGAAGATGTTTATGTCTGCGTTTCTTATGAAAGAGAATTTTGACAGGTATTTTTTGTGTGAGGCAGAGATTGTGACATTTAACAGATTTACAATTGACGGACATGTGCAGAAAAAGTTTTATTCCGAGAAGGAGTATGAAGATATGGGAAGTCCGCTGTGGTCAACATGGGGGAGAATAAGACCACTGTGCTTTGAGATGATAAAGGGAAGTCGGACTCCGCTTAAGTTTAAAATTGTATTGAGGCTTAATGATGAGGAAATGGAAAAGATGTTGAAGGAACAGGAGCTTCCTTACAGAATAGAAGATATAGGGGGATTATATCTGAATTTCGTATATGAGAATCATATGCTGAATTGCATTACAGGAAGTTCTATAAATGTGTTTACAATGGATAAAAGCCTAGAAAGGGTATGGGATATGAGAGTAGAGAAGGAGTTAAGCATGTATTAGAGAGAGGAAGGAAAATGATATGAAGGCTGAACATTTAATGATTCAAAATTTGTGCTGTCCGATAGGAATAACAGCAAAAAAGCCCGTATTTTCCTATTGGATTTTCGATGATAGAATTACAGAAGGAAACAGATATCTGAAACAAAGCGCCTTTCGTATTCTGGCAGCCTCATCAATGGAGCTTTTGAATAAAGATTGCGGAGATTTATGGGATTCGGGAATAAAAAATCAGAAAGAACCCTTTGGGATTCAGTATTATGGGAAAGAACTTATATCAAGACAGAGAGTATACTGGAAGGTAAAGGTGTGGGATGAGAGTGGGGTAGCCTCTGACTGGAGTGAGACTGCCTTTTTTGAAATGGGGTTGCTTGAAAAGGAAGACTGGAAAGGAATATGGATTGGACAGGGGGATAATTGGACAGGAAATAAATCAGCGGCGCCGCAGTTTGTATGTGATTTTACAATTCATGATAGTTCTCAGATAGAAGCGGCAAGATTATACATCAGCGGTTTGGGAATTTTTTATGGATTTTTAAATGGAAAAAGACTGGCAGATACTTTTTTTGAACCAGGAGAAAGCGATGCTACAAAAAGTGTATATTATGTTACCTGTGACATTACGAAATTTTTGAGCGAGGGAATAAACACCCTTGGCGTAATCCTTGGAAATGGGCAATATTGTGGATTTTTGGAAAATTCGGTTATGGCTGAAAAGGATGGAACACCAATTCCTCCACATCGTTATCAGAAAAATGACGGAGGATTTGTAAAAACGGGAATCAGCGGAGAAAAAAAGCTGATTGCACAGGTGGAGGTGCTGTATCAAGATGGTACAAGGGAACTGGCGGCGGTCAGTAATGAAAGCTGGCTGTGGAAACAGAGTGCTGTTATTTTTCAGAACTGGTATGGCGGCGAAGATTATGATGCATGCAGAGAGCAAAGTGATTGGAACCTTCCCTGTGGCAGCAGAACTGGCTGGAATCAGGCAATACAAATGCGTTCGCCAAAAGGACAGCTTGTCGGAAGAGAATTTCTTCCGGTTAAAATTATGGAAAAACTGCCTCCTTATAAAATCAGCAGACTTTCGAATGGAAACTGGCTGGTTGATATGGGAAGAAATGGAGCAGGTTTTCCTGAGATTTGTCTTGAAACAACAGATGCGCAGAGGGGAACATGGATAAAAATGTATCCGGCAGAGCTTGTAAAGGCCGATGAAACGTACAACCATTCAAAGACAGATTGTCTGATTGTGGACCAGTCTTCCTGTACACAGAGCTGGAATGAAAGATATCAGTGTGTGATTATGGATTCTTATTGTATAAAGGGAAATGGCAGAGAAATATGGCATCCTTTGTTTTGTTATCATGGATTTCAATATCTGGAGATAGAAGGATGGCCCGAAGAATTGACAAAGGAAAATATCAGATATTGTATTGTCAGAACTGCAAATGAAAAAAACAGTGAATTTTTTTCGGATAATTTACTTTTCAATCAGGTGAATACAATGATTGAACATTCCATGGAAAGCAATATGTTCTCTGCTTTTACAGACTGCCCTCAGATTGAAAAACTGGGATGGATAGAGACAAGTCATCTGATGTTTCGCTCACTGGCAGGAACTTATGATGTAAGCCATTGGATGAAAAAAATTCTGCATGATATTGCAGACAGCCAGCATGACAGAGAACAGGCAGAGATTCCATACAATGAGCCGGAGGGATTCGTACCTGCAATTATACCCGAATATCAGAGAATATGCGGGCTTCATAAGGACCCGAACTGGAATGGAGCATGTGTGTTTACTCCATGGGAGTATTATCAGTATTATGGGGACAAAACAGTGTTGTATGACATGTATCCGGTTATGAAAAAATATCTGAGATATTTACAGAAATATGTAACAGATGGGATTCTTGACAATTACGCACAGATGGGAGAATGGGGACAATTAAATGAAAATACGCCGACAGTACTTGTGGCAACCTGCGCATACTACAGAATGCTTGGCATTGTGGCAGAGACAGCAAAAATTGCAGGGTATGAAGAAGAGGCAGAAGAGTATATTGAAGCGGCAGAAAAAACAAAAAAAGCATTTCATAAACATGCTCTTTGTTATCATGAAGCAGACGGAGCGTATGGAAATGGAAGTCAGGCAAGCTATGGATGCGTATTATTCAGCGGCCTTGTACCGGAGGAGAAGGAAAAAGAAACAGTAGAAAAGTTAGTAAATGCTGTCCAGAGAAAGGATTATCATCTGACTTCAGGGGAAGTCGGATTAAAACAGGTATTTCTTGCACTGGCAGAGCATGGAAGAAATGATATTGTATATCAGATGATTATGAATGAGACAGCGCCAAGTTATCGGGCGTTTGCAGACAGAGGTTTTACAACATTACCGGAGTACTGGAACTGTGACGAACTGTGGAATGGGATGGAGAGAAGCCGCAATCATGCCATGATGGGACATGCCAGGGAATGGATTATCTGCGGGATGCTTGGGATTCGTTCCTTGGAGCCGGGATTTGGAAAAATAAAAGTGGAACCGTATCTGCCGCCGGATATGAAAGAAATCAGAGGGAGTATTACCTGTCCATATGGAAAGATAGAGGTAACGTGCAAAAGAAGGCCGGAGGGAATAGAAGTGGGAGTGAATGTGCCGGTTGGGGTTGAGGTTTGTAATTGAATCAGGCGGTATGTTCCTTAAAATGTTAGCACTCAATCAAAATGAGTGCTAATTTTTTCTTGACATTTTCTTAAATTGGTTTTATAATTAGAAATCGTAAAACTTACTGTCTTGTAGTAATAAATCATTTACAACAGGTAAGAACAAGTTAAGATATGAAAAATAATTTAAAGGAGATGTTTTTATTATGCCAAATCAACAGGGAAATTTATCAATTAACAGTGAAAATATTTTTCCAATTATTAAAAAGTGGTTATACTCTGACCATGATATCTTTTTCAGAGAATTAATATCAAATGGCTGTGATGCCATTACCAAATTAAAAAAGCTTGATATGATGGGTGAATATCAGATTCCGGATGACAATGAATTTAAAATAAGAGTTTCTGTAAATGACAAGGAAAAAACTTTGAAATTTATTGATAATGGTCTGGGAATGACTGCGGAAGAGGTAGAAGAATATATCAATCAAATTGCATTTTCCGGCGCAGAAGCATTTCTGGAACAATATAAAGATAAAACAAGTGAGGACCAGATTATCGGACATTTTGGTCTGGGCTTTTATTCTGCATTTATGGTAGCAGAGAGAGTAGAAATCAATACTTTTTCTTATAAGGAAGGAGCAGAGCCGGTACACTGGGAATGTGACGGCGGTACGACCTACGAGATGGGTGAGGGAAACAGAGAGAGTGTCGGAACCGAAATTGTACTTTATCTGAATGAAGACAGTCTGGAGTTCTGCAATGAATACAGAGCAAGAGAAGTAATTGAAAAATACTGTTCCTTTATGCCAATTCCTATTTTTCTTGAAAATGAAACAGCAGAACCACAGTATGAAACAGTTGCCGAAGATGAGGTAACAGAAAAAGACACTGTAATTGAAACAGTTGTAGAGCCGGAGGAAACAGAAGAAAAGGAAAAGGAAGATGGCACAAAGGAAACGGTAGTTGTCAAGCCTGCAGAGACAAAAAAGAAAATTTTAAAAAGACCAGTTGCGCTAAATGATATTTCTCCTCTCTGGACCAAGCATCCAAACGACTGTACAGATGAAGAATACAAGTCTTTTTATACCAAGGTATTTCATGATTATAAGGAGCCTTTGTTCTGGATTCATCTGAATATGGATTATCCGTTTAATCTGAAGGGTATTTTATATTTCCCTAAATTTAACACAGAGTATGATACAATAGAAGGAACGATTAAATTATATAACAATCAGGTCTTTATTGCAGACAATATTAAAGAGGTGATTCCTGAGTTTTTAATGCTTTTAAAGGGTGTGATTGATTGTCCGGACCTTCCGTTGAATGTATCAAGGAGTGCATTGCAGAATGATGGATTTGTAAAGAAGATTTCTGATTATATTACAAAGAAGGTAGCAGACAAGCTTTCCGGAATGTGCAAGACAGATAAAGAAAATTATGAAAAGTACTGGGATGATATTAATCCGTTTATCAAGTTTGGCTGCTTAAAAGATGAAAAGTTCTGTGAAAAAATGACAGATTATCTTTTATTTAAGAATATTGACGGAAAATATCTGACATTGCCGGAATGTCTGGAGAAAAATAAAGAGAAACATGAAAATACGGTCTTCTATGTGACAGATGAAATACAGCAGAGCCAGTATATTAAGATGTTCAGGGATGAAGGAACCGATGCGGTGGTATTAAAGCATAATATTGACCAGCCGTTTATTACACATCTGGAACAGAAGAACGAGGGTGTAAAGTTTTTAAGAATTGACGCTGATTTGACAGATACCTTTAAGGAAGAAACTTCAGAGGAAGATAAAAAGACTCTGGAGGAGGATGCAAAGACTTTGACAGAGGTATTTAAAAAGGCGTTAAATAACGATGCTTTAGAGCTTAAGCTTGAAAAATTAAAGGATGCAGAAATTTCCTCTATGGTAACACTTTCGGAAGAGAGCAGACGTATGCAGGATATGATGAAAATGTATGGTATGGCAGGGATGGACCCGTCCATGTTCGGCTCAAAATTGACTCTTGTATTAAATGCAAACAATGAACTTGTAAAATATGTTCTTGACCACAAGGAGTCCGAGCATATTCCGATGATTTGTGAGCAGTTGTATGATTTGGCAGTTATCAGCCATGAACAGTTAAAGCCGGAAGCAATGACAAAATTCATTCAGAGAAGCAACAAGATTATGTCACTGCTGGTGCAGGAATAAAAGTAAACAGAAGACAAATAGTTGCAACTGATTTTTTCAGGAGTTTATATTAAAAACTTGTAAAAATTGTCTGGTTTGTAAAAGAGTTTTGAAAGTAGAAATATTTTCAAAGCTCTTTTTACTGTGCAGACCCGTGCAGAGAAAATAAACCACTAATGCGGCGCATGGGTCGCCCGACGAGTAGGGCGAGCAAATTTCCTTACCTGGTTCTTATAAGAAATATTTTTCATTTAAATCAGTCAAATTCTTTACCGTTATAATACATATTCAAGTTAGATTTATGTAGTTTTTAATAAAGTAATAACAGATATAAATTTTATAATTTAAATATATTTTTTTAAATATTGAATTTAAATACACCTTATAGTGAAATAAAGTTTATTGACAAGTATGAAAAGGAAGTATATAATAATATAATAGAACAAAATTAAATTTTCACTTAATAATTATATTATAATAAAGAGTTTTAAATTTAATTATCTGTAAAATCAAATTTGATTAGGGATAAGGGAGGTATTCTTATGAAGAAAAAAATTATTTCTATTATATCAAGTATTATTTTGGTAGCGATGATACTATCATTAAATAATAGTATTGCAGCATTTGCCGATTATGGTAATGATAGAGTACGTGTTCCTACCGGTTGTGCAATGCACTTGGCAAAGGCGAATCTTACCCGAACAGGTAACTATAGTTATGTCACAGTTACGGCTGACAGTGTATATCCAACAGATGGTTCAACAGACGAATTTACTAGGTGTAGAACAAAATTAACTGAAAATAAAGTATCACCTCGCGATATTTCTGATGTTTGGACACTTACAGAAGGAATTTCAGATCGGAAGAGCGTCGTGTAGGGAAAGAG
>CAJUDQ010000009.1:0-41735 GCA_910585215.1 uncultured Lachnospiraceae bacterium | reverse complement strand
CCTACACGACGCTCTTCCGATCTAAAAATAAAAGAAGGTTGGCTGCAAATTTCCCCATTCAGATTATATTTTTCTGGAAATGATGAAAGATATTCAGCATATATCGCATACACATATAATACACATTGATTTGTGCTATTTGGATACATAAAGAATATATAAATATTTTTATTGATATATAAAACTGCTGAATTTAAAATAATAGGCAGTCTTTTATACCATTAAAAATAAGTTTTTATACACTTTACTATCTGGAGGAAGTATTTATGCTTATATATTCAATAAAAATGCAGTTATCGGAACTGTTTCGAAAAAAAACAGTTGTATTTACTTTTTTTATTTTATTATTTTTTGTTCTTGCAAATTTTTATCAAAATATGTTTCACAATCTTTATCAAGATGAAGAAGTAAAATATATAAGCCAAATGTATGACCCGATAAAATTATTGACCTTATCTGACTGGTCAACTATTGGGTATTTTATGATGGAATATTACCCTTTATTGGTGGTACTGCCTACGGCATGCGCTTATCTTACAGATAAAAATACAAAAATGAAAACATATATTGTATCAAGAACAGGGTGTAAAAATTATTGGTATGGAAAAGTGATTTCTGTTTTTCTGATTACTTTTTTTATTTTTACGGTTCCTTTTTTAATGGAACTTTTGCTGGAATGTATCTGCTTTGATATGCAGTCAGCGGGAGAACCCTCAAATATTGATTTTATTCAAACAATAGAAAGAGAAAATCTATATTTTTTATATCAGATAGGCGTTCCTCATAAAATTATATACGCAGCTCTTTTGACAGTTCTATTTGGAATTGTATCAGGAATATTAGCTGTATTCAATTTTGCAGTTTCTACGCTGCCGTTTTTCAAATATAAAGTATTTACTTTTTTCCCTGTATATATTTTGTTTTATCTTCTATCCGTTTTGGAAAAAGGACTTGGTTTGGGCTATACGCTTAATTATTATTTTATTCTGAGAATGTTTAATGTACCGGCTATGAAGTATAATTTTTCAGCGTATTTTATTTTTCTGATAATATTATTATTTATATCTCTTATATTTATAAAAATAAAAACAATCAGAGATGATTTGATATAATGAAGATGATTACTTGGTTTTAAAGAAAGGAGGGAAATAAAGATGAAGCCAAGATTTTTTATAGGAATTACAGCTATTGTATTTATTATTACTGTTTGTATTGGCTTATATAACAAAAGTTCCTTTACAGATTATAATGAGGAAGAGGACCCCATCAATCATTTTCTGATTGCTCTTTTACCGGATGAACTTGCTATGCGGCAGGTTGAAGTAATGAATGAAATGCTCGATTTAAGTAAAATTATTTTAGCTGTACAATGTGAAGATACGTTTACATATCGTTTTTCCAGCACAACACAAAAGGTACGTATACTTTCAGTCTTTAAAGGAGAAGGGCTGGCAGAAGGAGATATGATAGAAATAGCAAGATCAGGTACGCTGATATCAGTGTCAGAAGAATTAAGAGCGCAACCTGGAAAAGGCGCAATAAATATGGGGTTTGTAAATGAAATGATTCCAGGAAAAACATATCTTGTATTTTTACACAGACAGCTTCAAACATGGAATGAAAAGTCTGTAATTTATATACAAAGTGACAGGTTTCTGGTTGCGCCGATTTTCTGTTATGAGGAGATTGAAAATACATTGACAGTTCCTTTGGATAATGAAAGTACCTATGTCAACTATGATGATGTAAGAAACAATGAATTTTTTTTAAGTTCGGAGGAAGCAGTGCAACGTTTTACGGAATTAAAAAGAAAATTTATTTCAAAGTATCCATATAATTGAACACATAAAATGTCAACTACGTATTATATAAAGGGAGGAGCATGTAATAATTATGAAATATTACCTGCGTTTTTTGGGAATAGCTGTATGCTGTGGTGTATTCTGTATGTTAGAGCTGGCTGTAAACAATGATAATGGCTTTCAAGTGTCAGAAATTATTTTACGGTTTGCAATGCAACATGTAAAAAACTATCGGCAATATTTGCCCGAATTGACTTTTTGGTTTACTCCATTATTATTTTTTCAGATATTTTTTGGAACATATATATACAGACATTTTTCAGTGGCAAGCATTTATTTTTTTTCAAGATGCCGTAAAAGAACGAGCTGGTTTTTAAAAGAGTCCTTGCAGCTATATTTGTTTACTATTTTTTATCTGGCAATTATGCTGGTGGCGGGAGGATTTATTACAAAAATTTTTTCAGAAGTAACAATAGATGTGAAAACAGGAAAAACATTATTTTTTTATCTGTTTATTTATTCTATGTATTTATTTGCTGTCACCCTTGCTATCAATTTGGCGGCAATACTTTTTGGCAGTAGTAATGGATTTATTTTGGTGGAAAGTGTAAATCTTTTTATGATTGCTATATATGCAATATCGGGAGATTTTTTGGAATTGGCTGAAAAAACTTTATACAGAATATACGAATATATATTGAAAACAAATTTGTTTTCTTATCTTATATTTTATATGCATAAAAGTGAAAAAGATTATTTTATATCTGCTTTTGTCTTTTTTACTCTATCTGTTGTTTTTCTTTTTTGTGGGTGCATTGTGGTAAACAGGTGTAATTTTATTGAATCTGATAGAGAAGAGGAATAACAGAGTTGAGTAAATCAGCAAGTATTTGTTTGAATTGTGAATATCATTGAAAAGAAAGATTTTTTCAAAGTAATATATGTTTGTAACAAAAGATAGAAAACAAAAGAATAGTAAAAAGAAACAAAACAAACCGCAGTATTTTTAATAAGCGGTCTGTTTTATTTTTTATCAGTATTTATTCTGTATTTTCCATAAATACAGCTTCTACCTGGCAGTTATTTGTGAAACAAAGCACGTTTGGCATAGCTTTCCCGATAGGCACTCGGCGAAAGTCCGGTAACCTTTTTAAATGAATTTGTAAAATTATGTGTGTCATTAAAGCCTACATTATATGCAATCTGTGCGATACTGTGATTGGTATCAGTAAGCTCAGCCTTTGCCACATCCATTTTGGCACGGAGCATAAACTGCTTCAATGAAATTCCTGACAATTTTTTAAACAGGGTGGACAGATATTTTTCATTATATCCAAAATAATCCGCAATTTCTGATACCCGTATATTTTCGCAGGCATGATAGCTGATATAATCAACAATATCATTATAAATCTGCATGGATTTTTTCTGGTCGTTATATTTTTTGTATATGGTTCCCTGACAATACAGCTCATAGATAACAGCAGAAGTTAAAGTATTATTTAAAAGGCTGTTATGATAGCGTTTCTCGGAATCCTGAAGCTGTTTCATCAGCACAACGATTCGTTCTATAAAAGACAGTCTTCCAGTGGAAGGAATATAGATTTTATCACTGTTATAGGAAAATTCTGACTCATTTAGCAGCCAAAAACTGCTGTCTGAAACAGAAAAATGAAGCCAGTAAAATTTACAATCGCTTTGTTGATAGCCATGTTGATAGTTATCAGGACTCATCAGCAGATATTCTCCTTCTGATACCACATATTCTTTGTCTGAATCTGCAATATACAACGCGCCATCAGTAACAGCCATCAGTTCAAAATCAATCAGATTTCTGGTCAGATGCATCCATTCCGGTGAAGGAGATTCAAATGTTCCGCATAAATTAAAATGTATTGCTGTATTTGAATCAAAACATATTATTTTCATGGCCTCTATTTTTTTGTTGGACATCTTATACCTCCTTTATATTATGTGATAATCGTATATTTTATAAAAGTTATGTTTGTTTCTTTGCGTCATAAATCTATCTATTTTTATTATACATCAAATCTGTCCAATGTAAATAGTATGTAAAAAAGTAAAATTTCTATTTACATTCACCATTTTATTGATTAATATATAAAGGTGAACTGTACAAGTTTCAAATATCAAATAAAATTATGTGGGGTGCGATATGTTTGTGTATGTTGTTGAAGACGATGCTGATATAAGTGAGATTGAATGTTATACATTAAATAATAATGGTTATGAAGCAAAACCAATCTTTCTGGCAAGAGAACTAGACAAAGAACTGGCAAGAAGAATTCCTGACATGATTATTCTTGATATTATGTTGCCGGATGATGATGGTATAAAATTGCTGTCAAGACTGAGAAAGGAAGAGAGGACAAAAGATATTCCTGTAATTATGGTAACTGCAAAAGGAAGCGAAATGGAAAAGGTGAAATGTCTTGATGTGGGAGCAGATGATTACATAACAAAGCCGTTTGGTGTGATGGAGTTTAATTCAAGAGTAAAAGCTCTGCTTCGAAGATGCAGAAGAAATGGAACCGCGCAGGATATTTTAAAAGTCGGAGCAATTATTGTGGATAATGACCGTCGAATTGTGACAATTGACGGAGAAGAAAAGAATGTAACATACAAAGAATACGAATTACTAAAATATCTTATGATAAATAAGGGCATCGTACTTTCAAGAGACAAGATTATGGAGGCTGTCTGGGGCTTTGATTTTCAAGGAGAATCAAGAACCGTTGATATGCATATCAAAACATTACGGCAGAAAATCGGAAATGAACGCATAAGAATTAAAACAGTGAGAAATGTAGGATACAAAATAGAATAGATAAAATAATAGGAGAAGCATGGATGGATAATAAAGAATATTTGGATTTATCAGTACATGAAATAAAGAACATCCTTTCTGCCATTAGTGGATACTCAGAATTTATATCAAATAAAATGGTAGACGGCGACAAAATTTTTGAATTTGCAGAAAAAATAAGAGGATTGTCAGATATTCTTGCAGGATATGCCGATAAAAAATATATGTATGAAATTTTACATAATCATCTGCACGAGACAAAAATGGAGCCGGTTCTACTTTGTAATGAGCTTGAAAATGCAAAAAAAAGACTGGAAGAATCTGAACAGCGAAAACTGAATTTTCAGATAAATTGTTGTTCTGATATCGAGATATATACGGATAAGATACTGTTAGAGGAATTATTTGATGTAATTATGGAAAATGCGCTCAGATATTCTACAGAAGAGGGTGTGGCAGAAATAGCCGCAGAAAATCTGGAGAATGAAACAGTGGTGAGTATTAAAAACAGAGCAGAGGAAATCATGGAAGAAGAGCTTGAAAAACTGACAGAGCCTTATTATAGAATTGATAAGGCAGCTTCAAGAAAAATGGGTGGACAGGGGTTTGGACTTGCGATTGCCGATGAGATAATGAAGCTTCAGAACGGTAAAATCCATATCATGTATAAAGAGGGATACATTACAGTAACATTACATTTTGAGAACGAAAGAAGGAATTGATTTGTACAGAGAAATTGTAGAAAAGCTTGCTTTGTGGAAAAAGAAAGCGGATAAACAGCCATTGTTGATTACCGGAGCAAAATCTGTCGGAAAAACCACGGCAATAAAGGAGTTTGGTCAGAAGTATTACAAGAAACTGATTCTGGTGGATTTAGAGAAAGACAAAAATAATTTTATTTACAGGGGAGAACTTTTAAGAAAGAAATTTGATGAAGAGGTAAAAGGATATATCGGTACAGATGAAAAAAAAGAAGATATTCTGATTGTCTTTGACCATTTTAATATAGAAAAAACAGGGGAATATACAGCGGCTGATATTCTCCGGTTTGTTGTATATAATCTGATGGATTATAATATCTGTCTGATTACTTCTTTTCGTATACAAAAGCTTTGTTTATCACCCGGTCTTTTACAGAAGCTGGATATTTATTCTGTGCAGCCAGTGAGTCTGAAAGAATTTTTTATTATAAATAATGACAGAGAACTTTTAAATGCAGTTGAACATCATGCAGAAAAAGAGCTTTCAACAGAAATGCTGGAAAAAATCCGACTGTATATTAAAGTATATTTTATTACGGGTGGTATGCCAAAAGTAGTGCAAACTTATATGGATACAAGAAATCTGGAGAAAGTCAATGAGGCAAGAACACAAGTATATCAGGCCTGTTTGAAAGAAATCAACAGTATATCAGATTTAAAATTCAGAGCAAAGGTTCATCGAATTTACTCTGATGTAGCAGCGCAGCTCGATTCACCAGAGAAAAGTTTTCAATATGGAATATCTGCTTACTTTACAGGAATCAATGACTGGTACAAGGCACTTGAATGGCTGGAAGACAGGCAGATGATTTTTAAGGTTGACGCTTTAAAAGAAGTGAAAAAACCTTTGAAAGAAAATAAAAAAAACAGAGGTTTTAAATTATATTATCAGGATATTGGAATGTTAACCTATGCATACAATATTCAGTTTGCAGATATTGTAAAAACAATTTATCCCTATGAATTCAAACATCATGCTCTGCTGGAGCAGTTTGTTTTGCAGCAGCTTCTGGTTTCAGGGATAAAGGATATCCCTTATTATTGGACTGGAAGTGAAAAGGAGCCGGTTGAATTTATTTATGAGGATGAGGAAGAGATTGTTCCGGTAAAGATAAACTGTGAAGGGAAGAAAGAAAAAGTAATAAATGAATATCAGGAAAAATATCATCCGAAATTTTTTGTAACCGTAACAAATGATACATTTGATATTGTAAAATCAGTACTTAAAATACCTTCTTTTTCGTTATGGAATCTGTAAATGTTTTTGTAATAACAGCGAAATAAGGAAAATATAAATATAGTAAATGTTTTAGGAATGGAGAATGTGTTTTATCTATGAAAAACAGCTATAAGAAATATTTATATATTTTTCTGATTGCAGCTTTATACATATTTACGGTACAGATGAATCGAATGGAGAGGAAAGACAGGGTAAGAGAGGCTGCCATAAACCGCAGTCAGGATATGGAAGAGGAAGGAAAAGAGGAAGAAAGCCTTTTTGAAGATAAAAAAAGAGTAGCGCTTACATTTGATGACGGTCCGGGAGAAGGCACAGAGGGGCTTTTGGATGGGCTGAAGGAGAGAAATGCAAAGGCTACTTTTTTTGTTGTGGGAGAGAAAGTAGAACAATATCCAGATACTATTCAAAGGATGAAAGAAGAGGGGCATTTGATAGGAAATCATACCTATACGCATGTGCAGATGAATACATTGTCCTGTGAAGCGGCGATTGCGGAGGTAAAGAAAACGAGTGAACTGATAGAGAGCATTATCGGAGAGGGGACAGGATATTTGAGGCCGCCGTATGGGGAGTGTACAAAGCAGATGAAAAAAGAGTTGGATATGTTTATTGTGCTTTGGGACGTGGACCCGTTAGACTGGAGTGTGCAGAATGAAGATGCGGTGGTGGAGAAGGTATTAAGAGATGTAGAGGATGGGGATATTATTTTGCTGCACGATATTTTTGATACATCAGTGAGGGCAGCGATTCGGATTGTGGATGCGCTGCAAAAAGAGGGGTATGAATTTGTGACAGTGGAGGAGTTGATGTTTCCATAGGGAGAGGATTGGAAAAGTGACGTTCCAAACCGCAAAGATACATCATCTTGACGTTCTTGCCTAAAAATCAACGTTCTTGCCAAAAGCAGTGACTTTTTCTTTTGTGTGGTATATAATAAAAATTATGTTCTATACAACAAATTTTACCTGTTTTAATTAACTTGTTTTAATTAAGACATTTTACCTTATAAAGGAGGATTTTTATGAGAAAAAAATTAAAGAAATACATAGGTCTGCTGCTTCTGATGGCGGCTGTGGTGTTGATATGCGTTTCACCGACATTCACAGTTAGTGCAAAGGCGGGCGACGGCTGGGAATTTGACCCGAATACAGGTACGCTGACCGTTATGTCTGATACCGGCATGGCCTCTTGGCATGAGGGCGGTGATAACAGCGGCGTTGACGCGTTGGAAATAAAATCCGTTATGATAAGTATGGACGTTATCTTGGAGGGGGGGGGTAAAAACGCCTTTTCCGACTGCACAAATCTTGAAACTATTTTTTATCACAAAGACTTGGATGTAAATAACGCAGGCATTCCCGATAGTGCGGCACAAATCACCTATGAAAAGAACGATGACGGCAGCATTGTTATCTATAACGCAGCGTCTTTGGGAAATCAGACGGCTGTGATTCTTCCCGATACAATTTGCGGTGCTGATGTTACATCTATCAGAATATGGGCATTTATGAATACGGAACTTACGTCAATCACAATTCCAAGCAGCGTTACGTCAATCGGGGACAAAGCTTTTTATGGTTGTTCAAAGCTTACATCAGTAATTTTTCCAAGCGGCAGCAAGCTCGAATCAATCGGGAAAAGCGCTTTTTATAATTGTTCAATGCTTGCATCGATAGAAATTCCCGACAGCGTCGATTCAATCGAAAGTATGGCTTTTAGCGGTTGTACGGGACTTACATCGGTAAAGCTGCCAAACAATATCAAGTCAATTGCAGCCTGGACATTTGACAGATGTTCTGAGCTTACGTCGATAGATATTTCTGACGGTGTTACTTCTATTGGAGAAGATGCTTTTAGTGCTTGTTCAAAACTTGTGTCGGTAAAGCTTTCCAACGAACTTGTTTCAATCGATGCAAGAGCTTTTGCGTCTTGTTCAAAGCTTGCGTCAATCGAATTTCCTGACGGTGTTACTTCTATTGGAGATAATGCTTTTAGCACTTGTTTCGAACTTACCCACATTGAAATACCAAGCAGCGTTACCTCGGTCGGGGTAAATGCCTTTGATTACGAAAACATTAAAACCATTTATTGTCCCGAGAGCTTGGGTAAGCTTTCCTGCACAGAGGCACTGATTTCCTATATTAAGGGCGAAGACGGCAAAGTTACTGTCAGCGGAGCTAAATTGTTTGAAAAGGTGGCTGTCACTGTTCCTGATAAAATCTGCGGAGCTGATGTTATTTCTATAAAAGCAGGGACTTTTAAAGACTGCAAGAATCTTACATCAATAGATATTCCCGAGAATATTTCATTAATCGAAAGCAACACTTTTGAGAACTGCACAGGGCTTAGTTCAATCAAGCTTCCGAGCGGCGTTACATCAATTGGAGAGAGCGCTTTTGCAGGTTGTACGGGACTTACATCGATAGATATTCCCGAGAGTGTTTCTTCAATCGCAAAAAACACTTTTAAGAACTGCGAAGGATTTACTTCAATCAAGCTTCCAAGTAAGCTCAATTCAATCGGAGAGGGTGCTTTTTCTGGATGCATAAGACTTTATTCGATAAATATTCCCGAAAATATTTCTTTCATCGAAGCAGACACTTTTCAGAACTGCTCAATGCTTACGTCAATCACAATTCCGAGTGGCGTTACATCAATTGGAAATAGTGCTTTTTATGGCTGTACGGGACTTACGTCAATTACAATTCCGAGTGGTGTTACAACAATTGAAACTAGTGTTTTTTTGGGTTGTACGGGACTTACGTCAATCACAATTCCGAGTGGTGTTACAACAATTGGAAATAGTGCTTTTGCAGATTGTACGGGACTTACGTCAATAGAAATTCCCGACAGTGTCGCTTTAATCAAACCCCTTGCTTTTTATGGCTGTACGGGACTTACATCGGTAAAGCTCCCCGGCGATATTACTTCAATCGAAGATAACACCTTTTATAATTGTACAGAACTTACCTCAATCGTAATACCTGATGGCGTTGCTTCTGTCGGAGAGGATGCTTTTACGGGCTGTTCAAATTTAACCATTACATACTGCGACGGTTCGGATATAGCCAATGCTTTGCCCGATAATATACCGATGCTTTCTTATAAAAAAGTTCAAGATAAGGTTATTATAACCGACGTAATGCCGGTTATAGGCGAAGACGACAAATACAAGTTTATCACTGTTCCCGAGACTATTGACAGCGTAAAGCCCGAATTTCCCGAAAACGTTCAAGAAATAATAAAGGATTCTCCCCATGTCCACAGAGGCAGCGATATTGTGACCTGTATGGGAAAGTTTTGCGAAATTTGCGGCATGGCATACGGAGAAACCGACCCTGAAAATCACAGCTTCAAGCATTATATAAGCAACAATAACGCTACTTGCACCGAAGATGGTACGGAAACCGCCACCTGTGATTGGTGTCATACTGCAACCGATGAACAGGAGATAGCAGGTACAGCAAAAGGACATAGCGGCGGTGAGGCTACCTGCACTCACAGGGCGATTTGCGAAGAATGCGACGCCGAATACGGAGAGCTTAACCCCGAAAATCACAGCTTCAAGCATTATATAAGCAATAATAACGCCACCTGCACCGAAGATGGTACGGAGACCGCCACCTGTGATTGGTGTCATACCGCAATTGATGAACGGGAGGAAGCGAATTCAGCAAAAGGGCATAGTGCCAATACGGAATGGAAAAATAATGAAAATGTACATTGGCATATTTGCATCGACTGTGGAGATAAAACCGACATCACAGAGCATACCGAAGATTCTGGAACGGTAACAAAAGAGCCTACCGAAACTGAATCTGGCGTTAAAACTTTTCGCTGTACAGTTTGCGGATATGAGATACGCACCGAAACCATCCCAGCACTTTCTCATACCCACGTTTACAGCAGCGATTGGAAAACCAACGCCGAAAACCACTGGCACGAGTGCGCCTGCGGAGAAAGACTGAATTATTCGGAACACGTTTTCGACTCTGGAACAATCACACGCTATCCTACTAATACGAAGGCTGGCGAAATCGAATACCGATGTAACATATGTGGATATGTTATGCAAACCGAAATCATTATTCCAGAAAATCCGAAAACAGGCGAAGAGGAACAGCCTTGGAAAATCATGTTTTTCTGCTCACTTGTGACGATTGTCTGCTCACTTTTTTTGAAAAACAGGAAAAATAAAATTGTCTGAGTTAAGCATTTTATTGATACTTTTATAGCGATAAAAAAATAAAAACGGCTAAGGCTTATGTGTGACTTAGCCGTTTTTGTTATCCAAAAAACAAGTTGGAATGCTTAGATTGAAGTACGATAAGTTGCATGGAAAACTTTGAAACATAGCAGAAGAAGGAAGGCATCATGCCTTCCTCTGCGTCATTTATATTTCTGATATCCCCAATTAACAGTAGAATTTCCCTAAAAAATATGCTAAAATAACCTTAATTTTATACAATTAATACAAACAGTAAATACCGGAGGATTTAAAATGAGCAATTATAATTTTAAAGTAGATTTAAAAGGCATTATTCGTCTGTTGAGCGACAACCTTTATTCCAGCGATAATGTCTTTCTGCGTGAACTTCTTCAAAATGCAGTAGATGCTATTCAGGCGAGAAAAAAAGAGGATTCAGATTTTAAAAGTGGAAAAATTGATGTTATATATCAGGAACAGAAAAATGCAGCTTTATTGATTTTTAAAGATAATGGAATTGGATTAAATAAAGAAGAAATTCATTCCTTTCTTTCCGTAATCGGACAATCTTCTAAACGCAGCGAACAGGTGCGGCAAAGTTTTATTGGACAGTTTGGAATCGGTCTTTTGTCCTGTTTTCTGGTAGCAAATGAAATCAAAGTTATCACAAAATCCATCAAAGAAGAACAGGCATATCAATGGATTGGAAAGAGTGATGGAACTTATAAAATTACAGAAAGAAAAACGGCGACAGACAACGGAACAGAAGTCCATTTAAAGCTGGAAGGAAGAATGTATGACAGATTTGATGAGGAGGAAATTATAGATAATCTTTATGAATATGGATTTCTTATCACCAGCCCGATTTATTTTCATGGAAATGGATGGGAAAAATATATTAATGATACGTTTATTCCTTGGCGCCAGCCAATATGTATGGCAGAACAGATTATGGAGTTTGGAGAACATCTTTTTGGAGAGCAGTTTTTTGACATGATTCCGCTTATCGGGGAAGGGATAAAAGGTTATGCATTTATTTCTACAAGACAGGTAAATGCAAACGCTACAAACCGCCATAAAATCTTTTTGAAGAATATGTTTATTACAGAAGATGGAAAGGATGTTATTCCAAAGTGGGCGTTTTTTACAAGGTGTATTTTAAATGCTGAGGATTTGACACCTACTGCTTCAAGAGAAGGTTTTTCTAAAGATTATAAGCTTATGAAAGCAAAGAATCAGATAGAAAAATGTATTTTTGACTATTTTGTATCTTTGTCGCAATATGATGTAAGAAAATTAAAACAGCTTACCACAATACATAATATTGCCATTAAGTCTCTGGCTGTGGAAAATGAACAGATATACAAACTATTTTTCCCATTTTTGACTTTTCCAACTAATAAGGGAACGTTTACAGGCTTTCAAATTATGAATGCAGCAAAGAAAAAGCCAGTCAGCTATTGTATGGAAATAGATGATTTCAGAAGAGTCTGTCCGCTTCTCGAGGGTACAGAAAGTCTTTTGATAAATGCAGGGTATATTTATGATACAAATCTGTTGCAGCAGACGTCGAAATATTATAAGAATATCAACATAAAGCTTTTTGAAGACAGTTCCTATGAAAATCTTTTGGAGACACCTCCGACGGAGATGCTGGTTTCCATGGAATATTTTCTGGAACAGGCAGAAAAGACTTTGGAACCTATGCGTTGCAGAATTTCTTTGAAAAATTTTTCTCCACAACAGCTTCCTGCATTGTATGTACCAGGAGATGAAGGGCTGTTTGACAGTACCATGGATGGACAAAACTTTTCCAGTTTTTTTGAGGGCTTTGATTTTTCCAATGAGGAGGAAAGCAGTGGAGCAAGGTTATATCTGAATTGTACAAACAGTCTTGTAAAACGTTTGTATATCCTGAGAGACCCTGAATATATAGAGACTGTGATACAGGTGATGTATGTACAGGCTTTGCTTGCAGGGCATTATACGCTTGGAAATAAGGAAATGGAAATGATGAATAAAGGGCTGATAAAGCTGATGGAATATGGAATAGGAGGTATGGAGGCATGATGTTTTCATTTGTAGATACAAAAATGCTGGCCTGTGAAGAACTGGCGGTTTTTATTACACAGGTGCGGATGCTTACCAATGGAGGCTATGATAGGTACGACCAGAATGAAAATACGATTATCCGGCTTTTGGATAAAATACTTCTATTATCCAAAAAAGAAAAGGAATGGTATGTTTATTTTGATACTCTTTACAATATGTTTTATATGCTGAATCGTGGAGGAAACCATAAAAAGATTTTGAAATATGCAGAGATTTATTATAAAGACAGCGCGAAATATATGGACAGAGAGCTGCCAAATTATCGGGATACGGATATGGCAGAAACAAATACATACTGTTGTTCCAATATTTTTGACGCCTATATTGGTTATCATCAAATTGATGATAGGAAAATGGAAAATTTTATGGGTATGTATAAAGAAACAGTGCATAAATATGGAGGGGAAGTTCATTACTATAAAGATGAAATGAGTCTTGCCGCGTTGTACAGAGATAAGGAAAGGTTTCGGCAGGCAAAAAATAATTTTGAGAAATATGAGGTGGAAAACTGCTATGTCTGTATGCATTTGCCTTATTTTCCATATTATTTTTTAAATAATGACATGAAATCGGCAGAAGAATTTTTAGATATTATTTTAAAAAAGCAAATTCCAAAAAAACATCAATGGTGTTATGAGAGATGTCAGAATACTAAAGAGCTGGTGCTTTATCACAGTATCCTTGAAGATTGTCTGAGTATTGGAAATGCAAAGTTTTTTCAGTATATTTATGAAAAATACTGGAAAAAGATAGCAAAAAGGCAAAATCCGGAGGATGGAAGGAGCAGCATCGGAACCAGTATTTTCTGCTGTGCAATTGCCGGAGATTTTTCAGAACGGGAATCAGATTTAAAAAACGCAGAGCAGGAATTGAAATTTATTCATAAAAATTCAACAGTCAATGCCTGTCATAGATGTTTGCGCTGGTGGGGGTATTTTAAACTGTTGGAAAAAAGCGGGGCAGGAAAAATAGAGCTTCCCCTGCCTGAAAAAGAAAAAACTATTTTGACTGCTGGGGAAGCAGCGGCGTATTTTGAGGAAAAGGCAGACGAATATGGGGAATTGTTTGGAAAGGCAAGGAAAAGATTTGATTATTCCCTTATAAAAAATACTTATCGAGAATGTGCAGGATTATAAGAAAGAGGGACAAAGTTATGATGTTTTCAGGTTTTAATACAGATCTTATGGAATCAGAAGAACTTAGAAGACTGGTAAATCAGACAAAAACACTGACCAGAGGCGGATATGATGCTTGGGATGCGAATGCAGAAACGATTCTTCGCTGTCTGGATAAGATATTGGCTCTGGCAAAGAAGGAAAAGGAGTGGTATCTTTATTTCAGGGCGCTTTATAATATGCTGTATGAACTGAACAGACAGGACAACAGCGATAGAAAGATTTTAAAATACGCGGAAGTTTTTTATCATGACCAGCAGCTTTATATGGACAGGGAGCTGCCAAATTATTCAAATACAAATATGAGCGAGACAAATACAGATTGTATGGATATTATTTTTTCGGTGTACCGAGGATATTGTCAGATTCAAGATGAAAAAATGGATAATTTTATGAGAATGTTTGAGGAATGTGCATTAAAGTATGGGCATGAATATATTTATTATAATGCGTTGATGAGACTTGGATTTCTGTATCGTGATATGGATATGGTGAAAAAAGGAAAGGAAAATTTTGAAAAATGCAGCTGTGATGGCTGTTATGTATGCAACCACTATCCTCATCTTGGATATTATCTGATGTTTAATGATTTGGCAGGTGCAGAGGACCTTTTAAACAGAATTATAAACAAAAATATTCCACAGGAACATAAGTGGTGTTATAAATATTGTCAGCGTGCAACAGAAAAGGGGATGTACGGGAGGATTTTGTGTTATTGTATACAGCTTGGAAAGACGGAACTATTTATTGATGTTTTTGAAAGGAAAGGGAAGTATTTATTTTGTGAAGGAGAAGAGGATGACGGAACTACTTATTTTCTGTTCCGGCTGTGTGCAGGAGATATATCGGGTTTGAAAGATGCAATAAAACAGGCAGTGGAGGATATTGAGCTGGAAGAAAAACAGCAGACATCGACGCTTGGGAGTATTTATGATTTTTTGTGCTGGTATTGTTATTTTTATTTGCTGGAAAAAAAGGGGATTTTGAAAGTAAAGGTGGATTTGAAAAGAGATGATGCGCCAAAGGCGGATAAAGAAGGGATGACAAAATGCAGGGAGCTTGGGGCGTATTATGAAAAGAGAGCAGATAAAACCGGGAAAAAATTTGCAGAAAGCAGGAAACGGTTTGATTATGAAGGGATAAAAAAGTCTTATGAGGAATGTATGGGGATTTGATTGAAAATATAAAATTTCCCGTTTTCCTTTTGGATAAACGCTTGAAAATCCTTCCTTTCCGTGATATAATTTAACAATGTATGTGTAACGATTATATAGCAAAAATTGCATATATTATATAATACATTACAAAACATAGAGGACGATACATAGTACAACATTGGAGGACTTAAACCATGGAAAAGATTAAAATGACCACGCCATTAGTAGAGATGGATGGAGATGAAATGACCAGAATTCTCTGGAAGTGGATTAAGGAGGAATTGCTGCTGCCTTTTATAGACTTGAAGACAGAGTATTATGACTTGGGTCTTGAGTACAGAAATTCCACAGATGATAAGGTAACTGTCGATTCAGCAGAGGCAACGAAAAAATACGGGGTAGCAGTAAAATGTGCAACCATTACGCCAAATGCCGCCAGAATGACAGAGTACAATTTAAAAGAAATGTGGAAAAGTCCAAATGGTACAATTCGGGCGATTCTGGATGGTACGGTATTTCGGGCACCGATTATTGTAAAGGGAATCGAGCCTTATATAAAAAACTGGAAGAAACCTATTACAATTGCCAGACATGCTTATGGCGATGTATATAAAGCATCTGAAATGAAAATTCCGGCAGCAGGCAAGGCAGAGCTTGTGTATACAGCTGAAGACGGAACAGAAACAAGAGAATTGATTCATAATTTTGACGGCGCAGGTATTTTACAGGGTCAGCATAATCTCTGCGGTTCCATTGAAAGCTTTGCAAGAAGCTGCTTTAACTATGCACTTGATACAAAGCAGGATATCTGGTTTGCCACAAAAGACACAATATCAAAGAAATATGACCATACTTTTAAGGATATTTTTCAGGAAATTTATGATAAGGAATATGACGAAAGATTCAAGAAGGCCGGTATTGAATATTTCTATACATTAATTGACGATGCGGTTGCGCGCGTGATTCGTTCTGAGGGCGGATATATCTGGGCATGTAAAAATTATGACGGTGATGTAATGAGCGATATGGTAGCGACAGTTTTTGGATCCCTTTCCATGATGACTTCCGTATTGGTATCTCCTCAGGGTTATTATGAATATGAGGCGGCACATGGCACAGTGCAGAGACACTATTATAAGCATTTAAAAGGGGAAAAGACTTCTACCAATCCAATCGCGACAATTTTTGCATGGACAGGAGCGCTCAGAAAGCGCGGTGAGCTTGACGGAATAGGAGAGCTTGAAAAATTTGCAGATAAACTTGAGAAAGCATGTATTCAGACGATTGAGGAGGGAAAGATGACAAATGACCTTGCGATTATTACGACAATAGAGCATCCAACTATATTAAACAGCGAAGAGTTTATTCAGGCAATCAGAGAAACTCTGGAAAAAATGCTTTAAAAGTAATCTTGTAAGGGCAGAAGAAATTTGGCAGATGGGAGGTATTGTTTAAAGAATGGAGAGAGAGAAACCAAGGCCGCAGGAATTTTACAGACACTTTAAGAATAAACTGTATCAGATTATCACAGTGGCAAAGCACTCTGAAACAGGAGAAGAACTGGTTATTTATCAGGCACTTTATGGAAGTTATGAGGTATATGCAAGACCGCTTTCCATGTTTTTAAGTGAGGTAGATTCTGAAAAATACCCAGATTCAACACAGAAATATAGATTCCAGAAAGTATACCTTGGTGTAGAGAAAGCAAAAAAAGAAGCTGATGGTCAACGGAAAACTTTTCAACAGGAAACAGTCAGTGATAATCAAAGGAGTACTCAGCCACAAATAAAAAGTGGCAGTACAGAAGAGGTTTCTCAATTAAAAAAAATAAAGAAGGATAATCCGAAAAAGAGTGCTCAACTTTCAGAAGCAAAGTCTAACGAAGAACTTCCGAATCCTGATTTGATGGAGTTTCTGGATGCGGATACCATGGAGCAGAAAAAGAGGATTTTAATTGGGATGAGGGATAGAATCACTGACCGGCTGATTGATGATATAGCGGCTTCTTTGGATGTTGCAATAGGAAAAGGGGAAGTGAGTGAAAGATATAAAAGCCTGATGGTATGTGTGGATACTTTGGAAAGATTTGAAGTAAACAGGCTGAGATAATTTTATTTGTATCTATAAAGATAGCGTCTGTGTTTTCCGATATAGTAATTGAGTTGTAACATAGCTTATGTTTTGGCAATAGAATTATATAAGGTAATTATTCAAGATAAGTTACATAAGATAGTGAGATACAAAGCATAAGAATTTGAGAATATAGATGATAATACAGGATACAAATACGAAAGGAGAGGCATTTTTTATGAAGCAATTAATGAAATACTGGAAACAGCTTCTTGGAGTTGTGATAGTATTAGTCGTTTCTGTGATTGGGGTAAGAAGTCTGGCCGCTGTAAATGAAGGCATTTCTATCTCAAGAATTGAACCGGAAGTGAATCAGCTGCCATATACGGCATGGACTGTGGACCATGTAGAAAGTTTTATGGCTGTTGTAACAGGTAGCGACCCTGCCCCCAATCCGGCAAATGTAAAATGGGAGAGCAGTGACCCAGATGTTATTATGGTCAGTGCATCAACGGGTGAAAGAGTAGATTTAACAGCAGTAGGCGCTGGTTCCTCCAGAATCACGGCAACCTATGATTTTGGCGGCGGTGTGATAAGACAGCAGACAATAGAAATTATAGTGAAGCTTGAGGTAACCAATCAATTTCAGTATGGATTTCTGAATCTTGAAGCAAATGCCACAGGTACTGTTTATACCAATTCACGTACAGAATTAGACTGGACAGTAAATGACCCTACCGTAGTAGAAATTACGTCTACTACAGATGGAAATGCAATTGTAAAAGCTCTTGCAGGTGGTTCTACCTATATTACAGGCCGTACAAAGGACGGAACGCAGCATTGTACGGTTGATGTAATTGTAAGAACCGTATTTTCCGATAAAATGACAAGTGGACAGTATTTTCGTATTGACCCGGGAGAGTATATACCGGTTACAGATGATATGACAAACGCCCTCAGCAAAAATGTTACAATGGCCAGTTCCAATCCAAATCGATTGCAGGTAAGTGCTGCAGGATTGCGCGGTGAGAGAGCAGGGCATGTTCTTTTATATGCATATCCGAAATATGACTGGTCCAAAACAGAGTTTGCAGATGCGGACCCTAGCATACTTGCAGCAAATTTTGGTTCCAGCGTGGAAGTAATTGTAAATTTTGGTATTACAAATGGAAAACTGACTATGGCAGTTGGTGATACTGTTCAGATGGAAACCAATGTGGAAGTAGGAGATGAACAGAAAGTAAACTGGACTTCCAGCAGTACAAATGTTGTATCAGTTGATGCACAGGGTAAATTGACAGCAAATGCAAGTGGTACTGCCAATATTACAGCAACTTTGGATGACCCTGATTTTATCAGTGGTGACAGACTTCATTATTCGACAGTAGAAGTAACAGTTATTGATTCTTTTGCAATCAGTGAAACAGAACATTTAATGAATGTAGGAGAAAGCTTTGAACTGTATGTAATTGCAACAGACCATCAAAATGCTCAGATTGACTGGTCTTCTACCGATGAAAGTGTTGCAAGTTTTGTCAGGTCAGAAGACGGACACAGAATTACCGTAACAGGTAACAAAAAGGGTACTGCAGTCATTAAAGCAATTCAGACAATTAATGGTGTCAAGAAAATTGTAGAATGTCAGGTAAGTGTAAATGAGCCTGTGGGCGATATTATACTTAGACCAACAGAGCTGGAACTGAATATAGGAGAAGTATACAGCCTCAATCTTACCTTTAATCCTCCGACAGCCGACAACAAGCTGGTTCGTTGGGTATCCTCGGATGAATCAATTGCAACAGTGGATGAAGGTGTGATTACAGCAGTAGGCGGTGGTGACTGTACCATATCTGTAGTTACATTAGATGGAATCAAAGTGGCTTCTTGTAAGCTTCATGTAAGAATACCGGTTACAGGTATCCGTCTCTCACAGACACAGGTAACATGCAGTCTGTCATTGGGTACTTATCAGTTATCTTATTATATAGAACCGGAAGGAAACGGTGTTAATACCAATGTTGTATGGGAATCTTCAAATCCAGAGGTATTGACTGTTGATAAAAATGGTTTTGTTACATTCCACAATCCAGGAAACGCAACCGTTATCTGTCAGACAGAGGATACGGGAGTTGATGGAATCAATCTTGTGGCAACCTGTGATTTTGTAATAGAACAGCCTGTTACAAAAGTTACTCTTGACTTTACAGATATTACCCTGAAAATAGGAGAACAGTTCAGACTGACAGCTCTTGTAGAGCCAGGTGATGCAACGAACAAAGAACTTGTATGGATTTCTTCAAATGAATCCATTGTAACTGTTGATGAAACAGGTTTGCTTACAGCAGTAGCAGGCGGTGATGCAGCTATTCTTGTACAGTCGGTAGACAGTGGTGTAACTGCACTGTGTAATGTTAAGGTATATCAGCCGGTAACTTCTGTTACTATCAGCAATGCTACAATGGAAGTAAGAAAAGGAACAGAATTCTGGCTGCATGCGACGGCACTTCCTTCAAATGCAGACAATCCGGCTATCAGCTGGTCGACAGCAAATTCATCCATTGCGACTGTGGACCAGACAGGAAAGGTGACTACTCTTGCTTCGGGTGAGACTATTATTACAGCAACCAGCGTAGATACAGGAGAATATGCAACCTGCAAGCTTACCGTTCTGGAGCCGGTTACCGGTATTTCCTTAAATATAACGAGTACTTCTATTTATAAAAATTCCAGATTTGTGTTAATTCCTACTGTAACACCGATTGATGCAGATAACAAGAGTGTTACATGGACCTCCAGCGACCCAGATATTGCCAGTGTAGATAACAATGGTGTGGTAACAGGTCTGAAGGGTGGAAAATGTATTATTCTTGCAACTACTGTAGAACGTGGGCTTGTAGCAAGCTGTGAAGTAGAAGTCTGGGAGTTTATAGAAAGTATTAAGATAAACGGAACTACGGGCAATATTAATTATGGTGAAACCAGAATCCTCACTGCAGAGGTAACACCGGAAACAGCGACGAATTTAGGTGTTGTATGGTCCTCCTCCAATCCATCTGTTTTACAGATTACAGAACGTGGACTGATTACAGCTGTTGGCTATGGTACAGCTACTATTTATGCGACTGCGGCAGATGGAAGCGGTGTGTATGATTCAGCGGAATTCAGATGTATCAAGCCAGTTACATCGATTAATGTTTCACAGTCTTATGTGACAATGCTTGAAGGAAATACGGTATATGTAACTGCTACTGTAAATCCGCCGGACGCAACTATTCGTGAGATTAAATGGACCAGTTCAGATGAATCGATTGCTTTTGTAGATTTAAACGGTGGAATTACAGGTGTAAAGGCTGGTATCTGTTATGTATATGCGACCTCTACGGATGGAAATAATGTAGTAGCTACGATTAAAGTTACTGTCAGACCATTGATTCCGGCCACTTCTGTTTCGATAGGTTCCGGAAGTCAGACGCTTTTGGTAGGACAGAATGTCTCTCTGAAATACAGAGTAAAACCTTCAAATTCCACGGATAATGTAGAATGGATGTCTTCGGACCCTTATGTGGCAACCGTAAATTCCAATGGCGTAGTGACTGCCGTCGGTCAGGGAAATTGTCAGATTTATTGTGTTTCCTCCTCCGGTGCAGAAGGTGTCTGTGATATTAATGTACTGGCGATGAATGCAACCCGAATCACTGTAGAACAGTATGATTCTTATAATCTGGATGTATTTGGTTCTACAGGAAGAATCAGATGGTATTCAGATAATCTGAGAGTTGCAACAGTATCCAACAATGGTACAGTAATAGGCAGAAAGCCAGGAACTACAACAATTACAGCAAGAGTAAACGGAAAAGTACTGACATGTACGGTTACTGTTACAAAAATGCCAAAGCTGCAAGAATAAGAACAACGTGTTATGGTATTTTCTGTGAAATAAAATAGAAAAATGAGAAGTCGTTCATTAATAAATGAACGGCTTCTTTGTGATTTTACTGGAAATCTGTGTTTTTATAGAATGAAAATTTTACTGTTGTTCATTTTTATGATTGGCAAATGCAATGAACAGATAGATAAACGGCATGGTAATCGGCTGTGAAATATTTACCGCAGCCATACATGAATAAGCAAGCATGGCAAGCCCTATGGCTCCGAAAAATGTATTTGTTCTGCGTTTTCTAAAGCATTTGATGATAGAGAAAATCAGTATGGAAAGATAAAGTATTGTTCCAATAAGCCCGATTGTTACAAGATAATTTAAATATTCATTATGAGCACTTGCATAAAAAACTCCCAGTTCATCTGACATTTCTACTTTAAAATATTTGTAAAGAATCAAAGTAGTGGTATCCGGTCCGGCTCCAAAAAGCTTTGTCAGCAGCGGTGAAAATCCAAAAAACTGAATCAGCCATTGCCAGACATATCCACGGTCAGACCCCCAGTGACTGTTAAATCTCAGATAATTTGCAAAACTGCCTATATTTTTCTCTGTATCAAAAAAGCTGAACCAGATAAATAATAGTATCATTATAAGAAGAATCACTACAAAAAAAACGGTTAAAATGCAGGGAAGATTCTTAGGAAGATTTTTTTTCTGTTTATTCATAAAAATACATAACAGAAACAGGAAACCTCCTGTCAGTGCAAAAATACATAATATTTTTTCAGAGGTAAAGAATGTAGTAATCAACGACTGTTCACGCAAAACCAGACCAGACAGAGGAGGAAAAATTCTCCACAAAACAGCGGCTAATGTTATCAGAAGAATCAATATGGCATATCTTTTCAGTCTGTTGGTATTGGAAACTGTCAATATAAGCAAAACTGTCAGACTGATGCCAAGTCCGATATAGCTGCTGTCGCTGTTTGAGGAAAAAATTGCCAGAAATCCCATAAAAGAACCTGTAGCATAAAGTAGAGCTTCTTTGCCTTCTGTATAACAGAATAAATACAGACAAACCGGCAGATAAACACATAAAAATGCGGAAAATACATCAACATGTCCAAAGGTGGCAATATACATGGTTCCATCAGCAATTCCTTTATAAAATCCCAATACATCATATCCACAGAACTGAAAAAATGCCATCAGAGAAATCAGGCTTAAAGTAATCGGAAAACTGTATCTGATATAAGGAGTCAAAGTCATATGTCTGGTAATACCATAATACAATCCGCCAGTAAGCAGCATAAAAATAAGTCCTGTATATTTTCCACATACTCCGCTGAAAGCGGGGAGCCTCCATTCTGACATAAGGCAGGAGAATGCAGCAGTAATCAGAAGCAGAAGAAATAAAATATCACAAAGGCTCATCCGCCGAAGATATGAAGAAAGAGAAGATAATTTCAAACATTGGTTTTGTTCAATACTGGCAGACAGGGTATCGTAAAGACCAATAAAAAATACAGAGAGGGATAAAACAGAAAATAACTTGTATTTTGTAATTGTAATATTAATATAATAATTATCAAAAAACAGTGGAAATACAGTTAAAAACAGCAGTACAAGTATATTTATGCAATTATTTTTTTTGAGTTTCATAATATTATGGAAATTCTGTAAAATCAGGGATTTTTCAGATTTTTCAGAATTTCAATACCTCCTTCATCAATATCAGTATAATGGAAAACAAAAATCACAGAAAGAATAAATAAGACAAACAATATGGTTCCACAGATTAATTTCAGATTTGTAATATGTGCCTTTTTATTGTTTGAGTATTTTGAATGTTTTTTTGACATATCAGTATCTCCTTTGTTTTTGGCAGAAATTATTTCCTCAGAAGTTATTTTGAAAAATTTACATCTGTCTTTATGAGTTTAACATATTCCGGAAAAAATTACAATTCATAAAGAGAGAGTAAAATAAAAGAAAAGACTCTTGACATTCAGATTTTTAATGTTATACTTTAAATTATCAAAAAACAAAAATTCAATACGCTGACGAGAAGAGTAGCATATTCAGACCATTCAGAGAGAAATACAGCAGCTGGGAGTATTTTATGGAAAGATATGTGAAGACCATCTCCGAGTGGCCCTAATCCGGTCCGGTGATTCCGTTATCATCATAATGAGAGGTTCAATAGCTCCTTGAAAAATATTTTTAAGGAGGATTGAACAAGCAGGGTGGAACCGCGAATCGATTGGATGTATTCGTCCCGCAACTTATGTTGCGGGATTTTTGTTTTTTCTGAAAAAATCAATACGAAGAGAGGTAAAAAAATGAAAATTACATTAAAAGACGGCTCTGTAAAAGAATATGCACAGGCTATGTCTGTTATTGACATTGCAAAGGATATCAGCGAAGGTCTGGGAAGAGTTGCATGCGCAGGTGAATTAAATGGAAATGTAGTTGATTTAAGAACGATAGTTGACAATGATTGTGAACTGAATATTCTGACTTTTGAAGATGAGGCAGGAAAAGCAGCTTATCGTCATACCTGCTCACATGTACTTGCCGAAGCAGTCAAACGTCTGTATCCAAAGGCAAAACTTGCCATTGGACCATCGATTGACACAGGTTATTATTATGACTTTGACCATGAATCCTTTTCAAGAGAAGACCTTGACAAAATAGAAGCAGAGATGAAAAAAATTATCAAAGAGGGGGCCGAAATTACAAGATTTGAACTTCCAAGAGAAGAGGCAATTCAGTTTATGGAAAAACAGAATGAGCCATATAAAGTAGAGTTAATCCGTGACCTTCCAGAAGATGCGATAATTAGCTTTTACAGTCAGGGAGGATTTACAGACCTTTGTGCAGGACCGCATCTTATGAGTACAAAGACAATCAAGGCATTTAAGCTGATTTCTTCCTCAGGTGCTTATTGGAGGGGTTCAGAGAAGAATAAAATGCTTTCGAGAATTTATGGAACTGCCTATACAAAAAAGACAGATTTGGATGCATATCTGGAACATTTGGAGGATATAAAAAAACGTGACCATAATAAACTTGGCCGTGAAATGGAAATTTTTACTACTGTAGATGTAATTGGACAGGGACTTCCATTGATTATGCCAAACGGTGTGATTATCATGAATGAGTTAAAGAGATGGATAGAGGATGAGGAGACAAAGCGCGGTTATATCAGAACTCAGACTCCTTTAATGGCAAAATCAGACCTTTATAAAATGTCCGGACACTGGGACCATTACAAAGACGGGATGTTTGTACTTGGAGATGAAGAGAAGGACAATGAGGTGTTTGCACTTCGCCCTATGACCTGTCCATTTCAGTATTATGTATATAAGGCCAGCCAGAAAAGCTATAGGGACCTTCCTTGCAGATATGGAGAAACTTCTACTCTTTTCAGAAACGAGGATTCCGGAGAAATGCACGGTCTCACCAGAGTACGTCAGTTTACAATTTCAGAAGGACATTTAATTGTAAGGCCGGACCAAATGGTAAAGGAGTTTAAAGACTGTATCGCTTTGGCGCAGTACTGCCTGCGGGTATTGGGCGTAGAAGAAGACGTGACATATCATCTTTCCAAATGGGACCCTGAAAACAGAGAAAAATATATCGGAGAGCCTGATGTCTGGGATAGAACAGAGCAGCATATCAGGGAAATTCTGACAGAACTTGATATTCCATTTGTGGAGGACGTCGGAGAGGCTGCCTTTTATGGACCAAAGGTTGATATTAATGCAAAGAATGTATATGGAAAAGAAGATACCATGATTACCATTCAATGGGATGCGCTTCTGGCGGAACAGTTTGACATGTATTATATTGATGAAAATGGAAATAAGAGACGTCCTTATATTATTCACAGAACTTCTATGGGCTGTTATGAGAGAACAATTGCATGGTTGATTGAAAAATATGCGGGGTTATTTCCGACATGGCTCTGTCCAGAGCAGGTCAGAGTGCTTCCGATTTCAGAAAAATATGCTGAGTATGCAGAGCAGGTGAATCAGGAACTTGTCTCAAATGGAATTCGAAGCAGTGTGGATAACCGTTCGGAAAAAATTGGATTTAAAATCAGAGATGCAAGAATGAAAAGAGTTCCATATATGCTGGTAGTAGGACAGAAAGAAGAGGAGGAAAGGAAGGTTTCTGTAAGGAGCAGATATCTTGGAGATGAGGGGCAGAAAGAGCTGCAGACTTTTATGGAAGATATCTGTCATGAAATTCGTACAAAGGAAATCAGAAAAATTGAAACCGAACAGACAGATAATAAATAGAGTGAGGTATTCATGAAAAAAAAGCTGGAAAATTTTATATTTTATTACAAATATCATATGGTTGCATTGATTTTTGTGATTATTCTTGCAGTGGTATTGTTGCGGGATAAAAGCGGAGATGAGCTTGATTTTGTGATTGTAGATGATACTTCGTGTATGAATCTGACTGTGGCGGAAAGTATGATGAAAGACTTTGAAACAACGCAGAAAATAAAAAGCGGCTCTACAGCGTTTCGTTATAAAAGTATGTATTTAAGTCAGGAAAAGTATAAAGATATTTCGTTTGATATAGCAAAAATCAGTGATTATGAAGAGTGTTTTACCAATGGAAGTATTGATATGGTGATTACAACTGTAGACAGAATTGAAAATACGGCAAAACAGAACAATGCAAAAGAGCTTAAGACAGAAACTCTCGGTGGTACAGATACAAAAGAGAAAAAGCAGAGTGAGAGTGCAACAGAAGAAACAAAAGCAACTATATCTTATGAAGCGGCACCTTTAGAACAGGTGCTTTCCAAAGAAGAGATGAGCCAATATGAAAAATATCTGTATTATATGGATAACAAAGCAGTAGGAATTATTTTTAATAAATGTAAAAAGGCAGAGGAATACTTTGGAGACAATTATCCAACCGGTTATCATTATATTTTACAGGTTGCTGTCGGTTCGGCAAACGATCAACAGGTGAAAAAATTTCTTCGGTATTTAATAGGAGAATAACTCTGCAATATCTGTAAAAATATTTGCAGAGACATAAAGAGTAAGAAAAGCAGGTATAAATGAAACAGGTCAGAGTATTCCTTGAAGGGGCTGTTCTAAATAATATTTTTAGAACAGCCCCTCAAATTTGGATTTTATTTAAAAGGATGGTGAAAATTCATATTTTTTACCCCAGATACAAATGTTTTTATTGTCTGTGCCAGTCAAAACAAGTGTCGGTTTCCATGCTTCATAATCCCATGCAGCCAAAACTTTCAGTTTTTCTGTAATATTGGCATAGCGGAGTGTAATCGTATGTTCATCGGATAATTCCCATTGGATATGAATGGAGTCTGCAAGCATTCCCTTTCCGTTTTCAAATAAAGCCATTTTTACAGAAGTAAGCATTCCCTGAGGAATCATTGGAATCAGTTTTATTCTTTCATAATTTCCACATACCATTTTTGCGGTAACTGGCTGTAATTTTTCTCCGGTATAATTTTCAGGTGAAACTACAGGCCAACCCTCGTCTGTCCACAGCATTTTTCGAATATGAAGGGTAGAGGGTTCTCCACCTCTGAAATTGTGTTCGCGTATATGGTAAATCATATACCATTCTCCATCAAAATCGTGAAGGACAGAATTATGGCCTGGCCCCATAAATCCTGTCGGGTCATCATCAAATTTATATCCACAGGAAATCATAAATCCCAGAGTGTTGTCATCATCATTTAAATCTGACATATCTCTGCCATTCTGGTCAAAATATGGGCCGGTTACATTGCGGCTTCGCCCCACACGAATATTATAGTCGCTTTTCAATGAGGCATAGGATACAAACAGGTAGTAGTAATCGGTATCTTCATTGTAGATAATATATGAACCTTCAATTGCTCCATCCATCCATTTGGGACGTCTTGCAAGGCAAATACCGATATCGTCAGGAGTTTTTGCAAGACCGGTTTCCTTATCCAGTTCAATAAGATGACATCCACCCCAGAAAGAACCATATGCCATATACTGTTTGTGAGTTCTGACATCCTCGATAATATTTGCATCAATCGCATTGACATTCAGGCGGTCAGAAGATTTAAAAACAATGCCTCTTGGTATAAAAGGGCCTTCTGCTTTTTCAGAAACAGCAAGAAAGATGCAGGACTGTTGTACTCCAAAAGAAGAATTGGAACAATAGAGACGATATTCTTCTCCCACTTTGACAATATCAGGAGCCCAGATAGCTTTGCTGCCAGTCCACTCTACAGCTTCTTTCGGCGGTTCTTCCACTGCACGTTTTAATGTTTCCCAGGTAATCATATCATGTGAACGCATACATTTGGCGTCAGTACAATATAAGAAATAGTCTTTTGTAACAGGGTCATGATAAATAGCAGGGTCATGTGTAAACCAGACACTGTGTGCAGGTGGTTTTGCCGGTTTTTCACCCGGAGCAGGACGAACTGGTTTCGCTGCGGGATGTAACGGTTCTGTTGGGTAAATAAATTTATCAGGCATAATAAATCCTCCTATATAACTTGTTTTCATAAAAATATTATGCTTATTATATAACATTTTGCAGAATTTGTATAGAAAATATTTCAGAATTTTTTTCTGTTCTAAATAAAATGTTTATTATTAAGAAAAAATTATATAATATAATTAAAAAATAAATATAGAATAACATATTCCTTGTTTTTTGACAACAGCAGTGCTATACTGATAAAATATAAAATTTTTAAAATCAAAAGAATGGAGCAGAATAAATGAACCAAAAAAGAAAAAAAGCTGTTGTCATCTCAGTTATTATGCTATCTTTCATAGTATGTATCTGTCTGATGAAAGGGTATTTTTCACATAATATAAAAAATAAGAGAAATGTTTCACTTGCAGATACGGAAAAATCAGAATCTTCTGATACTGTTGAAAAAACAACAATGTTTGAATCTTTGACAGATACTTTGGAGAAGAAAGAAACTTTTGAAGAAACCAGCGCTGAAATTGCTGTTTCTATGGAAGAAACAACAGGTGATATTTATGAAAGAAAAATTACAAATCTTGGAATCCCACTGGCAGAGTATTACACGACACAGGGTTCAATTGCCAGATGTACTTATGATATTATTGCTTATAATGGAAGAGTTTATGTAGGTGGAGGCGATGACGACAGAAACCTTGGACCTGTACCTTCATGGACTTATGATGAATCTGAGGGAAAATGGTACTGTATTGATTCTGCAATTCCAGAAGAAAAAATACGACGCTTTCAGATTATTCAAAATAAGCTGATGTTTGGAGGAACAGACCCAAGAGAAGACTGGGATTATGGAAATTATTATGAATTGAGGGAAGGGCGGTGGATAAAATACAGAAATATAGATAAAGGTGCGCATAATTATGATTTATTTGAATATAAAGGCGCTATTTTTATAGGAACAGGTTCCACACCGGATGGTGTGACCAGTGTTTATCCGGTGATGCGCTCCACTGATAATGGACAAAACTTTGAACATGTCAATTTTTATAAAAATAATGAACCTTTGAATATTGTCAATCAGCCGCTTGCAAGAGTTTATAATTTTGTGGAACACAATGACCGTTTATATTGTTTTTTGTGGGTAGAGAATAATGACCTGACTTTTCATACATTTGAATTATACAGTTATAATGATATTGAAAATGCTTTTTATTTCGTCAATGACCAGAGTTTTTTTGTTAAAAATAAGAAATATAATCCACGGGATTTTACTGCGGTTCTTTCTTATGGTGGAAGTGTGATGCTGGTCAATGAAAATGGATTGTATGTTACAGATGATTTTGTTTATTATGATACAATGAATATCTGTGGAACAGATATTATCAGAGACATGTCAATTTATAATGATTCTTTATATGTTTTAGGAGATATAAAGCTTGAGGATGGAACCTATAAAAGCTGTTTGTGCAGAAGCAGTGACGGGATTCATTTTGAAATGGTCGTTTATATATTATCAGAAATTCCAGCCTGTTATTTTACATTAGGGGAAAAGGGATATTATTTTGGAATGGGAAACCGAGATTTTATAGGGAACGCTCTGCTTGGTTCTGTCTATTTTGCTGAATATTAAAAATAGGTTTCCCGCTGTCGCACAGGCAAAACAACGGGAAATAGTTACATATTGTTAATTGTAGTATTCATCCAATCATAGCGTTTTTGAATAAAGTTTTTTAAATAGTTTATCTGTTCTCTGTGAGTAGTACATGCAAGTACTTTTTTAGATTCATACTGAAGCTTTACTCCCAGACAATTAGGCCATACAAGAAAGTTTTCTTCAGCAGAGAATCCAAGCTGCTGTTCTGACTGTTGAATTGTATCCATTGCCTTTTGATATAATGCCGGACCTATTTCATTCCATCTGTTTTTCAACTGAATCAAAAATGCTTCATCTGTCAAAAGATAGTTCATCCAGTTAGTTTTTATATATTTTCCTTCATAGGCGTCTGTTTTGGAATTTCCAAGGCAAATCCATTCGGAATAATTGTCTGAATCCATGGTAAAATTGCCAAAGGCATAATCAAAGTCCCATGCAGTCGCCACATACAATTTTCCGCTTTTTTTCTTTAGAAAATAATTGCTGCGACGGAATGTGCCGTCTGTATTATAAGAAAATTCATTCAATAGAAACCAGTCTATCAGAGAAGGAATATCAATATATTCCTCGTAACCGGAAAGATTTCTAACAGCACTTTCCATTTGTTGCATATACGAGACAATATAGTTGTATTGTTCTTGAGTCAGTACATCAGAATCGGGATTTTTAATTTCAACAAAAAGCTCGAAATCAGTAAAAAAAGTATTTGTGCCAAAGCTTGTTGCTTCTTCGTCACCACCCAGTTCCAGAAGATAATCGGTATCTATTTCTTTTGAGTCTTTTTCCCCTTGGATTCTTCCTTTTTTTACTTCTATCTGTTCACTCAGACTGTAAACTCCCTGATATTCTCCATTCATAAATACATCCACCAGATAAGAGTGGGGCATAAACAACATATGGTTCAGCAGGCTTCCCATATTTAAAGCGATTGTGTTTCTTATCAGAGAACGGTCAATATGATTTGCCAGAAGTACCCATTCTTTCGCTTTTGTCAAGCCAAACAGAGAAACCTTGGAATTAAATTTTATTTTATAGGGCTTTTTTTCAAGCTCCCATGAAGAATGACCTCTTCCGCGTATGTTTACGGCCTCGGTTACAGCTTCATAATCAAGCCCGTTATAGTCTATCGAAAAGCTGCCAGTGACAAATTCCTTGGAGGTCACAGGAGTATTGGTATCTGTAGACAGATAAATAACAGGGAGCTGATATGTTTTATTGTCTATCATTATTTTATAGCCTCTTGTATTTTGCATGCTGTCTGTAACCAAGCAATAATAATAGCCTTCATTTTCTATTATGGAACAGTTTGCTTCGCCGTCTAAGCTTGTCTGTACAACAGCATTTGATAAATCAATTCTGTTTGCATAACCCATGGCAAGACAAATATAATTTCCATCAACTGTAAAATCTATATGATTCTGATTATCGCTGATGCTGCCGGCGGTAAGAGATAAACTTCCCTTACCTCCAATATATGGAGAAACAGAGATTTCATTATAAGATGCAACATTCATATACTGTTCTGCATATTCATAGGAAATGGCATCTTGTCCATTCCAAATAATATCAGCAGAAGGAGTTTCAAAATAAATATTTTGAGAAAGACTGACATTGTTGTTGACAGTATTTATTAAAAGCTGTCCCGTTTCAAAACTGGAAAATACTATATTTCCGGAAGCTTTGATTGTTCCAGCTATTTCCAGAGTAAGAAGCCGGTTAATTTGCATATGTCCCAAATCAAAATCACCTTCAAACAGAATATGAGTAATATGGTCAGAAAGAATCAGACATTCATTCTGCAATAGTCTGTCGAGCTTGTCTTTCGTATTTATATAGAGCGAAGAGGTATCTATCACAGTATTGTTTACAGTTTTTGCATTTATATAATAGTATCTGTCTTCTGTAAATTCGCCAAATACAGTTGAAATTTTATAGTCCCACATAGGAGTATTGCAGAAAACAGTTCCAGTTTTTATGCTTTCGGAGGATTCATTTTCTATTATCATACAGCCTTCCATGTCTGACTGAAAGTGAAGCTCATAATTTGACTGAAAATGAAAGCTGTTTGTTTTCCATATAAAAGGGTAGAGGATAGAAATCTTTTTTCGTTCAGGAGACGTGATATTGATATCTGTCATCATAAATAAGGTCTGGCCATTGATGTCACGGTTATTAACAGCACCAAGAAAGGAAGTTTCGGTAGAAACATAGCAGGTAATACCATGTTCATCTTTTACAGTAAGAGAAATATCATAGATTCCTTCTGCAAAAGAAGACAGGTCAATATAACATTCATTTTGATTAAATTCCAGCTTCTGTGTGAGAAGCGTTTTATTGTTTTGTTCTATGGATAAATATGCGTATTTCAGAGAATTCTTTCCATTTACAATGTGCAGCCTTTTATTGAAATCTTCCTTTTGATTTGAGATAAGGAAATGATTATATACTGTAGAATCTGTTTCATATATCAGAGATTCCTTCTGGGATGTTTCTTGTATATAAACTGCAATTTTGTCTTCTATTACGTTCTGTACAGCAGGGGATTTTATAAATGAGTTATTTTGAAATTGTTGAAAAAAAAGAAAAAGGAACAGAAGAAGGAGAAGGATTCCCGACGCAATGAAAAAGCTGAATTTTTGAGTGTTGGATATTTTTTTCATAAAAAACTCTCCGTTTGACAGTATTATTTTGTTACAGAAAAAGACAAAGCAGATAAATGATACTTTGTCTTTTTTTACTATTCGTCATGATGGTGATGATGAACAGGCACATGTTCTTCTTTCAGCTTCTTTTTAATTAAGGAACTTATAAAAATAAACAGTATTCCTGCCATAAAGAAGGCAATTCCTGTTATCATAAAAATTTTCAATCCATTTTCCATATACGCCACAATATATTTATATAAATATTCCGGTGAAATATGTAATTTCTTGTAAAAAGCTGTAACATAACAGAAAAATGGAATAACAAGTATTGACAAAGCCGATGATAAAAAGCTGTATGCAAAATATCTGTATGCTCTGTTTTTCTTAAAAGTATTTAAACGAAGCAGAAGAATAATTAAAATACCAGAAAAAATAATCATGCATGGAAGAAGATACATCAGCAGTCTGTCAAATAATCGAAACATGGAAGCAATCTGGTCAAAATAAGGAAATTGCAACGCAGATGTATAATATGCCATAACTGTGGATGTAAAACTTGCAATCACTTCATCAATATCACCATCTACTGCAAGATTATGTTCTGTAGCATAATTTTTTATATTTTCTGAAAGCTTTTTTTCCATATGGGAAGTATCCAAAGGATAATTCTGGTCGTTTAACATGGAAATAACATAGGAATTACAATAGCTTGTCAATTCATTTAAACTGAATACGCCATCAAATATTTCTTCGGATAAACCGGAAATAATAGCTTCATTTTCACAATCACTCATCATGGTATTATAGACAGAATTGTAAAAATTTGAAGTTGAAAAGGCTTTTGTTATCTGTGATGTATTTGTAAATCCCAATTTTATACAGGAAAAAAGTATCAAAACAGTGAGCGAAGTCGATAATAAAAAACTGCTGAGAATACTGAAAAACTGTTTTAATTTGGAATCATTTTTTGAATAGTGTTTTTCTTTGCTCATCGATATCTCCTTTATTTATATCTCATTTATTATTTCAATCATTTTATAAAATTGTTGAAATAAATGACTTATTCTACCGCTGGCCCTGACATAAGATCGGCGTGTACCAAAAAACGGTAATCGGTATGGGATAAAGTATCAAAGGGATAACAGGTATATAGGAGAAGCTGTTCATGGTCCGTCATGAAATCATAGGCAGATAAGCCGGTGACATCACGAATCTCAGTAGATATTACCTGATAATGAAAAGTTCCATAATCTGTTTCTATTGTGATAACATTACCTATACTAATATATTGAAGGCAGTTAAAATAGGAATTATTATGAGCTCCAATCATAATTAATCCGCCATATCCGGGCATTAAAGTAGCAAGAGATTGACCAGCACCTTTTCGTAAAATACTGCTGCTGTCTCCCAAAAATACAGAACAGGAAAGACCAATTGTATCACAGGTCATATAACCATAACGGGAACCTTCTCCAGTACCAGGTGTATCGTTTATATACACAGTCGTGGTTTCAGGTTCCGTTGTAGTTTCAGGTTCCGTTGTAGTTTCGGGTTCTGTTGTAGTTTCGGGTTCTGTTGTAGTTTCAGGTTCCGTTGTAGTCTCTTGTTCTGTTGTAGTTTCTTCAGGAATATCCTGTGTAAATTTATTTCTTATCAGTAAAAACATGAGAAATACAATAAGAAATAGTATACAGCATAGAATACTGATCCCTTTTTTGGACTTGAGTATATGCATTATTTTTTCCATGTCATACCTCTTTTCTGTTTATTCTACGAGCTTTGGACCTGAAATTAAATCTGCATGAACTAAAAAGCGATAATCTGTATGTGCGAGCATATCAAAAGGATAACAGGTATAAAGAAGAAGCTGCTCATAATCAGTATAATAGTCATATGCAGTTTTACCGGTTATATCAACTATCTCTGTAGAACTTACCTTGTAGCTGAAAGTTCCATAACTTGTTTCCATTGTAATAATATGTCCTTCCTTAATATTTTTCAGACAATTGAAGAATGTATTATTATGAGCTCCAATCATAATCAAACGGTTAAATCCAGGCTGGTAAGTAGCAGGGGATTGGCCGGCGCCGAGCTTTAATATATCTGTATTGTCACCAAAATAAACAGGACAGTCAAGAGCAATATCCTCACATTTGACATAAGCATATAATTCTCCGTATTGTGCCTGAGGAACTTCCTCGCGTCTTACAGTATTTTCATCTGAAATTTCTACAGAACCAGGATTAAAAGTATTTGCATAGTTTATAGTAAAACTTGGTTCTGCATCTGCCATAATCAGCTTAGATACATTCGTTGCCAATGAGATTATATCTGATGTAATCAGATATACTATGCCATATGACAGAATAGAAAAAAATAATGGCATATAGATATATGCCATTATTTTATTTAATTTTCGGATTGACCGATTATGCATTTACTAAGTCTTTTTTCTTAGCAATAACTGCAATACCAGCAACGGATAAGCCTAAACCTGCAACGACTGCTGCTGTTGTTGAGAAATCAACACCGGTAGGTGCAAAAGCGCCGTTAGATGAAGGTACGTTTTTCTTTCCATCATAAGTAAAGGAAGCAATAGTACCTGTCTTTGCGTCAATTACAACATTTGTGATACCTGCACTTTTTGCAATAGTATTTACCTTTGCGGTAATGTTTGTTGCAAAAGTAGCATCACTTTTCAGCTTTTCTTTAAACTGAGCTACAGATTTGATTCCTTCCTTCTTTAATTCAGCCTTTAATTCAGGAATCTGATTAGCTACATCTTTAGCCTGAGCAGAAGTAACTGTTACGTCAGTTCTGTTAAGGAACTGCTCTGCCTGCTGATAATAAGAATCGGATGTCTTAAGGCCGTTAGCAGTTAATGCATTCAAAATAGTATCTCTGTCAGCCTTACTTGTAGCTGCAAATGCCGATATAGACATTGCAATAGTTAATACTGTAGCTGTAGCTGCTGCTACTAATCTTTTAAACATAATATAACCTCCTTTTGTTTTTAAAAGATACGTATATGATATACTAAAGATTCGTGAATGTCAACAATAATTTACATTTTTTTTGGAGATGTTTTAAAATTTGTACATTTCCTATTCACCAACAGGGGCTTCCACTAGGCGAACAATACCTGAAAACAGTGGAAAAACAAGGGCTTCTACCTGTTCAATCAATCATGAACCAGCATGATACAATATCTGTGTGGTCGGAAATTTATCAGACCATTTTGGTGTGTTTTACCAAAATAAAGCATGCTTTGCGTATGCAAGTCATCAAACGAAGTCTGATGACATTCTACCATATAGTCCTCTTTTTATCAAGTTCACTTTTTCTTTTGAAAGAGTGTAGATTTTATCCTCTAAATATGATATTATATGTAGAAATGAGTAAAAAACAAATATTTGGAAACAGGAGGTAAAATTTATGTCTACACCGCACAACAATGCCGGCACGGAACAAATCGCTGATACAGTCATTATGCCAGGAGACCCGTTAAGAGCAAAATTTATTGCCGAAACCTATCTGACATCTCCTGTACTGTTTAATGATGTAAGAGGTATGTATGGCTATACAGGTCAATATAATGGAAACTATGTTTCTGTTATGGGTTCCGGTATGGGAATGCCATCGATGGGTATTTATTCCTATGAGCTGTTTCATTTTTATAATGTTCAAAATATTATTCGCATTGGTTCGGCAGGTTCTTATTGTAAAGAGTTAAATCTGCTTGATATTGTATTAGTGACAAAAGCTTATTCGGAATCCTCCTATGCATTTGTTCAAAATGGATATGATAAAGATATTGCCTTTCCATCCGAACTATTAAATAATAAACTTAGAGAAGCAGCAAAAGTGTCTGGAAAAAAGCTGATGGAAGGAATGATTCATTCTACAGATGTATTTTACAGAGAGGGCAGCAAAGATTATTACAGAAAATTGTATGAACAAGGCTGTCTGGCAGTCGAAATGGAAAGCTTTGCCCTGTTTCACAATGCGGCAGTGTGTAAAAAACAGGCGGCCTGTCTGCTTACCATTTCAGATTCCTTTGTATCGGAGGAGAATACGACCCCGAAACAGAGACAGACTTCCTTTACAGATATGATAGAGATAGCATTAAAGGCGGCAGTCGGATAAGTACTTAATATTGGCGGAAAACAGGGAAAATTTAGATTTTTCAGTCATATTTTTCATAACAAAATCATATATTAGAATTTAGATAAGTATACGATTTCAATAAAATGCTTTTTTAAAGAACAAAGAGAGTAAAGAAGGAAAGAAAAATGTATTATTCGGATGATTTGATTGAAGAAATAAGAAGCAGAAATGATATTACAGATGTAATCTCTGATTATGTAAAGCTCAAAAAAAAAGGGAATACCTATTTTGGACTGTGTCCTTTTCATAATGAAAAATCTCCTTCTTTTTCTGTAAACGGGCAAAGGCAGATTTTTCACTGCTTTGGCTGTGGAGAAGGCGGAAATGTATACTCTTTTATTATGAAATATGAAAATTTTACCTTTCCGGAAGCGGTGCGGTTTTTAGCTCAGAGAGCAGGCATGGAGCTTCCAAAGATGGAATATTCTCCTGAAGAAAGAAAGAAAAGTGATTTAAAGACTGCTCTTTTGGAAATAAACAAAGAAACAGCCAAATATTTTTTTCGGCTTTTAAAAAGCGAAAAGGGGGGACAGGCATATCAATATTTGCGTGGCAGGGGATTATCAGATGAAACAATTGTAAAATTTGGACTTGGATATTCCCAGAAGTACCGTGATGACCTATATCGATATTTAAAGGAAAAAGGATATCATGATGACATATTGAAGGAAAGCGGATTGTTCACATATAGCGAGCGAGGTGTGTATGATAAATTTATCAACAGAGTGATGTTCCCAATTATGGATATTAATAATAAGGTAATTGGTTTTGGAGGCCGTGTAATGGGAGAAGGGGAGCCAAAGTATTTAAATTCACCGGAAACAGTTCTGTTTGATAAAAGTCGAAATTTATATGGAATGAATTATGCAAGGACAAGCAAAAAAAACAGCCTTTTAATCTGTGAGGGATATATGGACGTTATTGCACTTCATCAGGCAGGTTTTTCGAATGCTGTTGCTTCTCTTGGAACTGCATTTACTCAAAGGCAGTGCCTTTTGATGAAACGGTATACAGAAACAGTATATCTTACCTATGACAGTGATACAGCAGGAACCAGAGCTGCTTTAAGAGCAGTTCCCATGCTTCGGGAAGCGGGACTGTCGGCAAAGGTCATTTATATGAAGCCATATAAGGACCCTGATGAATTTATAAAAAATCTGGGGGCGGATGCCTATGAAGAACGTATACAGAATGCAAGAAACAGCTTTCTTTTTGAAATAGACCAGCTGATGGAGGGAGTTCATCTTGAGGACCCTGACCAAAAAGCAGGAGTTTATACAGAGATAGCAAGAAGGCTTTTGGAATTTGAAGATGAGCTGGAACGCAATGTATATATTGATGCAGTCAGTCATGAATATCAGATTCCAAAGGAAAGCCTCACAAAATCTATAAGCAGACAGGCATATACCTATGCGACTCGTGAAGGAAAAACAACTTCAAATCAGGAACATAGGACATCAAAGGAAAAAAAGACAGATGCCAAAAAAGGGATTTTGCAGGCGCAGAAAATTTTGATTACATGGATTTTGGAGGAGCCTTCACTTTTAGATAAAATATCACCGGTTATTAATCAGAATGATTTTTCGGAACCTGTATATAATAAGGTTGCGGAATTATTGTTTGAACAGATTCGAAATCATGACATTAATCCGGCGAAAATTATAAATCACTTTGAAAGTGAAGAGGAACACAGAGAGGTTTCAGCACTGTTTAATATGCCGTTGCGACAGGAAATGTCACCGACGGAAAGAGAAAAGGCATTGAATGACACGGTAAGAAAGATAAAGAAAAACAGTCTTGAAAATAGAAGCAGAAAGGCAGCCGATGTAAAAGAATTACAGGAAATCATAAAGGAACAGCAGGCGTTAAAATCTGTTCATATTCATTTGTAATTTATTTAATTCATTGTGTTGAAGGGTGAAAAAAATGAAAGAAGATAGAATGAGAAATACTACAGATACTTCTGAACAGGAGGATTTTTTTCAGGAGCCGGAAGAAGAAATTTTAAATGAGGAGGACCTTTTGAAAGACGATGAAGAGTTTCCTGAACTGGATGAAGAAACGCTAGAAGAAATGGAGAAAATAGAAAAGGAAAGTCAGAATATTATTGATTTGGATGATTCTGTGCCAGATGTAATAGGATTAAGTGATTCTGTCAGAATGTATTTAAAGGAGATGGGAAAATATCCTTTAATGACAGCAGAGCAGGAAGTGGAGTGTGCAAAAAAAATTGAACAGGGGGATGCAGCGGCAAAGGAAGAGCTTGCCGAGGCAAATTTGCGTCTGGTGGTCAGCATTGCAAAAAAATATCTTGGGCGTGGTATGTCTTTTCTGGATTTGATTCAGGAGGGAAATATCGGACTTATGAAAGCGGTAGAACGCTTTGATTATCGAAAAGGCTATAAATTCAGCACCTATGCAACATGGTGGATTAAGCAGGCTATTACAAGAGCAATTGCAGACCAAGCAAGAACCATTCGTATTCCGGTGCATATGGTGGATACAATCAATAAAGTTATGCGTGCCCAAAGAGAATTGTTAAATGAGCTTGGAAGAGAACCGGAGTTGGATGAAATTGCAGACCGTATGGGGCTGACGCCGGAAAAGGTGAATGAGGTATTAAAGCTTGCACAGGAGCCGGTATCATTGGAAACACCGATAGGTGAGGAAGAGGACAGCCATCTTGGAGATTTTATACAGGACGAACATATTGCCACACCGGTACAGGCAGCAACAAATACCCTGCTTCGTGAAAAGCTGATAGAAGTTATGGACAGCCTTTCGGACCGTGAGAAAAAAGTGCTTATTATGAGATATGGTTTGGATGACGGAAAAGAAAGAACTTTGGAAGAGGTCGGAAAAGAATTTAATGTTACAAGGGAGAGAATTCGACAGATTGAGGCAAAGGCACTGTGGAAGATAAAGCACCCAAATAAGAGCCGTAAGCTGAGGGATTTTCTGGAAAATTAAAAAGGCAGGAAAAAGGTACGAAAGAAGGTATAAATTGGAGATGCAGCTATCGGACAGATTAAAGCTTGTGATTAGTTTTGTAGGTCCCTGCAGGACCGCGGCGGATATTGGAACGGACCACGCATATGTACCTATAGAGCTTGTAAAGACCAAAAGGGTGAAGCATGCTTTTGCGCTGGATATCAATAAGGGACCGCTGGAAAGAGCAAAAAAACATATACAGGCAGAAAATTTATCAGAATGGATTGAAACCAGACAGTCAGACGGATTGGAAGCCCTTTGTGAAAATGAGGCAGATTCCATTATTATTGCAGGCATGGGTGGGGAACTGATTGTCAACATATTAAAAAAAGGTGAAAGGGTGATAAAAACGGCAAAAGAGCTGGTTTTATCACCCCATTCAGAGATATTTCTTGTAAGAAAATATCTGATAAAAAATGGATATGACATTATAAGAGAGCAAATGATTTTTGATACAGGGAAGTATTATACGGTTTTAAAAGCAGTCCAAAACAATTGTAAGATGTGTAATAAAACGAAAGATTGTGCAGATGATTACAGTGAAACCGATTATCTGTATGGAAAACGGCTGATACAGCAGAAAGATTTCGTTTTAAAAGAATATCTTGAATGGAAAAAGAGGCAGCAACTGCAGATATTAGAGCAGCTTGAAGGAAATGTGAAAGAAACTGTCGGACAGAGAAGACAGGAGCTGCAAAGAGATATAAAGCTCATTGACCAGGTGTTAGAGAGGATAGAGTGAGGAAGATTAGATACAGGAGGTAATATGAGTACAGAGTTTTATATAACGGTAGAAGGGGAAAAAAGAAACTATCATGAGGGAACAAAGTTGATGGAGATAGCAGCAGAATATCAGAGCAGGTTTGAAAATGATATTGTACTGGCAATGGTGGATAATAAATTAAGCGAACTTGGACAGACAGTGAAAGATAAAAGCAGCATTTCTTTTCTGGCTACAGATACCGTCTGTGGAAATGAAACTTACAGAAGAAGTGTTGTTATGGTCATGCTAAAGGCTTTTTATGATATATATGGACAGAAAATCAAAGGAATTGATGTCATGTATTCTCTGAGTAAAGGATATTACTGTGAGATTGAGGGTGAAATTCGTGTTGAAGAAAACGTCTTAAAACAGGTAAAAAACAGAATGTGTGAAATCGTGCGGGCTGATATTCCTTTTGAAAAGCGGGTGGTGTCTACAAATGATGCTATTTTATTTTTCAAAGAGCACGGCATGCATGATAAGGAAAAGCTGTTTCGATTTCGGAGAAGCTCAAGAGTAAATGTTTATCGACTGAATAAATTTGAAGATTATTTTTATGGATATATGGTACCATCTACTGGATATCTGAAAAAATTTGAACTATATTCGTATGATGAGGGATTTGTATTGCAGATGCCGGTAAAGGAAAATCCGAAGGAGGTTCCGGAATTTCGGCCGCAGGCAAAGGTTTTTGGAATTTTAAAAGAATCTTCCAAATGGGGTGCACTTATGGGAGTAGATACTGTAGGAGCGTTAAATGAGCAGATTTCAAGGGGAAATATCAGAGAAATCATGTTGGTACAGGAGGCTTTGCAGGAGCAGAAGATTGCAGAGATTGCAAAAAAAATTCAAAGTGCAGAAGATGTAAAATTTGTCATTGTTGCCGGTCCGTCATCTTCCGGCAAAACTACATTTTCGCATCGTCTTTCTATACAGCTTCGAGCCTGTGGACTGCATCCTCACCCAATTGCAGTAGACAATTATTTCGTAAACAGAGAAGATAATCCCAGAGACAGCGATGGAAACTACGATTTTGAAGCACTTGAAGCATTAGATATTGCTCTGTTTAACAATGATATGGAAAAACTTCTGCACGGCATGGAGGTAGAGCTTCCCACATTCGATTTTGTGGAAGGAAAGCGGATGTATAAGGGAAATACATTAAAACTTGAAAAAGATGATATTCTTGTAATCGAAGGGATTCACTGTCTGAATGAAAAAATGACATACATGCTTCCAAAGGAGAGCAAATTTAAAATATACATAAGTGCTCTGACACAATTAAACGTTGATGAACATAATCGGATTTCCACTACAGACTGCAGACTTCTGCGCCGGATTGTAAGGGATGCCAGAACAAGGGGAACAGGTGCAGAGGAAACTCTGGCAAGATGGCAGTCAGTAAGAAACGGTGAGGAACGAAATATTTTTCCATTTCAGGAGGAAGCCGACGTTATGTTTAATTCGGCACTTATTTATGAGCTGTCGGTATTAAAACAGTATGTAGAGCCGCTTTTGTTTGGAATATCCACAGAAAGTCCTTATTATACAGAAGCAAAGAGAATGTTGAAATTTATGGATTATTTTCTTGGGGTAAGCAGCGACAGTGTGCCGGCAAATTCACTTCTTCGTGAATTTATTGGAGGAGGCTGTTTTCAGCTGTAAATAGAAAAGCGGTATTGGTTTGACAAAAGAGAAGAAAAATGTTATAGTTTTAACGGTGAGTAAAATGGATGGTCGCGGCTGCAGATGCCGAAAGGCAGCAGGTGAGGAAAGTCCGGGCTTCACAGGGCAGGATGCCGGA
>CAJUDQ010000008.1:95808-106477 GCA_910585215.1 uncultured Lachnospiraceae bacterium | reverse complement strand
AAGGAAAGGTGTATCGTGAGGTACACAAACTTAAAATATTTAAAGTTTTTATAAACAATAATAAAGTTTACACATCAGGAGACCGTTTTATGGGTTTGTGTAAAAACGGGCAGATTTTAAACTGCTGCCACCCGAATGCGTTAATGACATTATCTGAATATCTGGAAGATTACGCTTCGGAGAATACAAAAAAGACTGGATATGAAATGATTGAAAAGGAATTAAGACGTATTCCAAAAGAAAAGGTCAGAGAACTTGCCATGCAAAATATCAGGGATATTAAAAATTCTAACCGGCGGGATTTTCGCTTTTAAAAGGAGGTGTTTTTTATGGGATTAAATGAAACAGTATCCGCAGAAAGACCTCATATCAGTTTTTTTGGAATAAGAAATGCGGGAAAATCCAGTGTGGTCAATGCTGTAACCGGACAGGAGCTGTCGGTAGTGTCTGATATAAAGGGAACGACTACTGACCCCGTAAAAAAGGCAATGGAGCTTCTTCCGCTTGGACCTGTGGTAATTATAGATACTCCGGGTTTGGACGATGAGGGCCAATTAGGAGACCTGCGGATAAAAAAGGCAAAACAGATTCTTGCAAAAACGGATATTGCCATACTTGTCATAGATGCTGTAAAAGGAATAGACAAATATGATACGGAACTTATGACTCTTTTTGAAGAGAAAAAACTTCCGTATATCATTGTATATAACAAGGCGGATTTGCTGACAGAACGAACAGAATTAAATGAAAATGAATTATATATCAGTGCTGTTACAAACGAAAATATTGAAGAATTAAAAAAGAAAATCGGCGCTTTTGCCGGAAATAGAAAGAATGAAAAACATATTGTATCAGATTTACTTGAGGAGGGAGATTTGGTTTTGCTGGTGCTCCCAATCGATGAAGCAGCTCCAAAAGGCAGACTGATTCTGCCACAGCAGCAGACAATGCGTGATATACTGGATGCACACTGTTCTTTTATAGCCTGTCAGGATACGGAACTGAAACAGACACTTGCCATGCTTGCAAAAAAACCAAAGCTGATTATTACGGATTCACAGGTTTTTGAAAAGGTGGCAGAGGATATTCCTGCTGATATGCTGCTCACTTCTTTTTCAATATTATTTGCCAGATATAAAGGCAGTTTAAAAGAGCTTGTAAAAGGTGCAGTCAGACTGTCACAGCTTAAAACAGGGGATAAGGTATTAATCAGCGAAGGCTGTACACATCATCGCCAGTGTAATGATATTGGAACAGTGAAAATGCCCGCATGGATTGAAAAATTTTCAGGGATACATCCAGAATATAACTTTACCAGCGGGGGAGAATTTCCGGAAAATCTGTCGGATTATAAATTGATTGTGCATTGCGGGGGATGTATGCTGAATGAAAAGGAAATGGCGCATCGTATGAAACAGGCGGCTCTGGCAGGAGTACCGATTGTAAATTATGGAGTGGCGATTGCACAGATGCATGGGATTTTAAAAAGAAGTCTTGAGGTGTTCCCAAAGATATGGGAATCGGCGCAGATAAATTCATCGTATAGTGCTGGAGGTATATAATGATGGATATGGACGCCTATATGGTAAACGATATTATAGGGAACAGTCGAAGATTTCGTTCTCCTTTTAGTGAACCTTGTGGTTATTATATTATAAGAAAAAACGAAACCATAAGTAATATAAGTATTCAAAGATATTGGGAAAAGTTAAAGTATATGTCTGAACATATAGACATATTGATACAGCAGGCATTTAAGCCGGAGTTTTATGACTTTTATGGCGTAAATCGAAATCTTATTACATCTTCTGATGAGATGTGCCGGCAATTAGTAGTGGATAGCTTTGTTTTATATATAAAGGATGATTCGATAGGGTGCTATTTGTCAAATTCAAAATTTATGTTCGGACACTTTATTGATTGTTTATGGAGCGATAACTGGAACTTGATTTATTCCGATATTTGCTGAATATGAAAGAAGAAAAATTGGGATAAGGAGGCAGAAATGACAACAATTCCAAACGACCCTGTTATGCTGTTAAGCTTTGTAAATACTCAATTAAGAGATAATTATTCTTCATTGGAAGAATTTATTTTTGCTTATCAGTGTGACAGAGAAGAATTAGAAGCAAAGCTGAAAAGTATTGATTATGAATACAATAAAGAATTAAATAAATTTGTCTAATAAAAGAAAATCAAAGGAAGAATAAAAATGCGTGACATGGAATTTAAAATGGAACGGGAAGGACTTGTGACGGAGGGACAGGAAGTGGAAATTACAGAAGGGAAGCTTCCAAGCAGTTATTATTATACTTTGGAGCCTGCTGTGGCAATGTCTGCCAATTATCAGTTCCGGGAACGGCTGAAAACAAGAAAGGGAGTTGTAAAAAAGGTTCATCAGACAGACAGAGGCTTTTTTGTAACTGTTACATTTGATGAATAATAATATGAAAGAAAAAAATATCAAAATATCAGTAAGAAATTTAATCGAATTTATATTGCGAAGTGGAAATATTGACAATCGTTTTGCAGGAAAAGGAAATGCAGATGCCATGCAGCAGGGGAGCAGGCTGCACAGAAAAATACAGGGAGAAATGAAGGGAAATTATCAGGCGGAAGTACCGCTGAAAGCTCAGATAGAATATGAAGAATTTACCCTTACGGTAGAGGGAAGAGCAGACGGAATTGAATGTACCTATAATGAAAATCCTGCAGCCGGCACAGACATTGACTGTTCAGATAAAATTCTTACAGAGGTTATGATTGATGAAATCAAATGTATGTACAGGGATGTAACAAAATTTGAAAAGCCAGAGATTTTACATGAAGCACAGGCAATGTGTTACGCTTATATGTATCTTGCAAATATTGATTTCCAAAATGCCGGTTCTGGAAATCCTTCTGTCAATATAAATTCGGTAAAAATCATAATTCAGATTACCTATGTCAATATTGAAACAGAGGAAGTGAAACGTCTGAAAAAGGAATATAATTTTCACGAACTTTCCACATGGTTTTTTGGTATCTTGAAGCTTTACGAAAAATGGGTAAAATTTGCATTTCAACACAAGAATGAAAAAATCTGTACTGCAAAATCAATAGAGTTTCCTTTTTTGTATCGGACGGGGCAGAAGGAACTCGCAGTGTCTGTCTATAAGGCAGTTATGCAGAAAAAAGAACTTTTCATACAGGCTCCTACCGGTGTGGGGAAAACAATGTCTGTGATTTTTCCGGCAGTAAAGGCAGTGGGAGAAGGACTGGTCGATAAAATCTTTTATCTTACCGCAAAGACAATAACTGGACAGGTAGCACAGGATTCTTTTAAAACGCTCAGAGAAAAAGGTCTTGCCTTTCATTTTATCACAATTACTGCAAAAGATAAAATGTGCATAAAAGAAGAAACAAAATGCAATCCTGACAATTGTGAGCGTGCAAAAGGTCATTTTGACAGAATTAATGATGCTATCTATGATATAATTACTCATGAACAGGATATTACAAGAGAAATCATATTAAGCTATGCCAAAAAACATCAGGTATGTCCATATGAATTTAGTCTTGATATCAGTAATTTTGCAGATGCGGTTATCTGTGACTACAACTATGCCTTTGACCCGACGGTGTCATTGAAGCGTTATTTTTCCGGTAATAACAGCGAACGCTACCTTTTTCTTGTAGATGAATCTCATAATCTCGTAGAACGGGCCCGTGCAATGTACAGTGCAGATTTAAAAAAAGAAGACATGATGTATATCAAGAAAATCATTGCGCATAAAGATATCAGAGTGACTAAGGCGCTTGAGCGCTGCAACCGCATCATGCTGGCATATAAGCGCATGTGTGACAAAGAATATGTTTATCTGGAAGAAATCGGTGATTTTATTATGCAGCTTGAAAAGCTGTATGGATATATGGAACAGTTTCTCGATGATTACAGAGAGTTTGAAGGCAGAGACGAAGTGCTTGATTTTTATTTTTCTATCATTCATTTTTTAAATATGTATGATTGTACATTCTTAAAAGATGAAGAAGGGCACAGCTATTATAAAATCTGCGGTCATCTTGTTTCTGGTGAGACGTCTGAAAGGTTTTCGGAACTATCTGTCAGAGAAAGTATTTTTGATGAAGCATTTTTTGTCAGATTAATGTGTATGAATCCTTCTGCCAATTTAAAAGCCTGTATGGAACATGCAGTCAGCACAGTCTTTTTTTCTGCCACACTGCTGCCGGTAAATTATTATAAATTGTTATTAAGCGGTGATATAAACGATTATGCTGTTTATATCAATTCCCCTTTTCATAGCCAAAACAGAAAAATTCTTGTGGCAAATGATGTAAGCAGTAAATATACAAGAAGAACAGCGGATGAATATCGAAAAATTGCAGAGTATATCGAAAAAATTGTTTCGGTCAAAAAGGGAAACTATATGATATTTGCTCCTTCCTATCAGTTTATGGAAGAAATTTTAAAGGAAATGGAAAGGGGCAAGGGAGATTATGAAATTGCTGTCCAGAAGCAGTCAATGGCAGAGTCAGAACGGGAAGAATTTCTTTCTGCCTTTCACAATCCTCATCAAAAAACCTTTCTTTCCTTTTGTGTCATGGGAGGAATTTTTTCAGAGGGAATTGATTTGACGGAAGATAAGCTGATTGGCTGTATTATTATAGGTACGGGACTTCCACAGATATGTATGGAAAAAGAGGTAGTAAAAACTTATTTTGATGAATCCGGCAGAAATGGATTTGATTATGCCTATCTTTATCCAGGTGTCAATAAAGTGCTTCAGGCAGCAGGACGGGTAATACGGACAGAAAAGGACACGGGAATCATTGTACTTTTGGACGACAGGTTTTTAAGAAAAGAATATGCAGCGTTATTTCCAAGAGAATGGCACGACAGAGAAATGGTCAATCTGAGGGGGATTTCTTCAAAAGTGGAAAAATTCTGGGAAAATATAGAAGGCAGAACAGAAAATCAGGAGGACAGTCTATGAGTTTTTTTCATTCTAAATTTTTTCAAAATCGGACAGGAACCGTAAGGAAAACAGTAGTAGGAACGATACTAAAAACTATAATAGGAACGATAATAGGAATGATGGCAGGACTGGCACTGATTTTTATTCTGTTTGTAACAGCCTTTGAGATTGCCTGTTACAGTGATTATGGATTTTATGAAAAAGAATATAAAAAATATGATGTAAATAATGAACATTCTATTGTAAATATGGAAATGGATGAGCTGATGAGAGTGACAAAAGAAATGATGTCCTATCTTCGTGGGGACAGAGAAAATCTGGTTATTTACGCACAGATAGACGGTACAGAAAAGGAGATGTTTAATGAAATTGACAAAAGCCATATGGCCGATGTAAGGGAGTTATTTACAGGTGCACTGGCTTTACGGCGCATTTGCATATGTATTTTTGCCTTTTGCTGCTTGCTTCTTATTGTTGCAAGTAATGTCAGATATGCCCTTATGTTTCTGTGCAGCAAAATTCAGTTCTGTATTGGCACATTATGGATACTGCTGTTTTTTATTGTGATTGCGGCATATATAAATTTCAATGCCGTTTTTACTGCCATGCATCTTCTTTTGTTTGACAATGACAACTGGCTTTTGGACCCTGATATCAGTCGTCTGATTAATATATTGCCGGAAGGATTTTTTATGGATATGGGGGTTCGGATTGCCGTTTTATTTGTAATTATAAATATCATCATTTTCTTTTTGTGTTTTCTGGGAAAACGTGGTATGATAAAAAGACGTAAAAATAAATTAAAAATATCTGGAGGTACTTATGAGCAAGGTTAGACGCGTTTATGTAGAAAAAAAAGCGCCATATGCTGTCAGAGCAAAGGAGCTTGACGAGGAAATTAAAAGTTATCTGGGAATTAAATCTGTCACAAATGTACGGGTTCTGGTTCGCTATGATGTGGAAAATATCAGTGAGGATACTTATAAAAAAGCTGCAAAAACCGTGTTTGCAGAGTTGCCGGTTGATATATTGTATGAAGAGGAATTTTCCTGTCATGAGAATGATAAAATATTCAGCGTAGAATTTCTTCCGGGACAGTTTGACCAGAGGGCGGATTCTGCTGTTCAGTGTATCAAATTTCTAAATGAAAATGAAGAGCCGGTGGTGAAAACTGCCGTTACTTATGTCATTACCGGAGAACTGACAGAAGAGCAGTTTGAGAGTATCAAGAGCTTTACCATTAATCCTGTGGATTCAAGAGAAACAGGGCTTGAAAAACCGGAAACTCTTTTTACCATTTTTGAAGAGCCGGCGGATGTTAAAATTTTTGATGGCTTTCAGGATATGAATGAAGCAGAACTGGAAGAATTATATCACTCTTTAAATCTTGCCATGACATTTAAGGATTTTCTTCATATTCAGAATTATTTTCAGAAGGAAGAAAAGAGAAATCCTTCCATGACGGAAATCAGAGTACTGGATACCTACTGGTCCGACCATTGCCGTCATACTACATTTTTGACAGAGCTGAAAGACATTCAGTTTGACAATGGATATTATAACCAGCCGATTACACAGACTTATAAACAGTATATCAGTGACAGGGAAGAAGTTTTTCAGGGAAGAAAAGATAAGTTTGTCTGTCTGATGGACCTTGCCCTTATGGCGATGAGAAAGCTGAAAAAAGAAGGAAAACTTGCAGACCAGGAAGAGTCCGATGAAATCAACGCCTGCTCGATTGTAGTACCGGTAGAGATAGATGGAAAAACAGAGGAATGGCTTGTAAACTTTAAAAATGAGACACATAATCATCCGACAGAAATAGAGCCTTTCGGCGGCGCTGCAACCTGTCTTGGCGGTGCTATCAGAGACCCTTTGTCCGGGCGTACTTATGTTTATCAGGCCATGCGTGTCACAGGCGCTGCAGACCCTACAAAATCTTTAAAGGAAACCTTAAAGGGCAAGCTTCCTCAGAAAAAGCTGGTTAGACAGGCGGCAGACGGTTACAGTTCCTATGGAAATCAAATCGGACTTGCTACGGGATATGTAAAAGAGGTATATCATCCGGATTATGTGGCAAAGAGAATGGAAATCGGAGCTGTTATGGGTGCTGCGCCAAGACGGGCAGTCATTCGTGAAACCTCCGACCCGGGTGATATTATTATTCTTCTGGGCGGAAGAACAGGACGCGACGGCTGTGGCGGTGCGACAGGTTCTTCCAAGGTTCATACAACAAAATCACTGGAGACCTGCGGTGCGGAGGTTCAGAAAGGAAATGCACCAACCGAGAGAAAGATTCAGAGATTATTCAGAAGAGAAGAAGTCAGTCTGTTAATTAAAAAGTGCAACGATTTTGGCGCAGGCGGTGTATCTGTTGCGATTGGAGAGCTGGCAGACGGTCTGGATATTCATCTTGATATGGTGCCGAAAAAATATGCCGGTCTTGATGGAACCGAAATCGCAATTTCAGAATCACAGGAAAGAATGGCTGTGGTAGTATCTCCTGAAAATGTAGATGAATTTATGAAATATGCCGCCGAGGAAAATCTTGAGGCTGTCAAGGTAGCAATTGTAAAAGAAGAGCCAAGACTTACCATGAAATGGAGAGGAAAGACAATCGTGGATATTTCCAGAGCATTTCTTGATACAAACGGCGCGCATCAGGAAACCGGAGTATTTGTAGATATGCCGGTAAAAGAAAACAATTTCTTTCAAAAAACCAATGTCGAAGATGTCAAACAAAAATGGCTGGAAACGCTGTCTGACCTGAATGTATGCTCTCAAAAAGGGCTTGTGGAGATGTTTGACGGTTCTATTGGAGCAGGCTCTGTATTTATGCCTTATGGCGGGAAATATCAGACGACAGAAGTACAGACAATGGTGGCGAAACTGCCGGTACTTCATGGAAACTGTGATACAGTTACTATGATGAGTTATGGTTTTGACCCGTATTTATCAAGCTGGAGTCCATATCATGGAGCAATTTATGCGATTGTGGAATCAGTGGCAAGAATTGTGGCGGCCGGCGGGGATTACAAAAAAATTCGCTTTACGTTTCAGGAATATTTCAGAAGGATGACAGAGGAACCAAAAAGATGGAGCCAGCCGTTTGCAGCGCTTCTTGGAGCTTATGATGCGCAGCTTGGCTTTGGACTTCCTTCTATTGGCGGCAAGGACAGTATGTCAGGAACCTTTAATGAAATTGATGTTCCGCCGACGCTGGTTTCCTTTGCAGTAGATGTTGCAAAGCAGGGAGATATTATTACACCTGAACTGAAAAAGGCCGGAAATAAGCTTGTAAAATTTGTAATTGAAAGAGATGAATATGACAAACCGGTATATAACAGAGTAATGAAGGTATATCAGGCTGTACATGAACTGATTCAGAAAAAAGTAATTGTTTCTGCCTATGCGCTGGATGCAAAGGGTGTGTCAGCAGCAGTTTCAAAAATGGCATTTGGAAACAGGCTTGGTGTCAATATAGAAGAAAGTGTAAAGGCAGAGGATTTATTTGCAGTAGAATTTGGTAATCTGATAGCGGAAGTGTCTGCTGAAAAACTGAATGAGCTGGATGAGGTGATGAGAGAGCTTTCAGATAACTATATGACAATTGGTACTGTTACAGACAATGCCAGATTCACATATGGAGCAGTAGAGATTTCCATGGAACAGGCTTTTGAGACATGGATGGCTCCATTGGAAAAAGTATTTCCGACACGTGCAACAGATAATAAAGAAAGTGTGGATACTCCTGTATATCATGCAGACAATGTGTATGTATGCAGACATAAGGTGGCAAGACCAACTGTATTTATTCCGGTATTTCCGGGTACAAACTGTGAATATGACAGTACAAAGGCATTTGAACAGGCAGGTGCAGAAGTTGTCGTCAAGGTGTTTAAAAACCTGAATGCAGAAGATATCAGAGAATCTGTGGAAATTTTTGAAAAGAGCATTGACAATGCACAGATTATTATGTTTCCAGGAGGATTTTCAGCGGGTGATGAACCGGACGGTTCTGCAAAGTTTTTTGCAACTGCGTTCCAGAATGAAAAGATAAAGGAAGCGGTACACAGACTGCTCGAGCAGAGAGACGGACTGGCGCTTGGTATCTGTAACGGTTTTCAGGCATTGATTAAACTTGGGCTTGTACCAAATGGAAAGATTACTGGACAGGATGAAAAATCGCCAACCCTTACATTCAATACAATTAACCGCCATATTTCAAAAATGGTATATACGAAAGTAGTATCCAATAAATCTCCTTGGCTTTTGCAGGCAGAGCTTGGAAAAACTTATGTAACACCGGCTTCTCATGGAGAAGGACGCTTTGTGGCAGAACAAGAATGGATAAAGAAACTGTTTGAAAATGGACAGGTAGCTACACAGTATGTAGATGAGGCAGGCAATCCGACAATGGACGAAGAATGGAATGTAAATGGTTCTTATGCTGCAATTGAAGGCATTACCAGCCCTGATGGAAGATGCTTTGGAAAAATGGCTCATATTGAAAGAAAAGGAACATCTGTTGCCATGAATATTTATGGAGAGCAGGATATGAAGGTATTTGAATCCGGAGTGAAGTACTTTATATCATAGAGAATGATTCTCATTGCGATTATTTCTAAAAGAAATTCAAATCCTACAACTCTCTATGAGATTGGGCATTATTTGGAGGTTAAGTTATGATTGGATTAAAACGGGGAACTGTGAAGCTATGCGAACACGAAAAAGAATGGGAAATAGAAGCTCAGAATACAATTTCTCGTTTGAAGAAATTATTGGGCAATGTTATAAAAGATATTCAGCATGTGGGAAGCACTTCCATACTTTCCATAAAAGCAAAGCCAATCATTGATATTGCGGTTGCAGTTGATGATTTTAACGACATTCTTGCTTACGAAAAAGAATTAAAAAGCGATGGTTTTTACTATCGTCCTAATGCACAGGCGTCTGTCAGAAATCAGTTATTATTTGCCTGTGGCAACTTTTATGAAGGTAAGGGAGATTTGCAAACGCATTTTATTCATGTTGTTTATACAGACAGTATAGATTGGATAAACTATATCAATTTTAGAGATTATCTTAATAGCACACCTTCAATTGCAAAAGAGTATGAAAATCTGAAAGTATCTCTTTCACAGCAGTTTTCTGGTGATGGCGGCAGAGAAGAATATCTTAAAGGAAAACATGATTTTATTGTTAATACTTTAAGAAAGGCACTTATCAAATCATATCTTGGAAAAACAATGGTTCTGAACATAGATAGACCGATTGGACATGTACATCCTGAGCATCCTGACTTTACATACCCTGTCAATTATGGATACCTTGATGTATTGGGTGATAACCGTGTGAAACTTGATGTGTATTTACTTGGTGTGAATGTTCCAGTCAGGGAATACACAGCTCGTATTATCGGAATTGTCTATCATCAGAACGATGTAGAAGACAGACTTGTCGCTGCACCTGAAGGAGTAAATTTCACAAAGGATGAAATTAAAAAAACAATATATTTTCAAGAACAATATTATGAAAATGAAATAGAAATATGTTTCTAATCGACACCCTGCAAGGCAATATGGCCTGCAGGGTGTTAATTATAGCGGAAAAGAAAAAGAAGGATTTCAAAGAGACAGTAAAGTATAAGGATTATAGTTTCGTTGAAAAGAAAATTCGTATATTTTTTCACA